>JAJPHW010000064.1 GCA_021325035.1 Terriglobia bacterium
AAATACTACGGATTTGCGGGCGATGGCGGCCCGGCGACAAAGGCTTATCTCAATAATTTCGGCGTGACCGTAGATGGGTCTGGCGACTTATATATCGCTGATGGCGGAAATAATCGCGTGCGAAATATTGCATTGTCGGCTATCGCAACGACGACCGCCAACGCCCTGACCTTTTCGGCAGAACAGATTGGTGTCACCAGTTCGCCGCAAAGTTTTGGCTTGGTGAATCAAGGCAGCGACGATCTCATTTTGAGCGGAGCCCCCGTTGTTGCCGGCGACTTCGCGCTGACGGCAACCAATGGCACTTCTTGCGCGCAAAACCTTATCGCGCCACTCGACCGCTGTACGTACACTTTGACGTTTACCCCAACTGGTTACGGGCTGCGTACAGGCAGCATTACCATCTCTGACAACGCATACGGGCATCCCACGCAAAAGATCGCTCTCTCGGGGCAGGCGCCGGATTTCACCATCACGGCGAATCCCAATGCGCTCACATTGTCCGCTGGGGGCACTGGAACTTCTGCCGTCACATTTACCCCGCTGGTCGGATTCAATCAGCCCATTGCGGTGACTTGCGGCGCTTCCGCCGGAATCACCTGCACGGCCTCTCCCAACTCCATCACTCTGGACGGCAGCGATCCGGCCACGTCCACTTTCACCGTGAAAGTAGCGGCCACTACGCCTCCGGGCACTTATACGCTGCGCCCAACCGGAACCAGCGTAGTGAAGCATGAAACGGTGATTACCCTGACCGTGCAATAACTCTCACCCTGCTATGAAAAATGGCGGCCCATTTGGGCCGCCATTTTTCTTGTCGTGAAGTATTTTTATTCTGTTTTTTGCTGCTCACGCTGGCTAAAGGCGTAGAGCACCATCTCGACGCGGGTAGAAACTCCCAGCTTGTCAAAAATCCGGAAGATGTAATTCTTCACAGTATGCTCGCTCAGCTTGAGCCTCTCGGCGATCTCGCGGTTCGACAATCCTTCCGTGATGCAACGCACAATATCCTGCTGCCGTTTGGAAAGCAGCACAGTGCCTTGCGCGTCAGTGAGACGCGGGGGCGCTGAATCCGCAAAAGCGTCCAGCAGGAAAAGAATTTCGTTGTTGTTGGCCCAGACCTGGCCGATGTGCACGGCGCTGATGCACTTGCGAAGGGTTTCCACTGATTCTGTGCGGCAGAAAACTCCTCGCGCGCCTGCGCCAAATGCTCCCAGAACGGCTTCTCGTTTCGAGCTTTCCAACAGCAATACGGGCTTGGATTCCGGCAACAACAAACGCGCCTGACGGCAGACATCCAGCCCCTTGGTAGGCTGTTCATCCAGCTTCAGACTGATCACGGCAACATCGGGCTTGGCGGAAGGTAATGCTTGCAGAGTTTCGTCAGCCGTTGCGCACACCGACACAATGTCAAATTGCGAATGGCGACGCAATGCGTCGGCCAAGAGCTGGCTGCCCATGCGGGTGCTATCGGTAATGAGCACACGGATCGCCGGGGGCTTAGCATTCGCGCTGGTTGAAGGCATAAAGTCTTTCACAACACCTCAAAACTGGACAATATCCAAACGAACTAGCCTGGCCCCACTTTCCATCGTGGTCGCAGGAACCTAGTTCGTCAAGTCAATACCCCTAAAAAATGGGGTACTTTTGGTTCCCTTAGTCATAGTTACCGCATAGTCTCAAACCCGTGGTTTGACCTACTCTATGCCATTAAGTTCTTTATAATCTATACGATGATATCACAATACCTAACCTTCTTAGAGTATAGCGTATGGGAGTAAATCGGGCCTCAGTACTCTGAGCCAAACAGTCCCATGGCACCTAAACCTTTCGCCTCTTCGCGGGTACCCACTATTTCTTATATTGTTAGTGAACGATTTGGTTTTGTTGTAGCTCGTTTTCGACAACAACCAAGCCCTCCTCCACAGACTCACCCATTGTTAAGTTGGCTACATGCGGCGAGAAAAACTTGGGGATCGAAAACGAAAATACGCGAATGAATGACAAGCATTTCGATATGTTTTCCAATTCCATTCTCAAGCATTTTTTTGCACGGCAACTGGTTCGCGCAACGCGTGAGTGGGTGGAAAATCTGTCGGTGGAATTAGGGGCACACAAGGCAACATGGAAGAACGCAGAACGATTCTGAAGTGCTTGCTGTGGAATAACTTGCTGGGAATCTAATAAAAACTGACGGGGCGAAGCTGTGTCTGACCCCTGTTATATTGTCCAAGATTGTTGGGAGATTGCATTATGAAAAAAACAATTGTTTCGATTGCGATGGTGGTCATGCTTCTGTCACTGCCGGGACTGGCTTGGCAAACGCAAGCCACGACGGAAGCGCCTTCGGCAACGCCGGCGACGCCTCCACCGACCACGAGTTCACCGAGTTTCTCCGAGCGCCACACGCGCTATAGACTGCAACCGAGCGACTCCATAGACGTATTGTTTGACTACACACCGGAGTTGAATCAGACAGTTTCCCTGCAACCGGACGGATACATCACGCTACGAAGCGTCGGAGATCTGAACGTGCGCGATCTCACCGTGGAACAGGCAACAGCGAAAATTGCCGACGCCTATTCCAAGATTCTTTCCAAACCCAAGGTTTCTATTTCGCTGCGCGACTTCCAGAAGCCATACTTCATCGCGGACGGCCAAGTGCGGAGCCCCGGGAAGTATGAATTGCGCGGCGATACTACTGTGGTTCAAGCGTTGGCGATGGCCGGCGGTTTTCAGAGTCAATATGCAAAACATTCGCAGGTCATACTTTATCGCCGGGTAAATGATACCTGGGCGGAAGCGCGTGTCGTCAATGTTAAGAAGATGCAGAGCGCACACGATCTTTCGGAGGACGTGATGCTGCAACCGGGGGATTTGATTTTCGTTCCCAAGAACGCGGCTTCGAAGATCCAGCAGTGGCTACCCATTTACAGTGTGAACGCGCTCGGCGCGCAGACCCGAACATTCTGAGCTGAATCGCTTTAGGAGATTGCAAAATGGAAAATCAAGAGTTAGTAGTCTATTCCGGCCAGCAGGGGATTTCGCTGACGGCGCGCGATTTAGCGGCAATGGGATTCCGCCATCGCAAAGCGGTGATTATCTGCTTCTTTGCCGTGCTGCTGGGCACCGCACTGGTGGCGGCCATGCTGCCGTTGTATGAGTCGCACACAGAAATTCTGGTGCGCATGAACCGCGTAGACCCTGTAGTTACGGCTTCACCGGGCAACCCTGCCGTTTCGAATACGTACGTCACGGAAGAAATGATCAACTCCGAAGCTGAGTTGATTAAGAGCGACGACGTCCTTCGCCAAGTCGTAATCGAAACTGGACTCGACAAGCACGAAATGTCTAAGTGGATCTTCTGGAAGCGCAAGCCGGAAGAAGCGGTGGCGAAAGCGCTTGGAAAACTAAAGGGCGGCCTCAGGGTTGATCCGTTGCCGAAAACCAACGTATTCAAAGTTGCTTACAGTTCGAGTGACCCAAAGCTGGCCGCGTACGTTTTGACCACGCTGGACAATGTTTATCTGCAACACCACAAAGACGTAAACCATCCTGCTGGCGAATACGAGTTCTTCGATCAGCAAGTGCAGAAAGCACAAGCAGAGTTAAACGATGCCGAAGGCAAATTGAAAGCGTTCCCCAAGAATAACGGCACGCCGAATTCAATGATGGCGCGTGACCTTGCCCTTCAAAAGGTTAATGACTTCAACTTCCAACTAGGCCAGACACGCACGGAAATTGCAGAAGCGCAGCGCCGCATTACCGCTCTGGAGCAACTTCAGAAAACCACCAATGCACGCATGACGACGCAGGTACACAGCAATGACGATGCCGGCACAATTCAGCAGATGAAGAGCACGTTGCTCAACCTGCAATTGAAGCAAAGCGATCTTGCCTCCAAATATCAGCCAGATTATCCGCCGTTGGTGGAAGTGAACAAGGAAATTGCGGAAACTGAGGCTGCGCTGGCTGGTCAAAAGCCGTTGCAGGAAGTCACAACCGACCAAAATCCGACTTATAACTGGATTGACGACGAACTGGCCAAGGACAAAACACAGGTGCAGGGCGCGCAATCAAAGGCCGCTGAACTGGAAGCGGTTATCAACCAGAATATGGACGCTATCCGCAAGCTGGAAACCGCTGGACTGGAAGAAAGCGATCTCGTCCGTAATGCAAAAGCAGCAGAAGCGAATTATTTGCTCTATCTGCAAAAACGCGAAGAAGCGCGCATCACCGAGGCATTGGATACAACGCAACTGGTAAACGTAGCCATTCAAGAAAAGCCGGCGGTCCCGGTTTATCCGGCACAGTCCCCCTGGCTCTTCGCATTGGTCGGGGTTCTGCTTGCCTTTACCGCTTGCGCCGGATTGATCTTCGTGATGGAGCGTATGGACGCTTCCTTCCGCACACCCGCGGAAATTGAGTCCATTCTCAACCTTCCCGTTCTGGCAGCGGTTCCAGCAACTGGCAATGGTTTTTCATTAAACGGCAATGGCTCATCTTCCAGGCATCTACCGGTGGATGTGCTACGCGAAACCCGTAGTTAATTCATACTTAGTAGCACGGCAAGCGGCTACTCCCCCAAGAAAAGGACACTAGGGCTATGAGCAGAAATTTTGAATTGCTGCAAAAGGCAGCAGAAGAAGAACGAGAACGGCAACGCTTGGAACCCGCCGCGACTGGATCCGCGGCCGCCACGACCGCATGGATTCCGCCAGCTGAAGGCACGGTTGAGAATGCCATCCTGCCTCAGGCTCTCGAAGGGCTCTCGCGTGAAGAACTGAACAAGCTGACGCAGCGCCTGTTCCAGCCCGATGGCGCTCGTGTGGTTGTCTTCACCAGCGTCGAGCGCGGCGCGGGATGCACCTGGCTGGCGGCACAAGTCGCCCAAACACTCGCGTCCCAAGGGCGAAACTCCGTCTGCGTCGTCGACGGCAACTTCCGTTCGCCGGCCCTGCACGAAGTCTTCTCGTTGAATAACCAACAGGGACTCTCGGATGCGGTCCTCGATGGCGGGCGCACGCAGGACTATCTGCGGAATACCGCACAGCCCAACCTCTGGGTGCTCACCAACGGAACGCCGGAAAAGGCCGCCCTGGCAGTTTCCGCAACCCAGCCATTGCTCGAAAGCATTCAGCAACTGCGCGCGCAGTTTGAATATGTAATCGTTGATGCTGCGCCCATGAACCTGTTTAACGACGCGCTCACTCTGGCCACGGCAGGCGACGGTATTGCTTTAGTCATCAAGGCCAACTCGTCGCGACGTGAAATTGCGCAGAAGATGTTGCAGGAAGCCAAAAGCGCCAATGTTCGCGTGCTCGGTGCAATTCTTAATCAACGGCAATTCCCGGTACCGGAGTCGGTTTATCGCAGGCTCTAAAACGGTAGCTTAGTTTTTTCATTCGTCGAAATCTCCCCCAATCAAATCTCAGGAACCTTCCATGGTTACGGCTCGACGGCAACTGCTGACAAGCGCGCTCAAGCTGTTCGATTTGCTGGTGATGGTTGCCTGCTTCGCGGCAGCAGCCTATGTGGAGATGCGTTATACCAAGTCTGCGCTCTCCTTCGAAGAGATGTTCTCCATGCGCGTCAAACTGGGGAACATTCTGCTGTTTGTCGTACTTCTACTGGTTTGGCACGCGATTTTTGGATTGTTCGGCATGTACGGTTCGCGACGCATGTCGCGCCGCCGTTACGACATTATTGACATCACCAAAGCGACTTCTTCCGGGACAGTCTTCATTCTTCTTGCTTCCGTCGCTTTCGGCATAAAGATGGTCTCGCCGCTGTTTCTGGCGGTATTTTGGGTTTACACCACAAGTGTCACAATCTCGGTGCGCTTTGCTTTACGGGCAGCGCTGGGACGAGTCCGGGTTCACGGACACAATCTGCGGCACATGCTAATTGTGGGAACCAACCCCCGCGCACTCGAGTTTGCCAACCGAATTGCATGCAAACCGGGCCTGGGATATCACATTTTGGGTTTTGTGGACCGCGACTGGCATGGACTGCCACAGTTCAAAGAAAGCGGTTTCGCTTTAGTGGCTAATCTCGAGAACCTTCCCGAATATTTGCGCCAGCATCCTGTGGATGAAGTCATCGTGACCCTGCCGCTGGCTTCACTCAATTTTCACAATTCGGATATTCGCGCAATTTGCGACGAGCAAGGCATCACCATTCGCGTCCTGAATGATTATTTCGACATCAACGGACGGCGTGCCAAAGCTGAAGAAATCGAAGGCGCATCCCTGATGACGCACTATGCCGGCATGGCGGATGGCTGGCCGGTGTATGTCAAACGTCTTGTGGATGTGATCATTTCTTCCCTGGTTCTACTCATGCTGGCGCCCGCGCTGCTGATCGTGGCGCTGCTCATTAACCTCACCTCAAAAGGTCCTGTTTTTTTTGCGCAATATCGCATGGGCCTGAACAAACGCCGCTTCAAGATTTATAAATTTCGCACCATGGTTCCTGATGCGGAACAGAAAATGCGCGAGATTGAGCATTTGAACGAAGTCTCCGGGCCAGTATTCAAAATCAAAAATGACCCGCGCATTACTCCATTGGGAAAATTCCTGCGTAAAACCAGCATTGACGAACTGCCGCAGTTGATCAACGTGTTGCGTGGCGATATGAGTCTCGTCGGGCCGCGCCCTCTGCCGGTTCGCGACTACGAAGGATTCGACAAAGACTGGCAACGCCGCCGCTTCAGCGTTCGCCCTGGCATCACCTGCCTGTGGCAAATTGCCGGACGCAGTTCCATTCCATTCGAAAAATGGATGCAGATGGACCTGCAATACATTGACAAGTGGTCGCTGCGGCTGGATTTTGAAATCCTGCTGCGTACCATCCCCGCCGTCATTCGCGGATCGGGAGCGGCTTAACCAACCGGCCGTAGAGGCCTTTTCTGATCGTGCCTCTGTTTCACCTGCACATCATTCCGTGAGTCAAATTTCCACAAGCCGAGTGCCAGAGCCGATCAACCATCCTGTTTCGGCGGAGCCTGGCGTGTCGGCGGCTGAACGGCAGCTCATTGAAAACTGGAACCAGACGCAGACAGCTTATCCTTCGTCGTCCTGTCTGCACGAACTTTTTGAAGAGCAAGCCAGATCAAATTCTGAAGCGATTGCAGTCGTTCTTGGTAATCAACAGCTCACCTATCGCGAACTAAATGAAAAAGCCAATCAACTGGCGCGCCATCTGCAAAAATTAGGTGTAGGAAAAAACATACCCGTTGCGATCGGCCTTGCATCATCCCCTGAATTTGCGATTTCTTTGCTGGCCGTATTGAAAGCAGGCGGCGCGTGCGTACCTCTCGATCCCAGCTATCCCCAGCCACGCTTGCAACTGATGCTTGAAGACGTAAAGGCTCCAGTCCTCCTCACAAAGCATGGACAGTTGCCGGACATCGCGCCGGCATCCACGCAAACGCTCGATTTCACTACTCTCTCTTCCCTGCTCTCTGCCTATGCCGTTGAAAATCTTCCGGCGACGGCCACGCCTGACAGCGTGGCTTATATCATCTACACCTCTGGCTCAACGGGCACGCCCAAAGGCGTGCTGCTTGGGCATCGGGGTTTGGTGAATCACAGCGCGGCCTCATTGAGCTTGTATGGATTGAGTCCGCGCGACCGCGTTCTACAGTTTTCTTCCATCAGCTTCGACATTGCGATTGAAGAAATTTTTCCCACCTGGGCCGCTGGCGGCACTGTCGTTTTCAAAACGGAAGACTTTTCTCTCGGTTTTGCCGAATTCATGAGTTTTATCCAGAGGCAGGCTATCAGTGTTCTGGATTTGCCGACGGCTTACTGGCATGAGTGGACAAATTACCTTCACGAAAATCCGCGTCTGCCATTACCGGAGGCTTTGCGTTTAGTGATTGTCGGCGGGGAAAAAGTTTCAGTCGCCGGACTCACGCGTTGGCAGGAACGGGTGCGGGGGAAAATAAGCTGGGTAAATACTTACGGCCCCAGCGAAGCCAGCGTAATCGCAACCGCATTTGCACCAGAAAATAGTGGATGCACATTGAACGCCGTTCCCATCGGGCGCCCGATTGCCAATACGCAAATTCATTTGCTGGATGCGAATTTGCAACAAGTTCCGATCGGCGCGCCGGGAGAGATTTTTATCGGCGGGGATGGTGTTGCGCTCGGCTATTTAAATCGTCCTGATCTGACTGCGGAAAAATTCGTGTCCGATCCTTTTTGCTCGGGCGCCCGCTTGTATCGGACTGGCGACATGGCGCGCTATCGCAGCAATGGCGAAATCGAATTTCTCGGACGGCAGGATAATCAAGTTAAAATCCGCGGCTTCCGCGTGGAACCGGGCGAGATCGAAGAGGTATTGGGCCGCCATGAAAATATTCGCGAAGCTGCCGTAATCGCGCAGGAATCCAGCCCAGGGCAAAAGCGCCTGGTCGCGTATGTGGTTCTGTCGCGCTCGTTAGCGGGCGGCAGCGATGATCTACGGAATTATTTGAAAGACCGTTTGCCCGATTACATGGTGCCTTGGGCGTTTATTACGCTTGATGCGATGCCCATGACTCCAAACGGCAAAATTGACCGCCGCGCTTTGTCGTTGCAGCAGCAGCCGCAGCCGGGTGTGCCGGCTATTAAGAACGACGGAAGTTTAACATCGAAGATTGCCACAATCTGGCAGGAATTGCTTGGCCGTCCTGTAGGCCTTCAAGATAATTTTTTTGAATTAGGCGGACATTCTTTATTGGCCGCACGGATGATGCATCGCCTTGGCCAGATTGTCGGGCGTCCACTTCCTTTGGCGATTTTGTTACAAGCTCCCACGATCGAACAGCTCAGCTCCGCGCTGGAAAATCCGGAGAACGGGCTTTCTCAATTTTGGTCTTCGATTGTTGCCATTCAGCCGCAAGGCGCGAACCCGCCATTTTTCTGTATCCACGGAGTTGGCGGAAATGTTGTGGGCTTTCGCGATCTTGGCCGACACATGGGGCCGACACATCCGTTCTATGGACTACAGGCTCGCGGATTAGATGGGACCCACCCGTGTCTGACGAGTGTGGAGGAAATGGCGGCGCAATATCTTCAGGATATTCGCAGTGTGCAGCCGCAAGACCCATATTTTATAGGCGGGTATTCTTTTGGCGGATTGGTCGCATACGAAATGGCGCGCCAACTCACCGCTCGTGGTGAGCAAGTTGCATTTCTAGCCCTGTTCGACACATCGCCGGGAAATGTAAAGCCGCAAACTGCATCGTTGCTGAAGTCATTCGCCAGGCCCACTCCGAAGTTTTTGTTTTCAGACTTGCCCCGTGGCCTCTACAAAGGCGTACGACGGCGCGTGCGCGCGTTGCGCGTTCCCCGCTCTTTGAAAAACGTATTCTTTGCCAATACTCGTGCCGCCGAGCAATATGCGCTGAAGCCCTACGACGGAAAGATCACATTGTTCCGCGCTACAGAGAAATCGCTGCGCGCCGCCAGCAATCCGTATGCCGCGTGGAAGAATCTTGCCCTGGGTGGTCTCGAATTTCAGGATATTTCCGGCGACCACTACGGGGTGCTCGTCGAGCCCCAGGTGGCCACCTTCGCCGAACGCCTCAAAGGCTGCATTGACGAAGCGGCCCGCACAAGCCGTTCTTATGTTGAACAGGCCGTCAGCTAGGCCGGAGATCGAATTTTGCCCGAATTGAATTCCACGGAAATACATCGCGATGATGCTGCCATAGCGGTTGAGATGCGTGCCAGCATCGAGGCTTCTCTGGAAGCCAGCGAGAATGCAGGTGAGCCGGCTACTTTAGGCTGGCCGTGGACGGTGCTGCCTCCGCGCATGTTCGGCGTTCATCGCGACACGGTGCGGAAAAGGTTGCTGCCTCTGGCCAGCAAAGGCGGATTTGCCATTGCCGATCAGGGATTGATTTCGGGGTCGAATTTTGCCATCAGCATTTTGCTGGCACGATGGTTAGGCGCCGATCAATATGGCGCTTATGCAGTTGCTTTCGGTATTTTTGTTTTGCTGTCGCTGGTCTATCAGGCGCTTGTGCTTGAGCCGATGGCGGTGTTCGGCGGTTCGTCTTATCACAACTGCCTCAAGCAATATCTCAGCACACTGCTGCGGATTCATCTGGTTATTTCTGTTTCTTTGTGCGTTGTTCTCGGCATTTCAGCGGTTGTTCTTCATAGCTTTAGCCATGCCGGTGGTCTTGCTGGAGCCATGGCGGGAGTAACCATCGCCTCTCCGTGCGTTCTTGTATTTGGACTCGCGCGGCGAATGTTTTATCTGGAACTGTCACCCGCTGAAGCCGCCGCAGGTTCCCTCATTTATTGCTGCCTGATTATGGCGGCGCTTTTTGTTGCATTTCGGCATGGACTGCTGTCTCCCTTCAGCGCATTTTTGCTTATCGCCTTCGGCGCTTTCGGGACGGGTGTCGCCATGTGGATCCGCATGCGAGCCAAACTTCCTCCCGGAGAAGCCGGTCCTTCGCTGAGTGAAACCTGGTCTCGACATTGGGGTTATGGGCGCTGGGCATTGGCCAGTAGCGTGGCAGGCTGGATTCCCGCAAATATTTATTACCCGCTAATCAGTTCTTTCCACGGGATGGCGGCATCGGGCCAACTCAAAGCGCTGATGAATTTGACGCTGCCTCTCGAGCAAGTGAAAGCTGCATTGTCCATGCTGTTCCTGCCCTACGCCGCCAGAGTAGCAGCGCGGAAAGATGGGTCAGGCGCGACCGCATTGACAGCACAGATGACGCTTCTCGCTTTTGCAGGAGCAGTCGTTTATTGGGCATTGATTTTGCCTTTTCCCAAGTATGTATTTCATTTGATGTACTCGGGCAAATATCTGGATGTAGTGCATCTTCTGCCGATCGTAGCGATCGGTTCCATCGTCTGGAGTGCGGCTTATGGCCCGGCCATCGCCCTCCGGGGTATGGAAGCGCCGGATTTAGTGTTCAAGGCATTCGCCGTGGCGACGATCGGGTCATTAGTAATCGGGGTGCCTGCGACCTGGTTCTTCGGATTGCAGGGAGCTATATGGGGTGGAAATCTGGCGGATTTCAGCTCCTTGATCATGGTTTTTGTAGTGTTGCGGCGCAAACTTCGTCAACGTGCTGCACAAGTAATTATGAATGAATCGTTAGCGACTGATGGCGGGCAACCGTCCTAACTTATTGTATTTACGTTGACGAACGAGGAGCGGAGTAAACCAATGAGTACCCAGAATCAGGAAAATGCGGCCAAGAAACCCGAGACCAGGAAAGCGAAGCTTCGCTTCCTGTTGTCCAAGACCCCGGTCCGCATTCCCGTAATGTGGCTACGCCACCGCGGACTAAATCCCCACGATATTTTCTTCTCGACCTATCCCCGATCCGGCACAACATGGACGCGCTTCACCATGTTTGAGATCCTCACGGGTGAGAGTGCGACCTTTGAATCGGTCAACTCCCTGCTGCTAGGTGTGGGCATGCAGGATCGCGCGCGCAGCGTGCTTCCCAACGGTGGACGGCTCATCGGCACGCATGAACCTTTCCGCAAAGAGTACAAGCGATCGATTTATCTCATGCGCGATGTGCGCGACGTAATCCTCTCGGAATTTGCCTTCATGACCGCGCTCGACCGTTTTCACGGCGACATGGACAAATTCCTAAAGGTATTTTTTAAAGGCAAAGTCACCGGTTATGGATCATGGCAGGCCCATGTGGCTTCCTGGCTTGATTGCCCCTACTACGGCACCGATAATCTTTTAATCATGCGCTATGAAGATTTGCGCAAAGATCCTGAAGCGGGCTTCACCAAGTTGCTGCACTTTGCAGGGCTTGAGCGCGACCCCGAGCATGTGCGCCGCGCCATCGCCAACAATTCCGTTGAACAAATGCGCGCCAAAGAGTTGCAATCGCCCCGTAAAGCATCCGTTCGCGGCAAGTTTGTCGGCGCTGGCAAAGTCAAAGGCTGGCAAGGCAAATTCACCGATGAACAACTCGCCATGATTGAGCACTACGCAGGCGACGTGATGGATCGTGTGGGCTATGCGCGCCATGAACCGGCAGCCAGTTCGATGGCGGGTGAACAACTTCTCGCGGTCAACCGCGGATAATTACACAAGGCGAATTCCGTTCGAGGAATTCGCTTTCGATACTTCCAAAATCCAGACATTCAGTATTTTTCGACTCATGCAGTTCCCGCATGAAGATCCTTCTCGTACACAATACTTATCAGTTGCCCGGCGGCGAAGATGTAGTCTGCGCCCGCGAACGTGATCTATTGCGCGCGCATGGACACACCGTCGAGGAATACCAGCGCAGCAATCACGAAATCGAACAATATTCGCCACTTCAGCGCATGCAGATGGCAGTAAATGTAGTCTGGAATTCAGATTCCAAGCACGATTTCGAAGGCCGTCTGCGTGAGTTCCGGCCCGACCTGGTTCATGTGCACAATACTTTCATGGTCATCTCGCCTTCGATCTATAGCGCGTGTCATGAATTTGGAGTGCCGGTCGTACAAACTTTGCACAACTATCGCCTACTCTGCCCGGCTGCAACGTTCTTCCGGAATGGCAAACCATGCCATGACTGTGAGTCACACTTGGGGCATAGCATCGCACACGGTTGCTACCGGGATTCGCGTTTATCCACGGCGTCTGTCGCCGCTATGCTGGCCTGGCATCGGGCAGCAGGGACTTACTCCAAGTTCATCAACCGATATATAGCCCTGACCGAGTTTTCCCGCAGTAATTTTTTGCGTGCGGGTTTTGAACCTACGCGTATTATGGTGAAGTCTAATTTTGTAAACCCCGATCCGGGAGAACGTACAACGGACGGGGATTATGCGTTGTACATCGGCCGCATATCCCCAGAGAAGGGATTGCGGACGGTTTTGGCAGCCTGGCGAAAGCTGCCGCAAGCGATTCCGTTGCGTCTGGCGGGAACGGGGCCGCTAGTAGATGTACTCAAAGGGGAGGCAGCAGCGCTTGGGTCGCACGTACAGTATCTCGGGCAAGTCCCGGGAGCGCGTGTGATGCAAGAGATGAAAGGCGCTCGTTTTCTGATTTTCCCCAGCGAGTTATACGAAAATTTTCCGCTCACGTTATGTGAAGCATTTGCTTGCGGAGTGCCCGTCGTTGCATCTGACATCGGCGCGATGAAGGAAATTGTAGAGGACGGTAAAACTGGTCTTCACTTTCGCGCTGGAGACGCAAATGACCTGGCAAAAAAAATTGAATACGCCTGGACCAGACGCGAGGAAATGCGGCAATTCGGTAAACAAGCGCGAGTGGAGTTCGAAAATAAGTACACAGCTGAGATGAACTACCGCCGATTGATGGAGATTTATGGCTCCGTGCTTTCTACCGAAACCAAAGCGCGGACCGGCTTTAAGAACGTACTAGATTCTGACGCGGTGTGTGAACAGACGGCACATGCATGAGCTGTAACTGCGAAGAACAAAACGTGAAGGTGTTGGAGCCGCAGGAAAAGACTGCGATAGTGCCTACCTCTGTGAATAGAACGGCTTACGTCAGCATCAGTGTGGACGATGGGCATCCTCTCGACATGCTTACTGCGGAGCTCTTGACGAAATACGGAGTTCCCGCGACTTTTTATGCGCCGGCGCGGAATCCTGAGCGCAGAGTGCTGAACCCTACGCAACTCCGGGAGATCGCCCAAAGTTTTGAAATCGGCAGTCATACCTTGAATCATCTGCCTCTAACTACAGTGACGGCTGAACGGGCATGGCTGGAAATTTCTGAAGGTAAAGCGTGGCTGCAGGATTTACTTGGCCGCACGGTCTCTTCTTTTTGCTACCCGCGCGGCAAGTACACGCGCAATATCATCAGCATGGTTGAGCGTGCCGGGTTTCTCGGCGCTCGCACCTGCGCATTGAACCGTACCGATTTCCCCGACAGTCCTTTCCGTTTTGGGGTAAGCACCCAGGCCCACAACCATGCTCGAAGCATTCAGCTTCGTCATGCTCTGCTGGAAGGAAACTTCCGCGGCATCATGGATTACGTGCGCGTTTACCATACGGAAACCAAATGGGAAAGCCATTTTGAGCGCGCCCTTGACGTGGTTGAAGCAGAAGGCGGAGTGGCCCATTTGACCATGCATAGCTGGGAAATCGACGACAACGGCGATTGGGACAAATTTGAAGACATGCTGCGCATGATTTCGCAACGTCCGCAATTAAAGCGCGTGACGAACGGTGAACTTTACGCAGAATGGGCTGCCCAGCATCCGGAATATGTAGCAGAGCACGCGTCTGCGTCCACGCATTCGACTGCTTAGTGGTATGTGATCCCTAACTTAATTCCTCCCGGTCTCTCCCCGGCCGGTTGTACTCAAGGCCATTACTAAATCTATGTCCAGTTCGGAACGACCTGCGGAAGCCCCCCCGGCAGGAAGCGAAATTTTGCGCTTCCCGAACGGCAGCATAATCCCTGACACAAGCGCTCCGCCTTCATCGGTGGTGCAAATGGTCAGCTATTTTGCGCGCACGACGCCCGATGCTACGGCGCTGCAATCCGAAGCCGAGGCTATTTCTTACGGAGAACTCGAAGCCCAGGCCAATCAACTCGCCCACTATCTGCGCAGTTTGGGTGTAGGCACGGACGTACTCGTCGGCTTGTGTTTGGAACGGTCCGTTGCCATGGTGGTGGCAGCATTGGCGATTATGAAGGCAGGCGGCGCATATTTACCGCTCGATCCGGCCTATCCCGCCGAGCGGCTCGCTTACATGCTTGAGGATTCGCGCGTTCCAGTTCTCATCACCAGGAACGCCATTAGTCGCACGCTGGCAACCGGCAAACGAACAGTGGTCGAACTTGATCACCGGACCTCGGAAATTGCGCGGCAACCGCGTACTGCACTCGATGCCGCACAATCAGGAAAAGATCTCGCGTATGTGATTTATACCTCCGGTTCGGATGGTCATCCCAAGGGCGCGCAGATCACTCATGCTGGACTTCTGAATTTGATTTTGTGGCATCAGCGAGCGTTTCACATCACCGCCGCTGATCGCGCCAGCCAGCTTGCAAGCATGAGTTTTGATGCAGCGGTATGGGAACTCTGGCCTTACCTAGCGAGTGGCGCGAGTGTCACGTTCTGCGATGAGATGACGCGGCTCACGCCCCAATCTCTCCATGCGTGGCTGCTGAATAAACAAATCACAATTGGCTTCGTCCCGACCGCGCTTGCGGAACGGTTGATGACCATGGAGTGGCCTTCGCACTGCTCGTTGCGCACGTTGCTTACCGGCGCGGACACGTTACATAGATACCCAGCGTCGAATCTACCTTTTCAAGTCGTGAATAACTATGGCCCGACCGAATGTACCGTCGTGACAACGTCCGGAGTTGTACCACCGCGCGGCAACAACGAAAGCCAGCCTTCCATTGGCCGCCCCATTGACAACGTGGAAGTTCACATTCTGGATGAAGCATTGAAGCCAGTCGCTCCGGGGGCAAGCGGGGAGTTGTGCATCGGCGGCGCTGGTCTGGCGCGGGGATACCTCCACCGCCCTGATCTCGATCAGGAGAAATTTATTTCTCATCCGCTGCTTGCTGGAGCGCGTTTGTACCGCACCGGAGATTTGGCGCGGCAACTGCCCAACGGAGAAATCGAATTTATCGGGCGCCGCGACGGACAAATCAAAATTCGCGGCTTCCGCGTTGAGCCCAATGAAATTGTCAGCCTGCTCGACCAACACCCCGGCGTGCAGGCGAGCATGGTCATCGCGCGTGAAGATGTCGGCGACAGCAAACAGCTCATCGCTTATGTAGTGCCGGTGCCAGACTCAGAGTTGACCCACACTTCCCTGATTGAATTTTCCCGCGAACGCTTGCCCGATTACATGGTGCCAGCCATTTTTGTGCGCATGGACACCCTGCCGCTGAATCACAATGGCAAAGTGGACCGCACACAACTTCCTCTGCCTGACGCCGGCAATATCATCGGTGATGGCAAACGCAGCTCGCCCCAAAACGCCATAGAAGCCCGCATCGTCGCAATTCTCTCAGAACTTCTTGGTGTACCCGGTATTGGCACGCAGGACAACTTCTTCTTTCTGGGCGGCCACTCTTTATTGGGTACGCAGTTGATCGCACGTCTGCGCGACAGCTTCGGCGTGGAACTCTCGTTACGCCGCATTTTCGATTCCCCCACCGCGGCGGAGCTCGCAGTGGAAATCGAAACGCGACTGTCAAAAATCAGTCCAGCAGCGGACTGACCGCTCCTCCATCGTTTTTCGTATCGCCACATGGCAAATACAAATTCAATACTTGCAGACGCCGCGGGCAAGGAGGCCTCTACGCTGAGCCTCTACCGTCTGCTCGAACCGGAAGTTCTGGCCAATCCCTATCCGCTCTATCGCCAGCTGCGTACCGAAGATCCGGTGCATTGGGACCCGTTTCTTCATGCGTGGGTTGTCACTCGCTATGCTGATGTGGTGAATGTTCTCTCGAATTTCTCCGCTAACCGTACATATACACCGGAGCAACTCGACTCCATGGGATTGGCGGGTATCAGCCCCATCGCCAAGGTCATGGTGCAGCAAATGCTTTTCATGGATGCGCCCATGCATACGCGCCTTCGCGGATTGTGCGCGGTCGCATTCACACCGCAACGCGTCGAGGTCATGCGCGCGCACATTCAAGAAATTGCTGACAGCCTGATAGATCAAGTTTTGGAATCAGGCCGCATGGAAGTCATCGCAGACTTCGCCGCACCGCTGCCTGCAATCGTCATCGCAGAGATGTTGGGGATCCCAGCTTCCGATCATGTGGAGTTAAAAAACTGGTCTGCCGACTTTGCGGAAATGCTCGGCAACTTCCAGCACAATCCCAATCGCACGCAGAGTGTGCTTCGCAGCCTGGAAAACCTGATCGAGTATTTTGGGCGGATGATCGCCGAGTTGCGCAAAAAACCGCGGCCCGGCCTGGTGAACGCTTTGATCGAAGCGCAAGTGGATGGTGATCGCCTCAGCGAAGAGGAAATTATCGCCAATTCCATTTTGACCATGGTTGGCGGCCAGGAAACGACGACCAATCTCATCGCAAACGGCATTTTGACTCTGTTGCGAAATCCAGCGCAGTTAAAACAGTTGCGAGACGATCCCTCGATCATTCAAGTGGCTGTCGAAGAACTCTTGCGCTATGAAAGCCCAAGTCAATACACCGGGCGTCTGGCGCATGAAGACGTTGAACTCGGTGGAAAAAAGATCCGCAAGCGCCAAGCGGTACTTGCGGTCATGGGCGCAGCGAACCGTGATCCCGAAAAATTTGCCGACCCCGACCACCTCGATTTGACCCGCAAAGACAACCGTCATGTCGCCTTCGGATGGGGCGCGCATTTTTGCTTTGGCGCGCCTCTGGCCCGTATTGAAGGGCAGATTGCCTTCGCCACTATATTGCGACGTTTATCCAACTTGCAACTTGAACCCAGCCCGTTGGTCTGGCGCGACAATCTCGGCTTGCGCGGACTGACCGCTTTGCAAGTTTCATTTACTGCATCCCGCAATTAAAACTTCTCAATCATGAGTTCGGTAGCTACAGAGCTGACACAGCGCACGACAACGGCGGAGATTCAACGCCGCAATGGGACTTCGTCCGTTCCGCTGTCGTACGGCCAGGAGCAAATCTGGCTTCATTCGCAGCTCGTGCAAAACCTTGCTCTGTACAACGAGCCTGTGACGATCCGCAAATCCGGTGCCTTGAATGTCGCAGCGCTGACCAAAGCTCTCACTGAAATTGTCCGCCGGCATGAAGCATGGCGCACCAATTTTCAAGTTGTAAATGGACAGCCGGTTCAAGTGATTCAACCTGCGGGGCCGTTTGCCATCGCCGTAAAAGACTTGCGTAGTTTGCCGAAGAACCAGCGTGAGGGCGAAGCTTTACGCCTCGCTACCGAAGATGCACTACGCCCCTTTGACTTATCGCACGGTCCGCTCTATCGCGCACTATTGATTCACTTGGCGGATGACGACCATCGCCTTTATCTGACGTTGCACCACATTATCTTCGATGGCTCGTCCATCTATCACGTGCTGTTGCCTGAACTCGAAGCTCTCTACACCGCTTTTGAACGCGGCGAGGCTTCTCCACTCCCGGAGTTGCCGCTGCAATTTGCCGACTTTACCCTCTGGCAACGCGAGTGGCTGACGCAGAGCGGCGCTCTCGAATCACAGTTGGCCTATTGGCGGGAACGAATTCCGGGCCTCACCATGCCGCCTCTCCCAGCTGACCATCAGCGCCCTGCGGTGCAAAGTTTCCGAGGCGCTATTCAGCCCTTTGCCCTGGATGCAAAATTGAGCGGTGACCTGAAGAACCTCGCGCGAAATAGTGGCAGTTCGCTTTTCATGACTTTGTTGACGGGCCTCGCCGTTCTGCTGCAACGCTACTCCGGCACGGATGACCTTGCCATCGGCACCGTCAGTTCCAGTCGCAAGCGTTCACAAGTAGAAAGACTGCTCGGCTATTTCTTGAATCCTTTGGTGCTGCGCAATGATTTGTCGGGAGACCCCAGTTTCCGCAATGCCCTTAAGCGGGTTCGCAATTCAACATTGGATGCCCTTTCCAACGACGACGCGCCTTTCACGCGCATCGTGAATGAGACCCATCCCGCACGCACATTGAGTTGCAATCCGTTAATTCAGGTTTTGTTCACGCTCGAACCGCCTCTTCCTGCCAGCAAAAACGGCTGGAGTGTGGCGCTCACGCAATCGCCGGTGGACACAGGATTGGTCAAATTTGATTTGGTCTTGGAGTTGGACGATTCGCCAACGGGCATCGCAGGAAGATTTAAGTACAACACCGACTTGTTTGATTCTTCCACGATTGTACGCATGGCTGAGCACTTTCAAGTGTTGCTGCGCAGCGTGGTGGATAACCCAGATCTGTCGATTTCTCAAGCAGAAATCATGACTGCGGCAGAACGCAAAAAAGTTCTCGTCGAATGGAACAATACCGAAGCTCATTTCGACAACAACATTTGCATTCATGATCTTTTTGAGAGACAGGTCGTAAAAAATCCGAATGCAACGGCCATCGAACAAGGCGCAAGCCGCCTGACCTATAGCGCTTTAAATCGGCGCGCTGATGCGCTGGCAAATGTTCTTCACAGACGGGGCGTAACCGCTGAAACCAAAGTCGGTATCTGCTTGCAGCCATCGCTTGAGATGCTGGTTGCGATCTTGGCGGTACTCAAAGCCGGAGGTGGGTACGTGCCACTTGATCCGGCCTATCCGCAACAGCGCCTGAAATTCATCCTCGAAGATGCCCAACTTCAGCTTGTTTTGACGGACTCCGCAAGCATCAAAGAGCTGCCCGCAGTAGATGGTGTCGAAACAGTCGTCCTCGATTCAGCCACGCCTCTTGATGGAACTCCGAGGCAAGAAATACCCGGAAGAGCGGACCCCAACAATCTGGCTTATGTGATTTATACATCTGGCAGTTCGGGCACTCCCCGCGGAGTCGAGATTACGCATCGCAACCTCGTTAACTCCACACTGGCGCGAATGCAGTACTACGCCGCCTCTCATAGCCGTTTTCTATTGCTTTCTTCTTTCGCATTTGACAGTTCTGTAGCCGGGATTTTTGGGACTCTGTGCAGCGGCGGTACGCTGGTGATGACTCCCGGCACTTTAACTTCAAGTTTGCCGGAACTAGCGCGGCTGGTTGCGCAGCATGAAGTGACCGATCTCCTTTGTGTTCCCTCCGTTTATCGCCTCATGCTGGAGCAGGCATCGCATGGCGAGATGAAGACTTTACGGCGGGCGATTGTGGCCGGAGAATCATGCCCACCAGAACTTCTTGAGAAGCATTACAAGCTCCTGCCCGGAACCACTCTTTTCAACGAATACGGTCCCACCGAAGCGTCCGTATGGGCCACCGTGCACAAATGCGAGCACCATCCCAAACGCCCCGTGGTTTCCATCGGCAAACCAGTCGCCAACACGCAGGTGTATATACTCGATTCGCACCTTCAGCCGGTTCCGCAAGGCATTCCCGGCGAACTCTGCGTAGGCGGACTTAACGTATCCCGTGGATATTGGAACCGTCCTGAACTCACCACCGAGAAATTTATCCCCAATCCCTTCAGTAGCGGCAAACTCTACCGCACGGGCGACATGGCACGGCATTTGCCCGATGGCTCACTGGAATTGCTTGGACGCTTTGATACGCAAGTCAAGATTCGCGGTTTCCGCGTTGAACTCGACGAAATATCCTCGCTCATCGCATCATTTTCTGGGGTGCGGGAAGCTGCCACTGCCATTCGTGACCCGGAATCCAAACATGCCGAAATCGTTGCATATATCGTCCAAGACCCGAAATTACCACCTGTAAGTTTTGGCCAGTTAAGGCGGTTTTTGAAGGAGCGCCTGCCTGAATACATGCTGCCCTCGGTGATAGTGGCGCTCAATGAATTGCCCCTGCTTCCCAATGGCAAACTCGATCGAAGCGCGCTTCCCGCGCCTCATGATTCTTTCGTGAATGTTGGGGAGCGGCCGTCAAATGCGGTCGAAGAAAAACTGGTGGCGATTTTCGAAAGTGTTTTAGAGAAGCATCCGGTGGGAACGAACCAGAGTTTCTTTGAGCTGGGAGGCCACTCGCTTCTGCTGGCCCGTCTTATCCTGTTGATTGAACAAAGTTTCGGCAAGACCCTTTCATGGGCCGAAGTCTTTCGCTCTCCCACGGTGCGAGAGTTAGCGGCTTTGTTGAATGATGAAACAGCAGATTTGGGTAGCAGCGCCATCATCCCAATTCAACCGCAAGGCGGCAAACTACCATTGTTCTGGGTGCGCGGCGGTCCACTGTTTCTTACGTTGTCGCGCGGTCTGGGCATGGACCAACCCATGCTCGGTTTGGATTTACCCCCATCCGATGCGGCTCATCTGCCGGTTCCATATCGCTTGGAAGACATCGCCAGTGCGCTTGTCGAAAAAATGCGCAGTGTGCAGCCGGAAGGGCCTTACAACATTGCGGGCCTTTGCGTAAACGGCGTGATTGCGTATGAAATGGCTCGGCAGCTTCAGGACGCCGGCCAGGAAATCGGAGTGCTCGCGTTATTCGACGCGCAAAACCCTGAGTATTATCACAATTTCACCGGTGAGGGCCGCGGTCGCGCCACGTGGAACAAAATTGACTTTCATTTAAATAAATTGCTCTCCGCAACTCCTTCCACTCTGCCGGCCCTGGTGCGCGAGCGATTGGTTCGAATCGGCCAACGGTTAAACGTCCTGCGCTGGCGCGTGTACCATCATCTGGCATTGCGGGTGAATGAGCAAAATCTTCGCAACCTGGACACCATTATTCACCCTTCATCTTATGATTACCGCCCCAAGCCATTGACAGGAAATGTCTTATTCTTTCAATCTAACGAGTGGCCCAAGGGTGATTATTGGAACTTTTTTGCCAGCTGGAAAGATATGATCAGGAAGATGCAGGTCTTCAGGGTCCAAGGCGGACACGAATCCATGTTCTCGGAAGAGAATGTCGCCCCGATTATTGATGGGCTGCGCGATGGACTCAAGCAAGTTCACTCCCGCCAATCTCAAACCACTCAAAAAGAAGCAGTTAACACTTAGAACACCATGGTTACTGGACAGCACGAAAGCTGCATGCATACAGTTTCCATGGGGTCCTTCGCCAACTAGAGGAACGAACTCGCAAGATGCTGAAAAAGCTTAGCTTAATGATTTTTAGCGTGCTTATCACGCTCGCCGTTGCCGAGATTGTGCTGCGCGTTGCCCACATCGGCTACCCCGCCTTGGGCGGCAAACTTCATTTTTATACTTGGAACCCTTATACCGGCGTTTCTCTCCGTCCCGATGCCAAAGGCATGGTTTATGGCGAAAACACAGTCTATGTGAGCATCAATCATGAAGGGCTTCGCGACCGCGAACATACGAAAGATAAGCCAGCTAATACGTTCCGCGTCGCAATATTGGGAGACTCCTTTGCGGAAGCTCTGCAAGTGCCGGCAGATAAAACTTTCTGGAGTGTGCTGCAGCAGAACCTGAACAGCTGTTCCGCTCTCGGCGGTAAAACCCCGGAAGTCATCAACTTTGGGGTTGCGGGCTATGGCACCGGCCAGGAATTGCAAATGCTCCGCCACGCGGCGTGGGATTACTCGCCCGATCTGGTATTGCTGGCTTTTTTCACCGGCAATGACATCCAGAACAACAACCGTATTTTGCAGGATGACCCGTACCGCCCATATTTCATCCATCAGGACGGGAAGCTCGTTCTCGACGATGCCTTCCTTCATGCTCCGGGATGGAAGTCTCAATTCAGCCTGCCGCATCGTATTTTTTCGTGGGCAATTGCTAATTCCCGTGTGCTGCAAGTGATGGCCGCCGCCAAAAACTACTCTTCCAGCAAAAATACCGATGGCGTGAAACCCACCGAGATGGGATTGAATGACGCCATCTACCATGCTCCCACCGATCCGGTCTGGCAGGACGCCTGGAGCGTGACCGACGATTTGATCGGCGCCATGAATGACGAAGTCAAAGCGCATAACGCCAAACTGCTTGTGACAACGCTCAGCAGCAGCATTCAGGTGGATCCTGATGGCACCCGCCGCGAGCAACTGGAAAAGAAATTGGGCGTCAATGATTTGTTTTATCCCGACGAACGGGTGCGGCAAGTAAGCGAAAAGGATGGCGTTCCTGTGCTTACGCTTGCCCCGGCATTTCTGCAATATGCGCAGGAGCACAATGCACAGTTGCATGGCTTCCGCGGCAGCAATCAAGGCCACTGGAACGAAATCGGGCACCAGCTCGGGGGCGAAATGATGGCGCAAAAAGTTTGTGAAATGTTAGCGACACCATCGGCGCCTGCAAACGCGACGACGGGCGCAACGAAGCAGGATGCTGCGAAGAAAGCAAATTAAATTCGCGGAATTATTCCTCGACAACCATTGCAAGACAAGTTGGAGCTGCAACAAATGAGTCAAATGGAAACTATCTACCGGCGGCCTGCTGATTCCGGGCGCACCGATTTGCTGCAAAGCAAAATGGGCGTACTCGTAGTGTTTGCCGCCGTCACCATGGGCACGTTTCTCGTCATCTCAATGTTGACGACGCTTAAATACGGCATCTGGAATGCTTTGTTTATCGTCGGCGGCGTGCTCGGGTTCCTGCTGCTGGCTTTGGCCGTTCCGCAGGTGATGGAAAATGCCCGCTATCTCTGGCCAAAGCTCAACAAGTGGCACCTAATTTGGTATGGCGTTTACGTCAGCTCCCTCGTGTTTCGTATTCGCGCCCTTGCAGAATTCCGTGAGCAACCCGTGGACGGCTGGGCCTTGTTACGAATCGGGCCGGAGGGTCTGATCGGCGCTTACCTCTTCTTCTTGCTGGCCACCCGGCGGCTGCCTTGGGTTGAGTCTATGTTCACCGGCATTCCCAAGGTGCTTGCTTTCTACACCGCATTCTGTGCCGCATCCACAATCTGGTCGGTGTTTCCTCCGTGGACGGCTTACAAATCTCTCGAATACACGATGGATATAGCCGTCATCTCGGCCATCTTGTGCGTGGTGACCGATGCCGAGAAATATAAGACCTTGCTCGATTTCACCTGGTCGGTTTATGCCATAGAAGCTTTTTGGTGTTGGTGCCAGATCGGTATCTGGCCCAGCGAGGCTCTCGACGACGGCCGCCTCAAAGGCGTTTGGCCGCTGACCGGATATAACGCACTCGGTGAATACGGGGCTTTGTTATGCATCGTCGCCATTTGCCGGCTTGTGCCCATGGCCAAATTTGATTTCAAGCGGTCGTGGTATCTTGCGGTGTTTGCCTTCGGCTTTGCTACATTGCTGGCTGCCAACACGCGTAACACCATCGGCGGGCTCGTAGCCGCTATTGTGCTGGTATTGATTATTTCTCGCGGGCTCTCAGGGGCGATGGTGATCGGTCTGTCCAGTGCCGGCATCGTCTTTACCGCTCTAGGTTCCATAATAAAAACCTTCTTGAAACGCGGCCAGAGCGATGAAGCATTTACGAGTCTTAGCGGACGCCTAGCCTGGTGGCATTATGCCTGGATTTTCTTTCTGGAACATCCAATCGCAGGATTGGGCGCCTATGCCGCCGGAAAGTTCGCCGTCATGAAATCGTTGAATGCGAACACCGGATCCACCCATAGCGATTACATCGAGTTGCTGGTCGGAACCGGAATCATTGGCACGGTTCTTTTCTGTTTCGCCATTCTGTGGACGTGGTGGCTGCTTTATAAGTACGCCAAAGACGTAACCCTCAAGCCGATGGAACGACAGCTATCTATGGAATGTTTCGGCGTCATGACGATTCTGGTGGTGCACTCATTCTTCAACGTGGAGCTCATCTGGCACGCGCCGTTGTTTTACTTTGTCGTGCTGGGCTACGCCGAAATGATTCGCAGGAGAAAGAAGGCTCTGGCCGCCGCCCAATTGCGGTCAAGCTATTCGACAACCCTGGCATGAGTACATCGCTAACACAATCTCCAGTCGTGGAATTGCCACAGAACGGGCTGACCCGCTTCCCGGTTCTCGGCGTGGGCGTAAACGCCGTCCAGATTCCCCAGGTCATTCAGATTCTGGAGAACTGGATCGCCGAGCGCAAAGCGCCGAAATATGTCGCGGTTACTGGTATGCACGGCGTCAGTGAAGCCCAACACGATGGATATTTTCTTTCGATTTTGCAATCCGCCGATTTGGTCGTTCCCGACGGCATGCCGCTGGTCTGGCTTGGCCGGTGGCGCGGCTTCAAACTCAAACGCCGCGTCTATGGCCCGGAACTGATGGCGACATTTTTCGAGCAGACCGGCGGGCGCTACCGTCATTTCTTCTACGGAGGCGCGCCCGGCGTGGCCGAAAAACTAGCTGAGGTAACAACAAATAAATACGGCATCAATGTCGTTGGGATTCACTGCCCTCCGTTCCGTCCGCTCACTCCGGAAGAAGATGCCGCGGTGATGAACCAAATTGCCGATTCTCAAGCTGACATTGTCTGGGTAGGTCTTAGCACCCCCAAGCAGGAACGCTGGATGTATGAGCATCGCGAAAAGATTTCCGTTCCGGTCATGCTGGGCGTAGGCGCTGCCTTTGATTTGAATGCTGGAACACTTTCGCAAGCCCCGCGTTTCATGCGGGAAAACGGCTTGGAATGGCTCTACCGGCTGTTAGCGGAGCCGAAACGCTTGTGGCGCCGCTACATCATCAATGGCGGAAAATTTGTATGGAATGTCGCACTCGAATTGCTTGGCTTAAAAGTTTTTAACCGAAGTACCAAAGCAACACCCGAAAGTTAGTTTTCAAACCAAGGAGAGGAAAACTCAGTATGAATCGCAAACGGATTTTAGTCACGGGTGCAGGCGGCTTCATCGGCCACCACCTGGTCACCCGCCTTAAGAAGGAAGGCCACTGGGTTCGTGGCGTGGACATCAAAATGCCGGAGTATGAAGCGTCGCACGGCGACGAATTCGAACTCCATGACCTGCGCAAGTGGGACGAATGTCTCCTGGCCACGCGCGGCGGCCTGGATGAAGTATTCACGCTGGCGGCGGACATGGGCGGCATCGGCTACATCACCGGCAATCACGCTGACATCGCTCGGAATAACATCCTCATCAACGCGCACATGCTCGAAGCGGCACGGCAAAATGCCGTCGGCAAGTTGCTTTATTCGTCTTCCGCCTGCGTCTATCCGCACGGCAAACAGACGGATGCAAATGTCACCCCACTGAAGGAAGAAGACGCCATTCCTGCCGAACCCGAGCCGGGTTACGGATGGGAAAAGCTCTACACGGAAGAACTTTGCCGTTATTACCAGCACGATTACAAATTTGAAACTCACATCGTGCGCTTCCATAACGTTTATGGCCCGCTCGGCACCTACGACGGTGGAAAAGAAAAAGCTCCCGCCGCCATGTGCCGCAAGATTGCTTTGCAACCGGACGGTGGTGAGATCGAAGTCTGGGGCGATGGCGAGCAGACCCGTTCGTTCATGTACGTGGATGATTGCGTCGAAGGGATGATCCGCATGATGGCATCGAATTACTACGACGCCCTCAATCTCGGCACCGACGAACTGGTCACCATCAATCAATTAGTCGACCTCGTCGCCGAAGTTGCAGGCAAGAAAATCGGCAAGCGCCACAACCTCACCGGACCGCAAGGCGTTCGCGGACGCAACAGCGACAACAGCCGCCTGCGCAATACTCTGGGTTGGGAACCGAAAATCTTCCTGCGCGAAGGTTTGAAGAAAACCTACCCGTGGATCGAAGCCGAACTGCGCAAGCACGGACGCGTTGCTCCTCAACCGGCGCTGGTCTAAATCACAATTCGGGAGCGCGGTTTGCGCTTCCCATAACACTGGCCGGCTGCCTGATTCCCTCTCCGATTTGGCAGCCGGTCGCAATATCTTCAAAGATCCCACTCCCAGGATAAAAAGCAATCATGAGCACTAAAAAAGGTGGTTTCTGGCGCGGATTAGGCTGGTTCATCGGCGTTTGCCTCGCGCTCGAACTCGTTCTTCGCTTATTTGGCTACGGAAACTTTGTGGAATACAAGCCCGACGCTCGTTTGATGTGGGTACCGGAGCCTGGGCATGACCGGCGCACGCCTATCAATAAAGAACTCGTAACGATTAACGATCAAGGCTATCGCTATCCCACCGACATCGGCCCCAAGCAGCCCAATCAATTCCGCATTTTTACTTTTGGCGATTCGGTGACCATGGGCTGGGGCGTCAACGATAAATCCACTTACAGCGCAGTGCTTGAGCAGCAACTCAATGCCTCAAGCTGCGGCGGAAAACA
This sequence comes from Terriglobia bacterium, assembly GCA_021325035.1. Classification (GTDB taxonomy): domain Bacteria; phylum Acidobacteriota; class Terriglobia; order Terriglobales; family Acidobacteriaceae; genus JAJPHW01. The sequence goes on from JAJPHW010000064.1 coordinate 26,761, forward strand.
ATTCCAGGTCATTGACGCTGGCGTGAATGCCTACCCGAACTCCCTGGTGCGGGAGCGCTTAAAAACAGTTCTGGAGAGCAGCTATCAACCAGATCTTGTAGTTCTCGCCTACAGCTTCAATACTGGCATGGAGAACATGGTCCATCTGCAGGGCGCGGCAAAGGAGAAAATCCTCAAGGGCGTGAAGATGAAGTCTATGCTTCGCCACAGTGCCCTCTACGATTTCCTGATTGAAGGCGTGCTGCGCGATTTGGCTTATTACCGCTTCCGCGAATTGATGACCCACGGCACATGGGACACCCAGAAAGACAAACCCGATGATCCTGTCGATCAATTCACTGCCGGATTACAAGACACTTACGACGACGCCGTGGCGCACCACGTTCCCGTTGTATTGCTCGATCTCGGCTCAGATGATCAATCCTCCGACCTGCATCCCTATCAGCAGGCCATGATTGATTTCGCCAAGAAGAACAATGTTCCTATCGTGAATATGATTGACGCCTGGAAATCGGTTGATCGCAAGCCGTTGTTTATGGATCACGTTCATCCGACTGCAGTGGGCCATGCACAGATCGGAACGGCTTTAACTCAGGTAGTTCGCACCACGACGGCATATCAGTCGGCTTGCGCTCCAGCCGCGGCGGTCGCAGAAACGAGCGTACCCGCAAAATGAGCGCATCGTCGCAGGTAAAGCTCACGCCGACACGCGCGAACGGCGCCGTTCCCGATTCTTTTGAAACCGGGAATGGACCGCTCTTCGTCGTCGGCATGTGGCGCTCCGGGACCTCTTTGTTTTACCGTCTGCTCAACCGCCATCCGCAGATCGCTTTGATGTACGAAGGCGATTTGGGTCTGTTTCGCCCCTTGTTTTTCCCGGCGAGTCAGAAATCGCGATGGACCGAGCATTGGGATTTTTGGAGTGGCGCATTGCGCCGTCATGGCATTGATCCCAAATCCATTCCCAGTGGCATTAAAGATTTCAAAACGGCCATCGAGACCGTCTATCGCTCTTACGCGGGCCCGGATGCAATTTGGGGCTGCAAGTCTCCCAACTACTACGACCGCATGGACATGCTGCACAGCATGTTTCCCGATGCGCGCTTTATCGTCATCTGGCGTGATCCGCGCGATGTTTGCCGCAGTGTGGCCCGCGCCGGCCAGGTGAAATACTCGTGGTTTGCGCGCCGCTGGATGTTTGAACGCGCCTTATTCGGCTGCCGCTTGCTCCGCAGCCAGTACGACGAACTCGTTCGCCGCAAGGCGCATGTACATCAGGTCACGTATGAGGAATTGGTAAGCGACCCCGCCCATGTCATGCAAGGAGTTTCGGAGTTCTTAACTCTGCCGTTTGATCCTGCAACCGCGTCTTTATCCGGTGGCGATCACTCCGCGATCGAGAACGCAGCACATCACGAGAAAGTAAAGAGCAACGAAATCAGCAAGCTCGAAGATCGCGATGAAGCGCTCTCGCCGGCGGAACTTAGCAAAGTCGAGTCCTACATCAAGCTTTGGCAAGATGAATTCCATGGAGTTTGGCCGGTCGTGCGTAAACCTATCCAGGCTGCCGTGAAAAAACCATCCACCTGGCAACAGCTCTCAGACAGCATCAACTACCGCAGAATTCTGACCTGGGACCGTCTCCGCCTCGGCATTTATTGTTACGCCCCCATGTGGCTGCTCAAGCAGTACCGCACGGTGGCGAAAAAACCGATACCTCTTTCGCGTAACACAGCTCCCCAGACGGAACCGGAAACCGCATCCCGCGCTTCCTAACTTAAAACATGAACATTCTCGCACTCTCCTCATTCAAGCTGAACCCCGCCGCTGTGTTACTCGCCGACGGCAAGGTGAAGGCTGGCATCGAAGATCAGAAATTGTTGCGCTCGCGCACTCGCGGCATGCCGATCACCGCCATTGAGAATTGTTTGGAGAGCTCTCATTTGAGTTGGACGGATTTGGACTGCATCGCCGTGGCCAGCAAACCATTGCAAGGCTGGCGGCGGCGTTCGTGGACTCGCGCCAAGCAATCCGCATTTTCGTTGCTGGCCAATGCTTATTACGAAGCCGATGATAGCGGTGTCGCAGCTCAGCAACTCAATCACATTCGCCGCTTACGCAAACGAGTCAGCAGCGCCGATAAAGTAATTACGCTCGATCATCATCTTTGCCATGCTTCTTCGGCGTTCTATTGCTCTCCTTACGAAAAAGCTCTGATTCTCACTCTGGATGAAGAAGGCGATGGCCGTTCTGGAACTTTATCTGTTGGCGATGGCAATAAGATTCGCGTGCTCGAAACTATCGCCTTCCCGAACTCCATCGGTTGGGTCTATACGCTGGTCACGGATTTGATCGGCTTCCGCCCGCACGAAGAAGAACACAAAACCCAGTGGTTGAGTCTTGAAGGCGAGCCTGAACACAAAGGTATTTTCTTGAAGTTGTTGCGCAGCTCAGACGGCGTCATGCCCAGCCTCGACTTCAGCTTCTTCACTCGTGGGCTGGCCGGCGGCCTGCCGTTTTCAGCGAAATTCTATAAACAGCTGGGCCTGCCCACCGCACCGGAAGAGATTACGCAAGACCAAAAGAAAGCGATCGCGGCCAGCTTGCAAGCCGCGGTCACGGAAATCATCGCAGACTTGGTCACTTCTTTCGCAAAGCGCGAAGGACTGAAGAATATCTGCCTCGGCGGCGGCATCTTTCAGAACGCGCTTCTCGTTGCCGATCTGGAAAAGCGCTTGAACAATTTTTCTGTGTTTGTACCGCCCGCTCCCGGCAATACGGGCACTGCGTTAGGGGCGGCCTTATGGGTGTGGCATGAAAAAGGCAATCCGCGAGCGGATATCGCCAGCCATGTCTTTTGGGGCCCAAGCTTCCGCAGTCAGGACATCAAAGATGTTCTCGACAACTGCAAGGCCCGCTACGCCATCAGCGTTACCGATGAACGCAAGCTCGAAACCACGGTACATCTGCTCACCTCCGGCAAAATTGTGGGATGGTATCAGGGAGCAACTGAGTTCGGCCCGCGCGCGCTCGGTAATCGCAGCGTTCTTGCTTCCCCATGGGGAGGCTACGTAAAAGAGAACCTCAACGATTACATCAAGCACCGCGAGTGGTTCCGCCCCTTTGCGTTAGCGGTGCCGGAAGAAGATTGCGCAAAATATTTCCAAGCATCCACGCTTTGTGAACACATGAATTCTCTCGGGTGGGAGCACCCAGACAACAAAGTTCTTCCGGAAGGGCTCGCATTCGCAGGAGGGCGTGTTCGTCTGCAAATCGTAAAACAGGCGAGCAATCCTCTGTTCTGGCGTCTGCTCAAGCAATTCGGCGAACATGCACCAGCGCCGATTCTGGTAAATACCTCATTCAATCTCTTCGGAGAACCTCTTGTGGTGAATCCGCGCGATGCCGTGCGTAGTTATTTCTGTTCCGGCCTCGATGCCATGGTCATTGGCAATTTCGTCCTGGCCAAAGCCGGATTATCGCAACTGCAAACCAAGCCGGGCACGATTTCATCCCGTTCTCCGGTCAATGCCTGACTCTAGATAATGATTGCCACCGCCAAACCCTCTGCGCAGAAGCCGGCCCCCGTCTCGCGATGCCGCGTCCGTGAAGCGGCTTTTGCCGACTACGCGCAAATTGCCGTGCTGGAATCACGCTATGGCATGTTGCCCAAACCTTACGAAGCATGGACCCATCTTTGGGAAGGCAACCCTACGTATCGCACGCTCGCTAAGTGGAGCATCGGTTGGGTGGTCGAAAATCCCGCGGGAGATATTGTCGGGCACATTGCGAATATCCCATCCCATGTTGAGTTCAAGGGACGCCACCTGCTCGCCGCCAGCGGCAGCGGTCTCGTGGTGGACGAACATTACCGCAGCTACGCCTTTCCGCTTTTCAGCCAGTTCTTCAACCAATCTGGCGCGGACATCATTCTGAATACATCCGTCAATGCCAATGGAATGAACCTGCACCAGCTTTTTCATTTTGCGCGCGTGCCTTCCGGCGCATGGAACCGCGCGGTTTTCTGGATTACTGATTACACGAATTTCGCCTCACGCATGTTGCAGCAAAAAGATTGGCCCGGATTGTTGAGTTACCCGGCTGCAGCAGCCTTGGCAGTGAAAGACGTTTTTCGTCCCAGTTTAGAGACGACGTTACCGGAAGGGCTGAAAATCAATATCTGCAATCAGTTTGACGAGAAATTCGACGACTTCTGGCGCACCCTGAGTAATCATTCTTCCACCCTGCTCAGTGTGCGGTCGCGTGAGACGTTGAATTGGCACTTTCAATTTCCTCTGTCGCAAGGAACAGCCTGGGTAGCCACAATCACCCAAGGTTCGACCCTGCTCGCCTATGCCGTCTTTCTACGCCAGGACAACAACGAAGTCGGACTTCAACGCATGCGCCTCGTGGATTTCCAGTCCCTCGATGGCAACGCTGAACATCTGGTTCCCATGCTGGCAGTAGCGCTGCAAAAGTGCCGCGAGCAAAAAATTCACATGCTGGAAGCCATCGGCTTCGCCCCCGACAAGCAGCGTGTACTGACCCGTATCGCGCCCCACCAGCGGGAGTTACCCTGCTGGCTCTACTTCTACAAAGTCAAAAATAAAGACAAGCAGTTGGCGGAAGAGCTAAAAGATCCATCTGCCTGGGACCCCACCGCCTTCGACGGCGACGGCAGCCTCTAGTTCGGGATAACAAAACTACATGTGCGGCATAGCAGGGATGATCGGATTGCGTGGAGCTAACTCCAGCCCCGACCTCCTCAAGAAAATGTCGGAAACGCTCACGCATCGCGGCCCGGATGCTTTCGGTCTCCATCTCGACCGTGAAGCTGGATTGGCGCACTCCCGCCTGAGCATTCTCGATCTGGCCGGTGGCGCGCAGCCGATGTCAAATGCCGACGGTTCACTCTGGATCACCTACAACGGTGAAATTTTCAACTACCTCGAACTGCGTGAAGAACTCATCGCCAAAGGCCATCAATTCGCCACACGCTCCGACACAGAAGTCATTCTTCATCTCTATGCCCGCGAGGGCGAAGAGTGCGTCAGCAAACTCAATGGGCAATGGGCATTCGCCATCTGGGATGCTCGCAACCGCAAGCTTTTTGCTTCCCGCGATCGCATGGGTATCCAGCCGTTTTTCTATACGGTCGCGGATCAGACATTTCTCTTTGCTTCGGAAATCAAGGCTCTCTTTGCCCATCCAGCCGTCAGCCGTGAGCTCGACCTCAAAGCGCTCGATCAGATTTTCACCTTCTGGGTCACGCTTCCTCCGCGCACCAGCTTTCATGATGTGCAGCAGCTTCCTCCCGGCCACAATCTAACGGTTCAGGATGGCAAAATTCGGATTCGCGAATACTGGAGCATGAATTTTTCGGAAATCGATCCCGTGGAATCAAACGACGCATGGGATGATGCAATCGTCCAGCGCAAATCCGAAGAACTGCTCTCGCTTCTCTGTGATGCCACGCGTATTCGCCTGCGAGCTGATATTCCCGTCGGCGCTTATCTAAGCGGCGGACTCGACTCCAGCTTAGTTGCCGCTCTCACCCAGCGGGTCGCCAAAGATCGCCTGCGCACTTTTTCCGTTGCCTTTGAAGACTCCGCGCTCGATGAAAGCAGTCACCAAAGAATCGTCAGCGAACATCTCGGCACCGCGCATACCGAAATTCGTTGCTCGAACGATGACATCGGCGAAGTCTTTCCTGAAGTCGTTTGGCACGCAGAGCAACCTGTTTTACGTACAGCCCCCGCTCCGCTATTTCTCTTATCCAAGCTCGTACATGACAGCGGGTACAAAGTCGTACTCACCGGCGAGGGCGCCGACGAAGTCCTTGGTGGCTATGACATTTTCAAGGAAGCCAAGATTCGCCGTTTTTGGGCGCAGCAGCCAGAATCACGCCTGCGTCCATCGCTTCTGCGGCGGCTGTATCCGTACATGGAGAATATCCAGAAGCAGCCAGCAGCTTATCTCGCTAGTTTCTTCCGCGTCGCCGGGCAGGATATTGCCAGTCCCTTCTTTTCTCACCTGCCGCGCTGGCAGTTGACCGCCAAACTAAAGTCGTTGTACTCGCGCGAAGTCAAAAGCAATCTGGCAAATTACGATGCGTGCACGGAGTTGCAGGAAGCCCTCCCCGAAGCCTACTACCGCTGGCCCAGCTTCGCTCAGGCGCAATATTTAGAGGGGAAATACCTGCTCCCCGGCTACATCCTTTCTGCTCAAGCAGACCGGATGGCCATGTCCCATTCGGTCGAGGCCCGCTATCCGTTTCTCGACCACCGCGTGGTAGAATTCTGCCAGAAATTGCCACCCACGCTGAAAATGCGTGTCTTGGCGGAGAAATTTTTGCTAAAGCAAGCCGCAAAAAATCTGCTGCCAGATTCGATTCTTCAGCGACCGAAGCAGCCTTATCGCGCTCCGGATGGGGCCAGTTTTGCAACGCCCAACTCCCCTGGGTATGTTGCCGATGTGCTCGCGCAGGAAAGTATTGTGCGCGATGGAATTTTTGATCCCTCCCCAGTTCGCAATCTTGCGGAAAAGTTCCGCAGTGGAAACGCTACAACAATGAGCGTGAAGGACAATATGGCCATGGTGGGAGTGATTTCAACGCAACTGCTGATGCAGCAGTTCGTGACCCCTCACCAGCCAACTACTTATGCCATCCATTGAGCAGGAGATACGCAGCTTCATCGTCGGCCACTTCCTGCTAGGCGATGAATCGAGTTTAAAAAACGACGATTCCTTTCTCGAAAAAGGGACCTTCGATTCCACAGGGATTCTGGAACTGGTCTCGTTCCTCGAGCAGAAATACAGCATCGAACTGGAGCCCGATGAGCTGATTCCTGAAAACCTCGATTCGGTGAACTGCCTCGTCCAGTTTTTGCAGCGTAAAGTTCCATCCTTAAACGCGGTAGCCCAAGTACAAACTTAGTTCAGCCTCATGCAGCCGACCCTGGCCATTTCAAAAGACACTCTTCGTATTGACGCCGCTGCGGAAGTTGCGCACATCACGGCCGCCATCCGCGAAACCGTCGTCCACCAGCTTCACCGCAAAGGTGCGGTCGTCGGAGTTTCCGGTGGAATTGACAGTTCAGTCGTGGCATTTCTCTGCGCTCGTGCACTGGGCAAAGAACGCGTGCAGATTCTCTTTACACCTGAATCCGATTCTTCTTCCGACAGTTTGCGCTTGGGCCGCATGGTCGCCGACGCCCTCGGAGCCGATTCTCAACTGGAAGACATCGCCCCGATTCTGAAGGCAGCGGGATGCTACGAACGGCGCGATGCTGCCATTCGCCGCGTGGTGCCCGAATACGGCCCGGGATGGAAAAGCAAAATCGTCCTCCCCGATCTGCTGACTTCCGGGCAGTATCCTATTTTTTCAGTCGTAGTGCAGTCACCTTCGGGAGAACGCAAGCAGATACGCCTCACCGCCGAAGCCTATCTCGGAATTCTCGCTGCCACCAATCTCAAGCAGCGCACGCGCAAGCTGATCGAATACTATTACGCGGATTTAAAGCATTATGCCGTCGCTGGCACACCCAACCGTCTCGAATACGACCAGGGCTTCTTTGTGAAATATGGAGACGGTGCAGCCGACTTCAAACCGATTGCGCATCTTTACAAGTCGCAGGTGTTCCAGCTCGCAGCCTATCTCGGCGTCCCCAGAGAAATCCAGGAGCGGACTCCTACGACGGATACATACTCGCTGGAGCAAACCCAGGAAGAGTTCTACTTCTCGCTGCCGCTCGAAAAAATGGATTTGTGCCTCTACGGCAAAAATAATGCCATTCCCGCGGCGGCCCTTGCTCCCGCCGTCGGCATTCCAGAGGCGCAGGTCGAACGCATGTACAGCATGATCGAATCCAAGCGCAATGCCACCCGCTATCTGCATCTCGCGCCTGTATTGATGTCGCCCGTTCCTGAAATCGAATAGTTCACAAAATACTCGTGGTCAGTGTTCTTACACAATCCGCCGCAGCCGCGTCCCCGCGTTCGCATGCTGCCAACGTAGCTGATTTCCTGCTCGCGGGAAAAGATCCCGCGCGAACTGCACTGCTCACGTTGCAGGAATCGTTCACTTACGGCCAACTGCAATCGGCGGTGGCAGCCATCGCAGAATTCTTGCGGGCCAATGGCGGCGCCAAAGGAGATCGTGTTCTCCTTCTAGCTGACAACTCTTTTTTCTGGATCGTGTCCTATCTCGGAACTCTTCGCGCCGGACTCGTTGCAGTGCCTCTTCCAACCACCATCGAACCGGAGAACCTGGGGCACATTGTTCAACTTGCGGAACCGCGATTTGCATTTTTGCAAGAGAAGTCTGCGGCCTTTGCACAGCAGCTTTCGAATGTCTTAATCGTCAGCGACGCAAAGAAATCTTTGACGCCCGGTTTGGTCAATTTCCATACGCTGCTCGATCATGACGCGATAAGTTTTGCTGATGGCAGCCGCTTGCCGGAAGCCAGCGCAGCCGACCTCGCCGCTCTCATGTTTACGTCCGGTTCTACCGGCAAGCCCCGCGGTGTCATGATTTCGCATGGCAACATCATCGCCAACACCAAGTCCATCATTCCCTGTTTGAATCTGACGGCGAAAGACCGCGTCATGGCGGTGCTTCCCTTCTATTACTGCTTCGGCGCTTCCCTGCTTCACACTCATTTGCGCGTGGGCGCAAGCGTGGTAACCGATTCGCGCTTCATGTACCCGGACAAAGTTTTGCAACGTATGGTCGAAACCGAGTGCACCGGCTTTGCCGGCGTGCCCAGCCATTTCCAGATTCTGCTGCGCAAATCCAGCCTTCCCCGCATGACTTTTCCCCATCTTCGCTACGTGCAACAGGCTGGCGGGCATCTGGCCCCGGTTTTTGTTCGGGAACTGGCAAAGACCCTTCCCGATGTAGAAATTTTCCTCATGTACGGTCAGACAGAAGCAACAGCCCGCCTCACCTGTCTTTCTCCGGATCTCGTAACCGAAAGACCAAATTCCATCGGCAAGGCCATTCCCGGGGTAAAAATTCGCGTCGTGAACGAAGCTGGCTATGACGTTCCGCTTGGCGAATCCGGCGAGATCGTTGCTGAAGGAAGTAACGTCGCGCTTGGCTACTGGCATGATCGCGAGGCCACGGCCACGACTTTCCGCAATAAGGTCCTCCATACCGGTGACATCGCAACCATCGATAAAGATGGCTTTCTATATCTTCTCGACCGCACCCGCGATTTTGTAAAGTGCGGCGGCGAACGCGTCAGTTGTCAGGCCCTGGAAGAACAGTTGCTCGAATTTGACGGATTGCTCGAAGCCGCAGTCATCGGCATTCCCGATGAAGTGCTTGGCGAAGCCATTCAAGCCTTCGTCGTTCCCCGCGATTTTCAGTCCACAGATTTTGAAGATCAGTTGCGTCAATTCTGCAAATTGAATATTCCGTTGAAGTTGAATCCTAAAGTTTTTGTGAAGTTGCAGTCTCTTCCCAAAAACAGCGCAGGCAAAGTGCTCAAGCCGGCTTTGCGCAAGATGTAGCTGGCTGGGATTGTCGCGTATCAAATCAACATGCAAGCAAGAGCAGCGTAAGCCCCGTTCCCCTTTTTCGCTTAGCGGGCTCAGCATAGATCGGTGAACCATTGTGCCCTTAACCACTTCTTCTCCTGAAACCGTATTCTCGGCATCCAATGCCGACTACTTGATGCCACGGCCGGAGCGCCGCAAGTACCGGCGCTTTCCGTTGCGGCAATCTGCCACTATTCGCTATAAGAATGCCCTTTCGCCCGATATTCAGGCGTTTACGGTCAATGCCAGCGTGAACAGCGTATATCTCACGTCGGAAGTCGCCATGGCGGAGGGTCGCGCCGTCCACGTCGCCATATCACTCAAAAAAGACGGTACGGAAACCGTTCGTCTCTATGGCACGGGCACAATCGTGCGTACCGAAACTTTGCCCACCGGACGATTTGGAATGGCCATCGCTTTCGAAAAGCCGCTGACTTCGGCAGCCGCCTAAACCACACAAATTAAAGCTGTATCCACGCCGTTTTTCCCATGCTCTGCACTGGGAAAAACGGCTTTTTTGTTTTATGGGCATTTCTACCATTTGTGTTAGAAATGTTAGTCCCTGTAACGCAACTATTTGCTTCGTAGTGGGTTCTGTCAATTACTCGCAATTTTCTAGTCCGTAAAACTAAAGTGATTTATTTGGAGAAGTAACAAGTATGCGTAGCCTCCCCTATGTTTTACTGTGCGCTGGCTTGTGCCTGGTTCTCGCCTCCTGCGGCGGAAGCAGTTCTTCCGACGCGACCAAGGCCAAAGTCAACACAAGCACTGCGATAACTTCCTCCGCGAACCCGTCTGTGCCTGGGGAAGTCGCGACTTTCATCGCCAGAGTGAAACCGAATGGTAGTGGCACTCCGACCGGCTCGGTCACGTTCTCGGATGGCTCCAACACTCTTGGTTCATCCACGTTGAACGGAAGCGGTGTTGCTACACTCTCCGCCTCAAACCTGAGCGTGGGCTCACATAGCATCTCTGCGTCTTACCAGGGAGACAACAGCTTTCTCGCCAGTTCCTCCTCTACCGTGACGCAAGTCGTGCAAAACGCGCCCGCCGGCTCCATTTCACCCAACTTCTTCGCATTGGACATGGGCCACATGCCCCCTAATGAACCGTGGCCTACTCAATTAGCCATTAATTTCGCGGTCTGGCGTTCTTTGGGTTCGACCCTGCGTTGGAGTGATCTTGCCACATGTGACGGTGGCACCGACCCAACCAGCTCTTGCTATTCATGGTCGTCATTCGACAATTGGATTAACACCGCAACCTCATTCGGACAGCAAGTTCTTTACACCGCGTATTACACACCGTCGTCGCTATCGTCTAATCCCGGCGGCGCCTGTCAGTCACAAGGAACTGGCGGTTGTTATCCTCCCAATGATGTGGAAAATGGCGACGCGCATTGGAAGAATTTCCTGATTGCTCTTTACACCCATGTGCAGGGTCTGCCGCCGGTGCAGGTGAACGGCACCAACAATACCGCCCAGCCGCACATCGCATTCTGGGAGTGTTGGAATGAACCGGACGTCACCACGGAATACAACGGAACCCTCGCTGATCTGCATACGCTGTGCAACGACATGCATGACGCGATCGCGCCCCTTGATCCCACCGCGAAATTCACCTCACCCGCGCCGGCAGAAGATAAGCAGGTAGCTCCCTGGCTGCAAGCCTGGATTACGGGCACCGGCTACGATCCCACGAAAGTGGACATCATCGCCTTCCACGGTTATGTGCAAAGCCAGATTCCGGAAGATATCTTCAACGACATTCTCGCCCCGCTCAGCGCCTTTATTCCGCAGACTGGAAAACCGTTGTGGGACACCGAAGGCAGCGATCTTATCGGCCTTCAGCCTCTTGCCGACCCGGACATGCACGCGGCTTTCTACGCGCGCTACGCCTTGATTCAGCAATCGAATAGTGTGGCCACGTTCTCATATTGGGGCTATGACTTCGGCAATGGCGACAATTTGATTAATAATCCCGCTACGCCGCAAGCCTCTCCGAATAAAGCTGGCATGGCGTGGCAGCAAATTTATGACTGGACTGTAGGATCGGTATTTACATCTCCCTGCCATCCCACGGGAACAGTTTGGCAATGCGCCTTGACCAACAGCAGCAGCGTTCCCACGCTTGTGGTTTGGGACACCTCGCAATCCTGTTCCAACGGAAATTGCACAACCAGCAGTTTCACCGCGCCCTCCGGCTTTACCACGTACATTGATCTGGCTGGCAACAGCACAACAATTTCTGGCGGAGTCGTGCCCATTGGCGCCAAACCTGTTTTGCTGCAATGATTTTGCTGTCTCCCACGGGCGGATGCTCCCATCCGCCCGCTTTTCTTTCCGTCATCTCTCCACCTACAATCGAGCGATGCGTTACCACCGCCTTTCTTATGCCCTGTTTCTAACAGCATGGATGTTTTGCGCGGCTTCCCTGTACGCGCAGCAAATTACACGCAATTTCTTCGCCCTCGACATGAACAAGACCTCGCATGTTGGAGGGCAGCAATCTCCCTGGCCCAATGAATGTTGCCGCAGTGGCTCGCTCACGGTGGATTTCGGCGTATGGCGTAGCTTGGGCGCCCAGGTAAATTGGGACCAGATTGCCGTGGGCTCAAACTTTCATGGGGCCAACTGTCCCCCGCGTCGCGGAGCTGACCCGCAAGACCCTTGTTATCGCTGGGAACGCCTTGACGGATATCTGCGCCAGGCAGCCGCTCACCATCAGGAAGTGATTTATACCGTTACTGATACACCGAACTTCGCCAACGGAAACACCAGCAGCGAGTTCCCTCCCTCTGATGTGGATGGCAACGACCAGTATCTGAAAGATTTCATCACTGCCGCCTATCGCCATGTGACCGCGAATGGCTGGCACATCAAATATTGGGAATGCTGGAACGAGCCCGACGTGCGCAACGAGTACAAAGGCTCCATGCAGCAACTGGCCAATATGTGCCGCGACATTCACAACACCATCAAGGCCCTGGATTCTTCCGCGCAGGTGATTTCTCCGCCTTTTACTTCGACCGCCATTCTCGGTTATCGGCGTGTGATTGATTCCGAACGTTGCTCCGATGACGATTGCAGCTTGATGCAACGTTATCTCGCCGCAGGAGGCAGCCAGTATGCCGACATCATCGGCTACCACGGCTATGCTTTCCCTGATCCGGTCGATCCGCTTTTCGACAGCAAACTGCCGCGTGAGTCCATTCGGGTGAATGTGCCCGATCTGGTAAATGCGGTAAACGCAATCGTGCGCCGCACCGGCAATCAGGGAAAACCCATCTGGATGACCGAAGGCGGAGATGATTTGCCGCCGACTTCACAAGATGCGCTATCGAATGACGACCGGCATGCTGCCTTTGTCGGGCGTTATCTGCTGCAATTCATGGGGCGGGGCACTTCGCTCATCACCTGGTATGGTTGGGACTTCGGAGGGCCGCACGCACTTCTTGCCAACCACACCGGCATTCCTGACGACCGCCTTAACAAAGGCGGCCTTGCTTTCCGAGAAATTTACGATTGGACGGTTGGCCGGGGCGCAACCATGGTTCGAGCGTGTACGCCAAGAGACACGATTTATACCTGCACGCTGAAAGATTCCAAGGGCAAAACCATGCTGGCGATGTACGACACATCGAAAGATTGCAGCGGATCATCCGCTTGTGAAATAACCATGCAAAGGGTGCCCGCGGAGTTCACCCAATGGACGGACTTGGAGGGCGGAGTTCATCCCATTTCGGGAGGAATGGCGCCCATTGGACGGAAACCTATTCTGCTGGAAGCAGTTACGACGAAATCGCGGTAAAAAGCGCAAAATTATCAGCTTCCAGGCTGGCTGCCGCCCATTGGATAGCCCTCCAAATCCACCCTTAAATGGCCCCAGAATGCCCCAGGATCGACGATCGCATCCCAAGTCACCCTTGAGGCCATTTCCGGCCCCGAATCGCTCATATCGCCTTTAAATTAGGCTAGCGAGAGTTTCCCATTTTGGGACAGAATTGTACTTACAATCGGAGGTAAATATAACCAGCCTCCTTCTATTGCTTCTTCTCACCTTTACAACTTTGTCTTTGGGAACGATGAAGAGGGCTTTCATGCCTTCTTCAAAGTTCTCAGTTGCTTTTGATCCTTCGATGGATTCGGGCTTCATGTGTTCCATCCAGATATAAGCCAATCTGGAAGTTTCTTCTTGTCTCCCTTAAACGTGTCTAAGCAAAAAGGTTCTTTGGAATTCATAGGAACCCCAATCCAATTAAACTTATCTGCGCCCTTTATAGCCTTGAATCTAAAAAATTTCTGGACTTCAATATCAGGGTAATCCTCCAAGCTATACCAAAAAATCACTGCCACATCTGCACAATAGGTTGATGGTTTGAAGTGAAACCAGGATAAACAGTCATTACTCTCAGCATCGCCTCCTCGATCAAGGATGGAACTAGCATCAATGCGGTCTAGATGCGGCCCTCCTATGACTCGTTTATTCCCGTTCTCATCTCTTGTGGATTCAATCCCTGCTTCAAAGCTTGTTCCATCCACGCCCACTGCGAATTTGGTGTAACAGAAAATTCCGTGGTGCTTACTAATCTTGTGAGTCCCATGGTTAGTTACGGTAAAAAACGTATTCATGGGGTCATCTTCCGCGCCGTTTGGTATAAAGTGTTCGACAGTTAGATTCTGAAACGTATCGGCGTGAAATTTTTGCCGCTTGTCGTAATTCGTTATCCATATGCACGCAACCACCAAAAGGATGACGATTGCCGACCCTCCCCACTCCCAAACACAATAGCTCCTCGCGGCAGCAGCAAGTCTGTCGGGATGTCGCTGCATATCCCGTTTCTGCATATTACGCCGACGCTTCCTGAGGACATCAGAAGACAGCCAAAACAGGAGCAAGTAAGCACCAAACAGAACGAAAAAGACATATGCAAGAAGATAGCTCTCAGCTATTGCCATGCTGACACCGAAACTGATGAGGATGGCGAGTATGACTGAAGCGAACTTCCAGTCAAGCAAGGGGTGACCTTTTCGTATTTTTGTTAGTAAGGGCGAAGGAGGCATGACGCAAGTATGCAGGAACCTGCAACGTGTGGAAAGTATATAAATACTCAGAATTGTACTTACGAACGGATACGCTTGGGGGATGGATTTACGCTGGTAGAAAATAATTAAGGCGGGGTTTTCACCCGCCTTTGTTTTGGATAGAGATGGTTTAAATACTACTGCCCATCTGGCGCTGCGGTTGGTCTAATCGGCGAGGCAGTGGGTACGACTGTCGCCACTTTGCTGCCGTAGTATTCCGCGAAGACCACCATGGAACCGACACCGTTAATCCCCAGCGGTCCGCTGGCGGATGTGGGCACAGTCCATTCGGTAAACCCGCCATTGGCCACACCCGACACCTGCGTGATGGTCGGTTGCACCGGAGTAGTTTTAGGAGTCAGCGTGACCGGCGTTGCAGTCACCGCGGTCGTTGTTGGTGTTTCTGGTGTAACCACCACGCTTGCGCCTTTAAGAATCACATCTTTCCAAGGTGTCTGCGCCGTCGTGTTCAGGAAACCAATCTTCGTGCCTGCGCGTTCCGAGAAGTAGAAGTTCGTGCCGACTACGAAAACATCCGGAACATCGGCGCTTGTGGTCGGGGCCTGCCATTCCTTCAACTCGTTGGTGACCGGATTCAAAATACCAACCACGCTGGTGGCGAGATCGCCGAAGTACACCAAGCCATTGACGTAGTGCAGGTGCTCAACCTGGCGGACGCTGGGAATCGTCCACTCGGTGATGTCGTTGGTAAATGTGTCCAACATGCCAATCTTGTGGGTGTTGAGTTCGGCAAAGAATACTTGCGTGCCGGTGCCATCTGCTCCGCCAATCGAAACGCCACGCGGCGTGGAACTCGCGGTAGGAATATTCCATTCGGTTACGCTTGGGCCGCCAACGGCATTGGGATCCAATAACCCCATCTTGTTGGCTGTCGCTTCGCTGAAGAAATATTCAGGAGCATTTTCGGGTGAAAGCTGGGTATCGAGATGGATGATGCCCCCACCCGCGGTAGGAATTGGATATTTCGTCAATTGCAGCGTCGTAGCGTTTGGGTTATAGACGCCGACATAGTTGCCGCTGAAGGCGGCGAACACGATATTGCCGCTCGCATCCAGCGTAATGCTGTGCGGCATGGAAGCGGCGGGAAGCACCCATTCCGTCACGGTGTTGCTTGAGATATTGACGGCGCCGATTCGGTTCTTGGCGTTTTCCGTAAAGTAAAATTCGGTGCTGCTCACGGGTATGACGTGCAACGGCAAACTGCTGGCGGTGGGAGTTGCCCACTCGGTGAAGGTGTAACTTTGCGCGCCCGCGGGAATGCACATCCCCATGAAAACCACGATTGCGGCTAATCCCGTGAGGTTGTGTGCGTTCATGCTAAATTTCTTCATTTTCGTGTCCTTAATTCACTGGAATTTCTTGTAATCCAGGGGAGGAGGGCGCGACTAAATCTTACTACCCTCGTTCACCCCAAGCAAATACTTTTCCTGATACTTACAAGCAAAATTTTTAATCACAAGGTCGTAGCTGCTCAAGTTGCATTTTTTTGCACTCTACGAACAACCGGGCAAAACAAAGTGCGCCAGCCGGGTCTTCCAGGTATGGGTCGTACCCGTCTGGTTGGCGTTTAAGTACTCGTTGACATACCAGAATGTGCAGTCGTCGGTCGGATCCACGGTCATGCTGGTGTAACCGCCCCAATGCGATGAGTTTTCCTGATCTCCGGTGCCTTCAATCACCAAAACTTCTTTGGGAGAGCTGTTCTTGGGCAAATTGAAGTAAGAAAAAGCGATGGCGGGGTGAATTGTCGTTGATGAGCCGCTGTATCCAACGGCGACGTTGCCAGTTTTATCCTGCGCGATGCTGGGAACGAAACGGAAATAACTTTTATCCGGGCTGATGGTGCCGGAGTTGGTCAGGCTGAAGACACCGTTATTGGATTGCAACTGATACCAGCGAACGCCGGTTTGCAGGCCGCTTGGCGCCATCTGGATGTCGTGCGTCACCAAATACGACGCATAGGTTGGGAATTGGCGGAAGGCGAAGCGGTGCATGAGGCGGTCGCCGACGGAGTCAATGCGAACTTTCGTCTGGGCAGTGCTGGCTTCAGGCACGCAGTAGGTATCTGTTGGATTGCTGGTGCTGTAGCAACCGGGCTGATAGGTTGGCACAGTTAACGGCGTTGGCCCGGTGAAGGTCGAATTTGTGGGATTGTTCCAATCCACGTGGAATTGCCAGATGTTCAGCGAATTCGAAGTCGTGGAACCTGTCGCCGGATTTTGAATACTTACGAAAGCCTCAGGCGTTCCCGCGGCAGGCGGCGTGGTGCCGTCAATATCGGCAGGAAGCAAGCTGTGTGCAAGATACCAGCCTTTCGTGCTCGAGTTGCTGAAGCATTGCGGCGGGCGCATGGCCGCGCCGGTAATCATGTTGGTGCGGTCGAAGGCGCAGGCGACGACGCCGTTCTCCTGATAGCCCTTGGTGGGATTTTCGAGATCGAGGGTGACGTAGTAAGCATCCGGCCAGGTGGCGATCTTCGGGTAGTCGGGATAATAGTTGATGCCGTTGAGATTGAGGACCGGGTTCAGCGACAACTCATAGGTGTACCAGCCAAACGTAGAAGACGTAAGGTCATCGGTGTTAGAAACGGCGATGCAGAAGAAATAATTCGGGCCGCCTTCGCGGATGGCGACGATCCAGACGGAGGCCAGATGATCGAAGAGAATAATGCCGTTGCCGCCGCCGGTGGTGCAGTCCGACATGCCGTTCTGCGAGAACGGGGTGGTTGCGGGCAGGGGCTTGGACCATACAGCAGCCCCCGTGACTTTGTCGAAACCCTGATAAGCCTGATCCACCCATTCGAGATATTGCTTGGTACCGACCGCGCCATTGGGATCCACGGTAAAGCCGGCGACGGGGTCGTTGGAGGCGTCAATGCCTTCAAATTGCGTGACTTTTTGCGCGCCGGCAAAGGGCGCGATGGCCAAAATGAATATGAGTAGAGTGGACGACAACTTCATTGTGAAAACTTGCCTCCGGCGGGGGAATGGGCAATCCGCTGGAAACATAGGGGAGACCATCTATGCCGGTGAACTGGCGTCTTTCCAGCGTGTAGTTAGGTTATGGGAAAGCGTGGGAGATGGAAAGTGGAAGAAAGTCTCTGGTGGTGAGTTTACTAATACATAAACAGAGGAATAGCCCGCAACTGTCTGCATTTAAATGAGTTACGCAGCCCGCCATTGCCGCTCCGCGCGAGATCCCTCGGCCCGAGATGAGAAGCGCGGGCCGAAGGATGACATCTCTAAAAAATCAAATGTCGAGAAGCTAGTAAGGCCCGATGATGCCGCCGATTTGGCGCGAGCCGGGGCGTTTGGCGCGTTGCGAGAAGCGTTCGATTACATCGAGATACTTCAAGCCTGAGCCGGTGTTGAAGAGAACGACTTCGTCGTTAGGCGAAAAGAATCCGCTGGCGAGAAGTTTGCGATAGGCGGCGAGCGAGGCCGCGCCTTCGGGAGCGGCGAAAACGCCTTCGACGCGGGCCCAATGGTAAAAGGCGTCCATGGTTTCTTCGTCGGAGACAGCGAGCGCGGTGCCGCCGCTCTTTTTCAGAATATCGAGGATGAGGTAATCGCCGTAAGCCTTGGGCACACGCAATCCAGAAGAAATGGTCGCGGCGTTTTGCCAGAATTCTGAAACTGGTTTGTTTTCATTCCAGGCTTTAACGATGGGCGCGCATCCATCGGATTGCACGCTGATCATTTTTGGGCGTTCGGGGCCGATCCAGCCGAGAGCTTCCATTTCGTCGAAGGCTTTCCACATGCCGAGGAGGCCGACGCCACCGCCAGTCGGATAGATCACGCCTTTGGGTAATCGCCAATTTAGCTGCTCGGCGATTTCGTAGCCCATGGTCTTTTTGCCTTCCACGCGAAATGGTTCTTTCAGCGTGGACATATCAAACCATCCTTCTTTCTCTTTGCGCTCGGCGACCATGCGGGCGCAGTCGCTGATAAGGCCGTCCACGAGCGTGACGTGCGCGCCGAAGCTTTCACACTCGAGACGATTGGCGAGCGGCACATCTTTGGGCATGAAGATGTGGGCTTCAATTCCAGCAGCAGCGGAGTAAGCCGCGAGCGCGCTAGCGGCGTTTCCTGCAGAAGGTGCAGCGAGTTTCTTGAGTCCGTAGGCTTTGGCCATGGTCACGGCGGCGGACATTCCACGCGCTTTAAATGACGCGGTCGGATTGAGGCCTTCGTCTTTGATGAAGACATGAGGAAATTCGCGGCTGGGGAGCATGGGCGTGAAGCCTTCGCCCAATGTGACGGGAGAAGCGTCCGGCAGAACGTCGGCATATCGCCACATGGAGGCGACGCGGCCTTTGAGGGATTCTTTGGTGAACTTAGTTCTTATGGTGGCGAGATCGTAATGTGCATAGAGAATGCCACCGTCTTTGGTGCATATAGTCTGCGGAGTGGCGGAAGAATAGTGTGCATCACATTTGGTGCATTCGAGGTGAGTGATGGAGGCCATGCAGGATTGAGTTTATCAGTGAGGATGCGGGCCAAACGCGCGATTTATGAGTTGCAAAGAACGCAACGCTTCGCGCGGGCCCGCCCAGGTCCTTCGGGTCGCGCAAGAACGGCGCTCGCTCAGGATGACAATTACTTAATTTTATTTAGTAAACCTTCTGCTTTACGGAACCACGGGCGCTCTCTACGCTTCAAGTATCCCGGCATGTTTCGTTTCTTGGCGAGTAAGCGTTGCGCCCAATCGCGGGCCTCAGCAGTCCGTCCTTGAGCTGCGAGAAAAGTCGCATAGTTGTAATAAGTCTCCGACGAAGTAGAGATCTTCGTCGCTTCCTGGAAAAGTTTGTCAGCTTTTTCGGGTTGGCCGGTTTGGGCGTAGGCATGGGCGAGTAATCCCATGGCTTGATGGAAATCGTAGGCAGGGTCTGTGCGTACAACGCGCTCCAAATCAGGCACGGCCGCCGCGAAATCGCTTAACCGGACTTCGGCGATACCACGCCGGTAGAAGGGATCAATCGAATCCGTCCGGGAAGAGATGGCTTTGTTGTAGCAGTCGCGGGCTTGGACGTACTTCCCTTCTTCCATGTAGAGGTCGGCGAGTTCTTCGTAATTTCCGGCGGAGGGATTATCCAAAATAGCGGCTTCGAGTTCGTGGATACGTTTGCGGCGAGGAAAGACTTTGAAGCCCTGACGGAGCAGGCCGGCATCGGGGATAACCTCGACGCAGATATAAACGAGCGCGCCCATCCAGTGGATGAGGATAATCCAGAGCCAGAAGTAGTCGGGGCGGCGCCGGATGAAGTGGACGAGGGCCACCACCCGCAGCAAAATGCTCCACCACGAAAATGCAAAAAAGAGAAAAGACCCCATGGGTGAAGTCGCACTATAGCATGCAGGGCCATGCCGGGTGCGAATGATAAAATTGAGAGGTAATGTTGCCTATCCGTTTGCTGGCCATTGATCTCGATGGCACTCTCGTCAATCATCAATTTCAGATTTCCCCCGCCGATTTGGCGGCGGTGCGGCGCGTACACGAAGCTGGCGTAGAAGTCATTGTGGCCACGGGGCGGCGGCATCGTTTTGCCATGCCAATGTCTGACCAGCTTGGCTTTGACCATTGGCTCATCAGTTCGAACGGCGCTATAACGCGATC
>JAJPHW010000085.1 GCA_021325035.1 Terriglobia bacterium
AACGATGTGCAGTTTGGCTACGCGTGGTTGCGGCAGGAACAGGATGCAGTTCTGGCTTCCTTCGCGGAAAGCGACCAGCGGGCTCCAACCAACATCCTTCAAAACCGTATATATGCTTTGTGGAAACTGCGCAGCAACACCGTCGCAGGGTTCACGTGGTGGCATGGACGAACGTTGAACAGTGAGCTTGAGAACAACGCCGCGTCAGCCAATAAAACCATCAAGGCTGCCGGCGACACCGAACCGTACCTCAATCGCTTTCAATTCGATCTTATCTACACCTTCTAGTTAGAGAGAATTCGAAGCGTTAACTGAATCACCGGGTGCATTTTGCATCCGGTGATTTATGATTTAAGGAAACAACCATGATTTCTCGCCGCGATTTCGTTCGCACCACGTCCGGAGCTATCGCAGCCGTGGGAGCGATGCACCCACTGCTCAGTTGGGCCGTTGATAATAGTTACAACATATCCGGCAAAGACCGCATGGTCGTCCGCTCGTCACAGTTTCTTGATCTGGAAATGCCGCCAGAGTTCGCAACTTCGTGGATTACGCCACTCAATCATTTCTTCGTGCGCAATCACATGCTGGCGCCGGACCCGATCGATGTGGCCGATTGGCGCTTGAATGTTGCCGGCTCCGTCGAGCATCCTCTATCTCTTACGCTTTCCGATCTCCAAAAATTCGAGCAGCATACGGTTGTCAGCATCATTGAATGTGCTGGCAATGGCCGTGGATTCTTTCGCCCTCAGCTTCCCGGCATTCAGTGGGGAAGAGGCGCGATAGGAAACGCACAATTTTCTGGCCCACGTCTGCGCGATGTACTGCAAAAAGCTGGATTAAAAGATTCCGGCAAGCACGTCATGTTTCGCGGAGCCGATGTCGTGCTCGGCAAAGTCCCGCCATTTATTCGCAGCATTCCCATCGAGAAAGCTCTCGATGGCGACACGCTTCTTGCCACGCACATGAATGGCCAGCCGCTCATTCATCATCACGGTTTTCCCTGTCGGACACTTACTCCTGGATGGGTCGGTTCTGCCTCCTGCAAATGGCTCACCGATATCAAAGTGCTCGACAAAGAATTCGAAGGCAACTTCATGAAGCCGGGATATAGATTTCCCAATCATCCGGGAAAGCCGGGTGAGGCCATTAATCCAGATGACACTTACCCGTTGACCGCGCTCACTGTGAAATCGCTGATCGCGCTGCCCGCCGAATCACAGAGCAACAATCGCACAATCCATTTGCAAGGAACTGCCTGGGCCGGCGAAGCCGACATTACCCGAGTGGAGCTTTCCACCGATGGCGGATCAACCTGGAAGCCCGCCAAACTCGGCCATGATCATGCCAAGTACGCGTGGCGTCTTTGGAGCTACAAATGGAAAGCCCCGCGCTCTGGCGACTACACAATTCTTTCCCGCGCTACAGACAGTCAGGGCCGCACGCAACCCGCGACTCCCGTCTGGAACCCCAGCGGATACCTTTACAACACTTACGATCAGGTGAAGATTCATGTTCAAGCCTAGTTTTTTCATTACGACGCTTTTTCTCTCGCTCTCGTGGATCGCAGCGCATGCTCAATCGTTCGATTTTCCAGACGCGCCGAAAAACCCACAAATAAAGGAAAAAGTTGTAAAGTCTTGCACCGCCTGTCACCAGAGCGCGGTCGTAGTTCAGCAGCGATTAAGCAAAGCTGCTTGGACCAAAGAAGTGGACAAGATGATCAAATGGGGAGCGCAAGTTGATCCCGCCGACCGCGATGCGTTTATTGATTACTTGAGCGTGAACTTCTCTCCTGATAAACCCGCGCCAGAATTTCCACGTACCGACGCATCTCAATAAAACCTGTTCGTACAAGCGTAAAATGAAGTCATGCGGCGCGTTTACTTCGACAACAACGCTACCACTCCGGTGCTGCCCGAAGTGCTCGACGCCATGCGCCCGTATTTCTCAGACCACTTCGGCAACGCCTCATCCATTCACCATCACGGACAGGAGACCCGCACCGCGGTAGAGAACGCCCGTGAGTCTGTAGCTGCACTCGTCAATGCGCGGTCTTCCGAAATCGTCTTTACCAGCGGAGGCACCGAAGGCGACAATCTCGGCGTCTTTGGGCTGGTCAAAGATGGCGACCATGTCATCACTTCATCTATCGAGCACCACGCCGTGCTCAATGCTGCAAAGCATCTCGAGTCCGAGGGCATCGAAGTCACCTACGTCCCCGTCAACAACGCTGGACTCATTGATCCCGGCGACATTGGCAAAGCTCTAAAGCCCAACACCCGCCTCATCTCCGTGATGATGGCCAACAACGAAACCGGAGTGCTTCAGCCCGTCGAAGTCATCGGCAAAATCGCCGGCGAAGCCGACGTCTATTTCCATACTGACGCCGTACAGGCCGCCGGCAAAGTCGCCATCAACGTCAACGACATTGGCTGTGACCTGCTTACCATCTCCGGACACAAAATGCACGCACCCCAAGGCGTCGGCGCAGTGTATGTACGCAAAGGCACCATTATTCAGCCCATGCTCCATGGCGGACGTCACGAGCGCTCCCGCCGCGCCGGCACCGAAAACGTCCCCGGCATCGTTGCCCTCGGCAAAGCTGCTGAACTCGCGCGCCTCGGCCTCACCAACGGGGAAGTTGCCCGCATCGCCGCTCTCCGCGACCGCCTCGAACGAACTTTGCTCGCAGAAATTGACATTGCAGGAGTGAACGGCGCGGGCGCGCCTCGCGTCCCCAACACGACGAACATTCACTTCGACCACATCGAAGGCGAAGCGCTCATCATTGCGCTCGACCTTAAAGGCCTCGCCGTCTCCACCGGCGCCGCTTGTTCTTCGGGGGCCATTGAGCCTTCCCACGTTCTTCTCGCCATGGGATTGCGCCCCGATCAGGCCCGTGCCAGCATCCGCTTCAGCCTCGGTAAGCAAAACACTGAAGACGAAGTGGACTTTGCCTTATCGCTGATTCCCGCTACCGTTGCCAAGCTGCGTGAGTTGTCGCCCGCGTACGCGAAGTAGCTCATGTGGGGCGGACATCATTGATCGCCCGTACGCAGCTCGACAGCATGGTCACTTCGCGCAAGATCCCTCCCCCGCGATGAAAAGCGCGGGTCTTCGGGATGACACGGGATGATTTCCCAAAGCGCTGTTTTTGTGCCAAGGGTTCCTTGCGGAACGTTTGGTCGAAAATTGCGCTAGTGTTCCTAAAGGAACATTCCCAAAATGGGAACCCCAACATTTGATTGGATTTAGCGGGAAAAGATTGCGCACGGCATGCGGGCATTCTTAGCTACCAAAGTGGACTTGACGGCGGACGCGGTTATGCGCAATCACGCGTATTTTTCTTGAGGCCCCCCTCAAGCCGAAGAACGGATCGAAGGGGCCACTCCGCGCGGCTGCATTCTTCTTATCAGGTTGTGTTTCGGAAACAGAGAATTTTCTGGCACTGGGCCAGCTTACTCGCGGGTTGGATGTGCGTCTAAACCCAAGCACCGCCGCCCGACTGCCTTGATGCTGGACATGATGATTGAAAAGAAAGGCTTGCATGACTGAATTAAGGCTACGGCGAAACACCGGGATCTTCGGATTGATCGCCACGCTCATCTCGCTGACGCAGTTACCGCTCTACTTTATGTATGAAGGTGCGCCTCCGCAGTGGGACATCCTCACGCGCGTTATCGTGAGCATCATCGGGAGCGCGATCCTCGTTGTTTTTCTGGTGGGCTTCCGGCTGGTCCTTCGCCAGGAAAGTCTGCACATGGAGTGGGCCTCCACGATTGCCCTCGTCTCCGGGCTGATGTGGCTGACGTTCAGCTTCGTGGCCCAATCGATGGAAGCTGGCACTGCGATTGTGTCTAAGATTCCAATCGATCCGACAGTGGATGGTGTCCTCGCCCCAGGCCAATTTCTCCTGTTTGGATCCATTGGCCGGCTTATGACGACGCTGTTTCTGTCCGCCTCTGGTTTCGCAATACTGCGCGGGCGCCTCACGCCGCCGTGGCTTGGTTGGTTAGCCTGGGTTATCGCTGTGGTCAACCTCGCGTTTGTTCCGGCCATGTTCTTCGGTTCCGACGCGGCTCAGTTTTACAGTGCAGTCGGGTGGGGCACTACGGCGACGGCTCCATGCCTCGTCCTATGCTGGATCCTCATTGTGAGCATTGTCTTGATCAGAACTCCCGCCAAGCCTGAGGCCTGACACCATACCTCGACCGCGATTCGGCAGGACTCTTTGCACGGCCGCCTTGGACCGGGTTTTTCCGCGCACTGCTAGGGAAAGAAAACCATTTCAGCCCAGGTTAGCTCGCTTGCGCTACGCGGAACCTGGGCCACCCGGCAAGGGCGGGTGGCACAGGTTCGGAAGACAAGAGTCGCCGACTGTATAAATCCGCGACGCTCTCACGGATGAAACTCGCCCGACGCTGAGGTCCGTGGTACCCGCCCTTCGCAACGTGCGCGAAGGACGGGGCACCCACGCTTGTAATGGTTTCGGCCATTCAAAGGCCGGCCATCCGGCCGTCCCCTCTGCTATATAGCCAGGTATTGATGGATGAACGCGATAGCCATACTGCCCTCGCCCACGCCACTCGATACTCGTTTGATGGAGTTGTGGCGCACGTCACCAGCCGCGAACACGCCCGGCAAGCTGGTCTCCAAGGGAAATGGATGGCGATCGAGTTTCCAGGTAGTGAGGTCGCGTCCCGTGCAAATATAGCCGCGTGGATCGCGCTCCAAATCGTCTGGTAGCCATGATGTGCTGGCATCGGCGCCGATCATCACAAACAATGCATCGGCTTCGTGGCCGAGAATCTTCTCCGCCTCATGCGGAGCTTGAATACGGGTCTCAATTTGTTCTAAGAAATTTTCGCCTTCAACAGAAATCACCTGGGTATGAGGCAGCACCTTGATATTGGCCTTTGATGCAATCTGATCAATCAGGTATTGCGACATGCTGAGCTTCAACCCTTCGCCTCGTACCAATACCTTTACTTCAGCCGCATAGCTCGACAAAAACATGGCTGCTTGTCCTGCTGAATTGCCGCCTCCTACTATGAAGACCTTCTTACCGACTACATTGGTAGCTTCCTGGCGGGCTGCTCCATAAAAGACGCCGTGTCCCAGCAGGCGATCTTCACCCTTGGCTTGCAGCCGACGCCAGTCCACGCCTGTGGCCAACACCACAGCTCGGGCTGAAACCGACTGGCCTCCGTCAAACTCGCACACGTAGCCTTCACTCGAAGGAGTGATCTTTTCCACCGAACGCGTCAGCGCAACTTCCGCGCCGAAGCGAGTCGCCTGCTTGAACCCGCGCCCGGTCAGATCTTCCCCTGAAATTCCCTCTGGAAACCCCAGATAGTTTTCGATGCGGGATGATGTCCCCGCTTGCCCGCCTGCGGCACAGCGCTCGACAATCAGCACCCTTAGCCCTTCAGAACTTCCATAAACCCCGGCCGCCATACCAGCTGGTCCGGCCCCCACAACCACCACGTCATAGCTGCCGTGATTGGGCTTGGTCTGCAGTTGCAAGGCATCGGCAATTTCCCTCATTGTCGGCGGCTCACTGAAAAGCTGTCCGTCAACACTTACGCCCGGACAATCGGGGTCGTCGGACAGGCCGCCCGGCAACCTGTCCGGATAGACATCACGATCAACCCACTCGTAAGGAATACGATTAGCTGAAAGAAATTCTCGGATGTTATGGCAGTCCTCATTCCTGTTGCGGCCGAAGATGAGAACCCGCGATGTTGGTAAGGAAAGGGAGCGTTGCTGGATCAGCAAAAGCCGCTCACCCAACGTCTCCAGAATCATGGTGCGAGCCTCTTTTGAGTCTCGAATCAAGTGATGAAACTGCTGCTTATCCAGGCGCGCGATACGGCATGAGGTTTGAGCTCGCAATGAGCCGAAGGTCGGAGTTCCCAGCAGAAGAGGCACTTCGCCCAGGAACTCGCCCGGCTTGAGTTCGTACTGCGGAAACTCGGTCTGCTTTCCGTGAACATCCAGAACTATTCGCAGACTTCCTTCCAACAGACATAGAACAAGGCGGGCGCGCCCTCCCGAAAGACCCATTCTCCCGGCTCAAGCCGCACATCAGCGATGGTATGCGCCAATCGAGCGCATTCGGTTTCGTTAAGACAGGCAAAGATTTTGGCCTGCCGCAACTCTTCTGGAGTAAACATGAAACCTGCCTCAAGACGTTATGAGTAATTGCTAAACCTGTTTACCACAGAATGTTGAAATCCACACTCTGTACCGAGAAACGCCTGGTGCCCCAGTTTCCGCGTAGCCGAAGGCGAGCAACCTGGGATTGCCAAGTAATTCAAGATTTTCGCATAGTTGCCTCAACCCACCTTTACAAAGAACGTGTGGGCCACCCGCCAGCTGACGCGTCGTTCTTGAGCGGCTGGTTATGCCGCATTTTGGGGAACCGTAGTAAATACCGCATAAATAAGTAAAACTCCGAAGGCCAACAGCCCGATGGCAAACAGTTTCATGCGGCGAATGAGTATCGGAAGCACTTGCTCGCCGAAACGATGGTGCCATTGCCACGGAGTAAGGATCAACACCAAGGAGGACAAGACGATGGCCCATCCGACGAACCAGAAGACCTTCGGTTGCCACATAACGGCAGAGCGAACGACGACTGACGCGCCGACTAGTAAGCGGACAACTTGCTCAGTGTAGTGTGCTCGCGCCGAACTCGCGAATGACATAAAAAACCGTTCAGCTACCGATGGCTTCGCGAAGACTAAAACCGTAAGACCAACCAGGAAAAAGCCGAATGCAACGAGAATGGCTCCTGCGACTGCGTTCATTATGGTCATGGCGTAACGTCATTCAGCGGCATACCAAATAATCACGACGGACACGTCTAATTCACGCCGTAGCTACCGGACAGCTTTAATATACCGGACACTTTTTCAACTCGTCAGTCGCTGCTCGCCGCGCGAACTGCAAAATCCTGAGGCCAAACTTTACGTATAGCTCCCCGTTGAAAAAACCGGTATCGTTACTCGGAGTCATTACTTAGAACTTAGAATCGTTTTCGCAGGAATTCGAAAAGAATGTAGCCGACCAACCCGGCTACTGCTGCGATCGCAAAATTTGCAGATGTGAAAACATCCGCCAATGCCCAAACCAACCCTTTCTTTTCCCCCAACCCTGAGCGCTCAAATTCGCCCATTAACAGGTTGGAATAAAAAAGAAAGATGATGAAGCCGACCTCGATCACCGCTCTCCAAACATTCTTTTTCATGGCGATAGGCTTCCCGCGCGCGGTTTTTAACTCAATTTGATGTTAACAGCGGGGACGCCTAATCCTTGTCGTATTCTTTGCAACAGGCTCGGGAGTCGGCGGATTACAATAATCCCGGAGGTTGCCATGCCATTGTCTCTCGCGCAAAAAACCTGCATCCCCTGCCGCGGCGGGGTGCCGGCGCTCAAGGATTCCGCACTTCACGAACTGAGCCATCAATTGCCTAATTGGGAAGTGGTCAATGAGCACCACATTACCCGAACGTTTACATTTCCTGATTTTGCGCAGGCGCTCGATTTCGTGAATCGTGTCGGTGCGCTGGCCGAGCAGCAGGGACATCATCCAGACATTCTGCTGGCTTGGGGCAAGGCCGCCATCACCTTGTGGACGCACAAAGTGGATGGACTAACCGAGAGCGACTTCATCATGGCCGCGAAGATTGATGCGCTGCAACCGGCGTAAACGCCGCAACAATTTATACTTCCCACCATGACCGAACTGAACGAACAAGATTTTCGCCGGCGCGCCGACTCGGCGCTCGAATCGTTGAAGCAGAGCCTCATTGCTGCGGAAGAGTCGGCTGATTTTGAAGTGGAAGATCAATCCGGCGCGCTGCACATTTCTTTTGAAGATGGTGGGCGGTTTGTGATTTCTCCCAATGCGCCGGTGCGGCAGATTTGGATTTCCGCGCTGGCCACCAGCTTCAAACTTGATTGGTCGGAAGCAGAGCAAGACTTTGTCCTGACAAAGACCAGTGAGGGATTGAAGCCGCTGCTCTCAAGATTGATTAATCAACAATTAGGCGAAGAGCAGGTCGCACTCACTTAGCATCGTTCCCACTATCCATAATTCAATCTTTTCGTCTAACATGGCCATGCTTGGAGGCGAGAAGCGATGACGATGACAAAGTCGGCGAGTTCAATCATATTTGTTTTAGCCGCAATCGGCGCATCGGCGCAGGTCAATCCCTATAAAGATCCTACGCCGGGAGTTTCCGGATATCGCGCCGAAGTGCTGGCGGAAGTCCGCGTACAGGAAGACAAATTCACACGGCTGGCCGAAGCCATTCCGGCCGACAAATACACGTACCGGCCGACTGGTGATGTCCGTTCTATCGCCGAAGTTTTTCTTCATGTGGCTGCGGCCAACTACAACCTGCCCAAATTGATTGGCACGCCTCCCCCGACGGGTGTGGATGTTGAGCACTTGGAGAAGTCGGCTACAGATAAGACGAAGGTTGAATCTATTCTCAAAGATTCGTTCACCCATGAGCGCGAAGCCATCGTAAAAATGCCCGACGCAGACCTTGAAAAAAGCATGGATTGGTTCGGCGGAAAGAACACCGAGCGAGGAGTTCTGCTCTTCATGGTGCGTCATACCGCCGAGCACTTGGGGCAGTCGATCGCTTATGCACGTATGGTTGGAGTGATCCCCCCATGGACGGAAGATCAGCAGCGCGGCCAGGCGCGCTCAGCCAGCGCGAAGGACGCCTCAAAAGATAATGGCGCGCAGGAACTTGTCACCATGGAAGCGGAGTTCATGAAAGCCACCGCCGAAAAGGGATCTGCCGGATATATTTTCTACTACGCCGAAGATGCTGTCGAGCTGCCCGACGGGGAATCAATTTTGGAAGGGAAAGAGGCCATCCTCAAGACGTTGGGATTCCTTGACAAAGGCAATAGCCTAACTTGGACACCGGTGAAGGCGGATATGGCCGCGTCCGGCGACCTCGGCTATACCTATGGAAACTACGAGTATCGTGGCAAAGATAAAGACGGCAAGCCGTTTGTTGCGCATGGAAAGTACATGACGGTCTGGAAGAAGCAGAAAGATGGTAGCTGGAAAGTCGCGTTGGATATGGGGAACAGCACAACTGAGAAATAAGGCGTAGACGCGGGCGCCCCGCCCGTGCATCATTTGCGAAAATACTGCTCAATCGCTTCCGCCTGACTTCTCGTCACCACCGACGATAATGCCGCAGCATCAGCTTGTTTAACTGCTTGCAGACTACCGAAGTGTTGAAGCAGGCGGCGAGTAGTGCTCTCGCCCACACCGGGAATTTCTAATAGCTCAGTCGAGCGGTCGCGCATCTGGCGGCGCTTGCGATGAAACGTAACAGCAAAACGATGTGCTTCATCGCGGATCAACTGTACCAGGTGCAATACCGGCGAGTGATGATCGAGCACGACCGGGTCGGATTCCTGTCCATAGACGTAAATAATCTCTTCGCGCTTAGCAATCGAAGCTAGCGGCTGATTAATGACTTCACACGATTCGAGCGCCTTCGCGGCGGCATGAAGCTGGCCAAGGCCGCCGTCGATTAATACCAAGCTTGGCATCTTCTTCTTTTCCTGTTGCAGCCGCGCATATCGTCGCCCCACAACTTCACGCATGGAAGCAAAATCGTCCACGCCTTCGACCGTCTTGATGATGAACTTGCGATAGTCGGACTTCTTCATCTTGCCGTCTTCCCACACGACCATCGAAGCGACTGTCTCCGCGCCCTGAATGTGGGAGATATCAAAACATTCGATGCGTGTTGGCAGATCGGGCAGGCTGAGAGCATCTTGCAACGCTTCTTGAATGGCCTTGGTTTTCGGCTTCATCACGCGAAAGCGCTGATCATAGGACTGTTTCGCATTGGTCCCAGCAAGGTCGATAAGCGACCGTTTTTCTCCGCGCTGTGGAATGGAGATGTGAACTCGTGGCGCCCTTGGATCTTTGGCAGTAATTTGTTCACTGAGCAAATCTTCGAGGACGGTTCGGTCCTCAAAGTCCACTGGTATATATAAATTGCGCGGAATATAGGGCTGGCCGAGATAGAGCTGCTGCAAAAATGTCGAAAAGAAGTCGCCAGGATTGAAATTCGATGCCGTTGTAAACTCGGGCAGGTCTTCCCAGAAAAACTCCCGCCGATCGAGTACTTTGCCTCCGCGAACGTGGAAGAGATTCACGGCCAGCATATTGTTCTCGAAGTGATAGCCGAAAACATCGGCATCGTCGCCTTCGGCAGCTGCGATGCGCTGCTTCTCTTGCAACTGCTCGACTGTAGAGATAAGGTCGCGATAGCGTGCAGCCCGTTCAAATTCTTGGGAGTCGGCAGTCTGTTGCATGCGCTCCCGCAGGGAACGGGCGAGGTCGGCGCCGTGCCCATCCAGAAACAACTTCACGTCATTGACGGCTTCCTGATAGATGTCTGATGTTGTCAAGCCTTCCACGCACGGTCCGAGGCAGCGCTTGATGTAGAACTGCAAACATGGCCGAGGATGAAATCGCGTCAGATCAACGTTGCAGGAAGGAACCAGAAACGTCCGGTGAATTAAATCAACAATGCGATAAGCCAGATTGCCGGGAAAAAATGGGCCGTAATATTCGCTGCCATCTTTTTTTAGGCGGCGGGTGACATAAACGCGAGGAAATCGCTCGCCCAAAGTCAACTTTACGTACGGATAGGTCTTGTCATCGCGGAGCAGAATGTTAAAGCGCGGCTTCTTTTGCTTGATGAGGTTGTTTTCAAGTGCAAGCGCTTCTTTTTCGTTATCAACGACTACGTAATCAACATCAACGGCTTCGCGAACGAGTGTGTCGGTTTTGGCATTCGCGATGCGCGCTTCATGAAAGTACGAACTGACGCGGCTTCGCAGGTTCTTTGCTTTGCCGACGTAAATAATGTCACCCTCGGCATTTTTATAGAGATACACGCCAGCCGAAGTGGGCAGGCTACGAATTTTTGCGGAGAGATCCATGAAAGAGAGGTTGATCTATATTTTAGCTTTTTCGCAAAT
>JAJPHW010000061.1 GCA_021325035.1 Terriglobia bacterium
CAGCACTTCGAAGCAGCGCGTGGCAATCCGCAGTTGCGCTTCTCTGCCAACCAGGGGAAGCCTCCTATAGCTGCCACTGCGCGTCCCGCCGAGTTTAACCACGAAGCTGTGCCGGCGAAGGCGCCCGGAGCTTCGTATTCGGAAGGCCGTGGCGGAAACAATGTTCCGCGTCCTCCAGTTCCGGCAGAAGCACGCGACGTGCAACCCCACGCCAACATGCCTCGGCCGAGCACTGGAAATGCAAAGCTGGACCAGAAATACCAGCAGCAGCAGGACAAGTTGATCGCGAAGCAGAACCAGCAGCACCAGCAGTTGCAGGCGAAGCAGGAAGCGGACCACCAGCGCATGCAGCAGAAGAATTACAACGATGCGCAGAGGCAGCAGGTGGAACAACGTCACCAGCAACAAACCATGCGAATGGAAACGCAGCACGCTCAGCAACAGGAGCACATGGCCAGCCATCAGCAGGGCGGCCGTCGCTAATCGAAGTGAAACCAGAAGGCGGGAATCGAAAGATTCCCGCTTTTTATTTTTGCGCGTCCTGCAACATCACGACGTTCGAATCTGTGTGCCCGCGCGTCATGGCGAGTTTTGTCCCATCAAATGAATAATGGAAAGCGCCGATCTGCTCGGCGTCGAAGTTTGTGATTTGCTTTCCCGCAGAACCATCGATTGGTTGTTGCCACAGGTTGTCAACTCCCGCGTTCGCAAAAGCGTAGATTACGGATTTGCCGTCGTGGGAAAACACGACCGGTGTATTGCGCGCTTTCTGGAAATCTAAAAGTTTCTCGATTTTTTCCGAACTCGTGGAGATAAAAGCCAACTTTTCGGTGTGATCGCCGGAGTGCTGGAATTGCGAAAATACAATCCATTTGCCGTCAGGTGAAAAAGCCAGCCCGCCGCCCGCAAGTTCAGGCGATAATCTTCGCGAGTCCCCTCCGTCTATGGAAACTATTCTGACTGCGCCGTCATCGAGATTATCTTGATAAACCACATACTTACCATCGGGTGAGCACTCTGGATTCTGGTCCAGTTTTCCGCTCGAAAGTTGCTTGAAGTTGCCGCCTGCCGCATCCATCCGCCAAATACTGATGGTTGTCTTCCCGGTGATCGAAACGGCCCCGAAAACTACGTGTCCACCGTTCTCACATGCCGAAGGCTGAATGACGACCATGCCTGGCGGTGGCGCAATTGTGGTTCTGTTGCCGGTTTCCGGATTGATTAGAGAGAGATCGACTTCCGATCCGGCAATCAGTTGATTGTCTGTCGTCCAGGTAAAGCTGAACACTGGCGATCCGGAAGTGACACGTTTGAATTGTGAAGCAGTGGTTGCGGAACTCGGGCCCACGATAACATCTCGGTGGCTCTCATTCATGACCGCGACGAGGGTTTTCCCGTCGGCGGCCAGGCTGAAATCTGAATAACTGTTCGTGTCCCGGGTGATGGGTTGCAATTTTCCATCGGGATAGGAAACCAGAGAAATCTGCGAACGCGTAAGCTGTGTAATCACCGCTATGCCGCTGCCATCGGGCAGCCATGTCGGGTTGTTGAGCGCGGCGGTGGGGGAACTGTAAAACAACTTTTGCTTGCCGGTGGTGGCATCCACGGCGACCAATCCACTCAGGGCGTTGGGCACGTTGAATGTCATGCAAACCAGGGTCTTTCCATCCGGCGACCAGGCTGGAGTTTGCAATCCCGAAGAGATCGCATCCTCAACAAGAATTTTTTCCTCACCCGTATCAACCGTATGGATGATCAGCCGGAACCGCCCGAGGTTTGGGCTGTTATAGCGCAAGTAGGCAAACTGCTTTGAATCGGGTGAGAACGTGATATTCGAATCAATGTCGCTAATCAGTTTTTCCGGTGTACCGCCCAACACCGGTGCGCGATAGAGATTGTGCAACTCCTCGCTGCCCGGTTCGCTGCGCTCGAAGTAGAGGTAATTCCCGTCCGGAGAAAAATGCAGTGCGACATATCTCGTCTGCGCCGGAGGAATGACCTGGGTGTTGCTGTTCGTTGGCAGATTGCGCAGCCACAAGCTTTCCTGGCCGTTGTCGCGCTGCACATTCATGATGTACTTGCCATCGGGCGAAATGGCCACCAGGGTTGCCTTGCCTGTTTGTGTAATCTGCCGAACCGTTATGTTTTGAAATGGCTGCTGGTGAGAACGGTTTAACAGCGCATAAATGCCATATCCGGCTGCGGCGAGGACGACGATGAGAATAACCGCAGTCAGCGCAGTGCCGACTTTGTTTTGACGAATCGCGCTGACCACCGCGGAACTAGACACCTGCGCAGGAATGCCCGGCGATGCCGCAGTCGTAGAAACGTGGGTTGAACTTGTAGCTGCCGCAATTTGTGACGAGGAAGAGGAAGAACGCGCTTTGGGATCGGTGTCCCGCTTCAGCCGCTTCAAATCGCCGCGCAAATCCGCTGCCGATTGATAACGCAGGTCGCGGTCTTTTTCCAAAAGCTTGTCAATGATGTCTTCCAGTTTTATCGGCAAGCCGGGAACGATCTGAATCGGCGGGGTGGGATCGCGGTCCAGAATTGCCTGAAAAATCACCGCCGAAGTATTTCCGGCGAAGGGCAACTGCCCCGTCGCCATCTGATAGATGACCGTACCCAGCGAAAACAAGTCAGTCCGCGGGTCGAGTGTTTCTCCGCGGGCCTGCTCGGGCGACATGTAAGCAATCGTCCCGACAGTGGATCCCGGCATGGTCAAATGCGCTGTTGCGCCTAGCGTCTCGGTCTCGGCTTGCTGCGTTAGTTTCGCCAGCCCGAAATCAAGAATCTTTACCTGTCCGCGTTGCGTAATGAAAATATTTGCCGGCTTGATGTCCCGGTGGACAATACCCTTCGCGTGCGCGGCATCGAGCGCGTCGGCAAGTTGAATGGCGAAGTCGAGCACCCGATCAATCGCGAGAGGTCCGTGACCCAGCAAAACGTCTAGGGTTTGCCCCTCCAGAAGTTCCATGGCGAGGAACGACTGCCCGTCGTCTTTTTCGACTGCATAGATAGTGCAGATGTTCGGATGGTTGAGCGCCGAAGCCGCTCTTGCTTCCAGCAGAAACCGGTCCAGCGCGCCGGCATCATTGGCCAAAGCAGAAGGCAGGAACTTCAACGCGACATTACGTCCTAACGTCAGGTCCTGAGCTTCATACACGACACCCATGCCGCCGCTGCCGAGTTGGCGGATGATTCGATAATGCGAAACTGTCTGGCCGATCATAGTTGGGTCACGAGTGGAGAGATTTTCATCTTAGGTCGCGAACCGGAGCAGCGTCAAACGCGATGCCAACTTATTGCCTTTGTCATCTTGAGCGTATGTAAATTCATTCGCTCGCGAATGAATTTACGCAGTCGAACCATCCCTGGTTCCCCCGGCGCGACTAAACGGACAGCAAGGAATTCTCACTGCGGATTCGCGTTGTTCTCCGCGCGTTTTGGTTTTCGAAAAGTCTGACGTGAAATCTGCTCTGCAAGCACTCGCTCTTTTTCGCGTCGAGAACGCGACTTAGTGGGGATGAATTTGTGCGTTTTCGACGTCAAATTTGCATGCAAATTTACTACAAGTGATTTTTTAACCAGCGCAAATTATTGATTGTAAAGTGTTTGCATGAAATATGCTGTTCGCGCAAATCGCGCAAAAACAGCGTTCCAATGACTGCTGACTTTCACCACGAGTAGCTAAAATCATTGCCTGCAATCACATAGCATGGAATCCATATAGGATCGTGCTTTGACCGACAAACGTTGAATCTTTTAAGACTCTAAACATATCTAATGATATAGTTCTAGACAGATTTAAAGATACAAGGAGTATTTGAAATGCACAGACATCACGAACACGAATCTTTCGACTGCCGCGGCCATCACGGCCGTTTTGGGCGTCGAGGCGGTTTCTTTGGCCGCTTTGGGGGTCCCTTCATGGGAGGTCCCGGCATGCGCGCCGCGAAAATGCTAGCCTCCGGCGACCTGCAACTGATTATTCTCGCGCTACTCAGCGAAAAGCCGCGTCACGGCTACGAGATCATCAAACAGATCGAAGAACACTCGAGTGGAATTTACGCGCCCAGCCCAGGCATGGTCTATCCTGCGTTGACCTATTTGGAAGAAACCGGTTATGCCGAGTCTGAATCGGAAGGCGCGAAGAAACTTTACCGCATCACCGAAGCCGGAACGAAGTACTTCAACGAAAACCGCGCCAGCGTCGAAGAGGTTCTCGACCAACTCGCGCGCTTTGGCCGCAAGATGGCGGATTTTCAGAAGCGCTTCACCGATGAAGAAAATGAAGAAGAAGCTTTCGCCGGCGATCCGCGGCGCGCGAGTAAGGGGGAGTGGCGCGAAGCGAAGCGCGAATTCCGCGAATTGAAAGACGATCTCAAAGCCGCGCTTTACGAAAAATTTGATTCCTCACCGGAGGAACGGAAAAGAATCTTTGGGATTCTCCGGCGGGCCATCGATGAAATCAGAGGGAAATAATTATGGCGATTGAAATTTGCGAAGAATTCGCGGAACGACTTGCAAAGCGGGAAAAAGAATTGGCTGAACATGCAGCACAGTTTCCCTTCGCGTCGTATAAGGGAGATGCCGAGGCATCTCCCGTTCGCTTCGTAAGATTTGGTGCGCGTCAATTATGGCGCATGCCCGTGGAACAAAATTAGGCTTTTGGCCGACGCCGCCGGAAGGCGGCGACTGGCGTGCGTTTTAGAGCCTTTCGGCCCTATTTTCGCGGGGCGATTCTTGGGATATGCTGACAGCGCGCGTCCGCTCGGGCAGAGAATGGGAGCGGGCGGAAGGATGTACGGTATGAGCAAGACAAGTTTGAGTTTTTTCTTTCTTTTTACATTCGCGCTTTTTGCTTTGACGGCGCTGATGTGCGCGTCGGCGGCGGGGCAAAATAACTACAAAGTCATCCATAGCTTCTCAGGTTTCCCGAACGACGGGATGTTGCCTACTAGTTCTACGGTGTTCGATAAGCTTGGGAACATGTATGGCACCACTTCGGGTGGGGGCAATCAAGCAGGCTGTGGTGATCTGGGCTGTGGGATAGTTTACGAGCTTTCGCCCGATGGGCAAGGCAATTGGACGGAGACAGTTCTTTATAATTTTTGCTCAAATTTCAATGGGTCTTCGTGCCTGGATGGGGCTTACCCGAATGGTCTCACGAT
This sequence comes from Terriglobia bacterium, assembly GCA_021325035.1. Lineage (GTDB taxonomy): Bacteria > Acidobacteriota > Terriglobia > Terriglobales > Acidobacteriaceae > JAJPHW01. The sequence continues at coordinate 5,175 of JAJPHW010000061.1, forward strand.
CGACGCCGCCGGAAATCTATATGGAACGACATTCAGCGGCGGTTCGGGATATGCGTACATGACTGGGCCCGGGGTTGCGTTTGAACTCTCTCCGCCAAAGGAAAAAGGCGGCACTTGGGCCGAGACCGTGCTTTATAACTTTTGCACCAACTTCAGCAACGGCTCTTGCCAAGATGGATGGGTGGGCGAGGCTGGGCCGCTTGTGTTCGATAATGCAGGAAATCTCTACGGGACGGCCGGGCTTGGGGGAACGGGGCACGTGGCTGGCGGAGAGGGCGTGGCATTTAAGCTATCGCCCGGTGCTCTGGGCTGGCAGGAGACTATTTTGTACAGTTTCTGTACGCAGGGCGATGGCGATGAATGCCCCGATGGCTATAACCCCGGCGGCGGCGTGACATTCGATAAATCCGGCAACCTTTACGGGACGACGCCTTATAGCGGAAACATCAGCAAACTTGAAGGTGGAACGCTGTTTGTGCTATCGCGAAACCGCGAGGAATGGAAATACCAGTTGCTAGCGGCCATACCCCCGGGGATGGAACCCTATCTGCCGTTCTCTCCCATAGCCTATGATGCGGGCGGAAACCTCTATAGCACGCTTAGTTCTGGCGGCAACGGCGGCGTCTTTCGAATCGATGCCAGGTCCCGCAAGTTAAGCCTTTTCAGATTTAATGGCAGCGATGGTGCAGGACCCGGGACTTTGTACATAGACCCACACAGAAACGCGCTTTACGGTACTACCGGCGCGGGCGGTGCTTACGGACGCGGAACCATTTACACTATCGATACCACTGGCCGGGAAAATGTCCTTTATAGTTCGTGTTCGCAACAGGCTTGTAGGGACGGCTATGGTCCGGGTGGCATAGTCCCGGACGCAATGGATAACCTTTATGGCACCGCGGAATTCGGAGGAGACGACGGGCTCGGCGTCGTCTTTGAGTTTATCCCGTAGTTAGTGTATGCCTTTAACCTCGGACACCCGCCTTGTTAGCAGACGGGTGTCCGAGCTTTTTTCTACGGATTGCTCAAGACGCCTGCATAAACTCCGGATTGACCGGATGTGTTCATAATCGAGTTCTCGCATCCAAGGCTGCCATCGTTAGGAAAGTTGTAAGCAAATTCCCAGTCACAAAAATACACTTCGATGGTGCTTACGTTTTGCCCCTTAGCAAACGGAACGGTGTTGGGTAGGTAGTCGCCAAGTATGCTTTTTAGGGCCTTTCGGCCCTATTTTCGCGAGGCAATCCTTGGGATATGCTGACAGTCGCGCGTCCGCTCGAGCAGAGAATGGGAGCGGGCGGAAGGATGTACGGTATGAGCAAGACAACTTTGGGTTTTCTCTTTCTTTTTGCATTCGGGCTTTTTGCGTTCGCGGCCTTGATGTGCGCGTCTGCGGCAGGCCAGAGCGCCAATTATAGGGTGATCCACAATTTCTCCGGATATCCCAACGATACGGCCCACACCATAGGCCCAGTAATCTTCGACAAGGCAGGCAACATGTATGGCGTCGGGATTACTGGGGGCGCTTACGACGACGGCGCCGCCTATGAGCTTTCTCCTGACGGGCATGGCAATTGGACAGAAACAATTCTTTACGACTTTTGCCAGAACTTCGACGGGTTGTCGTGCCTGGACGGAGAGAGCCCGAGCGCAGGCCTCGCGATCGACGCGTCCGGCAATCTTTACGGCACGACTGGCTTTGGTGGCACCGGCAACGAATTAGGCAGTGGAGGTGGCATCGCGTTCGAGCTTTCGCCGCCTGTGCAAAGAGGCGGCGCGTGGACGGAGACAGTTCTCTACAATTTTTGCAGCGACTTCGCGAACGATACGTGTCTCGACGGCGGCCCGGACGTGAAGAGCCAGATGGTTTTGGATCGAGCGGGCAATCTGTATGGAACTAC
>JAJPHW010000164.1 GCA_021325035.1 Terriglobia bacterium
AGATCGTAGTTGTATTGCGCATCGCCGGTGGAATCGGTGCTGCCTTCCACGGCCACGATGTAGCCCTTGGCGCTGCTGATGCTGCCCGCCAGCTTGTCCAAATCAGACTTGGCGTCTTTGGTCAGGATGTCTTTGTTAAAGCCAAACAACACCGAGGCTTCCGTCACAACCCGATAATTGTCGAGATTGGCGACCGTGTTTTGCAGAGAGTCCACGCGACGGGTGGCGTTGTCCGCCAAAGTCTGCGCTTGACCGGCTTGCGCGCCAGCGGCCTGCGCTTTCTGGTCCACGGCATCGGTCTTGGTGTTCACCGCTTGCAAAGCGGCTTGGGTGCGTGCGTCAACATCCTTGATGTCTTTCGAATTTTTCGCGGTCAGATCGTCGAGTTCATTGGTCTTGTTGATCAATGGGGTCGTTTGTTGGCGAACATAATTTTTGCTGGCGCAACCTACCGTGGCCGCCATGCTGGCTGCCAGTAACAGAGATAACGAAGTGCGATTCATCGTTGGGAAGCTCCTTTTCCCTGGCCGGGATCGGTCCCCAGTCCTTGGGGTTGATAGAAAACTTAAACTCAAGCTGAAATTTGTACTCACGCATTATAGTCAAGCACGGCAGATGCCAAGCGGGAATTATTCTGGATAACCAGATAACTACATTGCTAGCAATGACTTGCGTAAATACCGCAAATGAGGAAATAATTTTGCGCCGAGAAATATGCACTCAATCTGAGGAATTTTTATATAGCTGCATGATGCGAAGGCGTTCCGAGCAGCTATGCTCCGCGGGCAATTTCCGCGAATAATTCAGGCAGGCGGCGCACATCTTCTACGGACTCGCCGAAGCGCGCAGATTCGTAATGTTCCGTAAAGTTAGCCACGCGGAGGCGCAAAGTTTCGTTGCTGATGGCTTTAACAAATTCTTGCGGCGTTTGTGCCGCTGTTTTTTGAAATCCGCGCTTCTTCATATTGCGAATCATGCGGTCATACCAAATCGCAGCCGCGGCAGATGGCGCTTTTGCCGGCTGCGTCATTTTGCGCCAGCGGTCGAAGATTTTTGCAAGGGCAAAGCTATAGCGAGCCAGCAACAAAATGAAAAAGACCGCGATCGCTCCCACGCCCCATTCTTGCGGAGAGCGTGAAACGCTTTTCTGCGCGTGCCGGGCAAGTACTAGCAAAGACGCGTAGCGTTTCTGGGCCCAGCTTTGCAAACGGAAAAATTCCTGCCGACCGTGACGCGAAGCATTTTCCGCCAGACTAAACTGGTGTGCGGGATCGTAATTAATCACCCACTCGCGCCAAAAAGAACTGAGTGCATCGAGATAAAGCGCTGCTCGCCCCCATCCTGACGGAGCGCCAGCCAGTCCCGCCGGAGTCGGATCGAATGCAACCCAACCATAGCCGGGAAAGTAGGCTTCCACCCAGGAATGGGCGTCGCGCGCCCGAATCACATACTGCTCTGTTAGATCATTGAACTCGCCGCCGCGAAATCCATTTACGACCCGCGCTGGAATGTGCAGAGTTCGCAGCATTACCGCCATGGAAGAAGCGAAGTATTCGCAGTGACCTTGCTTGCGCTCAAAGAGAAATTCTGCGAGCGGGTCGCGCGGTTCGGTGCTGGAAAGCTGCAACGTATAGCCGTAGTGCGATTTCAAATAACTTTCCAGTGCGACTGCTTTGTCATAATTTGTTTTGCCATCGGCTGTAATTTCTTCCGCGAGCTGTGGGATACGCGGATCCAGATGCGGAAGTTGCAGATCGTCGAGCAAGACTACTGCCGGGGCCATACCGTACGCAGCCCGCAAATCCACGGCGCTGGGCTCGCTTAAATCTGAGGTGGCGTTGTAGGCATTCAGCGGATGCTCTACATCCACGTCAAATGCTGCTCCCGCGTCATCGCCGGCGATCATGCGGAAATTGCCGCGGACTTCATGCGCCGTCGGCGCCAGAAAAAATACGTTGCTGCTGATGGGTTCCATCAATACGCGATAGTGAATGACTTGCCGGCCCGAAGGCACGCCCGCATGCACAACAAATCCACCATCCGGCGAGCGGAGAAGAATATGCAGCATGTGCGGATTCGACCAGGTCCGGCCATCAAAAAGATTCAGCGCCACTCCGCGCCACTTCAGTTCGTGCGCGCCCAGCCGGTCACCGTCAATTTGCGCATGCATGACAACTGCATCCGATTGCTGAATTTCGCCGATGCGCCCAAGGCGCACTTGCTCGCTAAATCCCGTGCCGATGCTGTCGTTCGGTGAGTACGCGCTAAGATATCCGGCAGAATCGCGCGGAAGTAGAAAGAAGATCACGCCGCCGCATAAAAGGATCGCAACCGCAATGGTTGGCGAAGTGCGCAGAATGGTTGTAGCGATGTTTCGAGAATCTGCTTTTATCTGCAATTGCGACGCGGAGACATTGGCCGCATGCTTCATCTCCATCAAAATGACGGTCACGACGCCCGTCACGATGAATGCCGCTAATCCAAACAAAAAAGCCGCACGGATGGTCAAAGCCGCCGCGGCCAGCAGCATGAGAAACGAAAGCACCGCCAGAAAGTAGTAATCGCGATCGCGCTGCGCCGAAAACAGCCGGATTAACATTACGAACAAGACGAGGTGTACGGTTGCCTTAAGAAACGACCCGCTGAGAAATACGTAATCCGCCAGATAAAAGACCGCGCACGCCAAAGTCAGCGCCGTCGTCCAGAAAGCGGGCAGAGAAAATGTGCGCCGTTGCCACAAAAGATATCCGCGAAAGAGCAGTGCTGAGCTGACAAGCAGGATAGTCGGCAGATCCAGATTTCCGGTGGATGCCAGGGTCGCGAAACTGATGGACAGCAATGCACAAAGCGCAATTTCGAAATAGCGCTGCATGGCACTTTTGAGACCCACCGGTTGGCTGACGATTTCGTGCATCACGAATCTATTGTCGTCGTTTGGAGCAGTAAATTGAAGAGTACCTCGGTGTAGAGCGTTTATTCAGACTTAGCTCAGGGCTGGTATTGACGGCTCGAGCATGCCGCTCTAAACTGCCTGCAGTAGTGAGCAGTCTCCCCTGCACGCCACGAATCCCCTAACGCGAGGCGCTGTCATGACACCCAGGTTTGTATTCCCCTCTTTAGTTCCCGCCGTTCTTGCGATTCTAACTTTTATAACTCCCGCTCTCGGCGCACAGGGCGGCAAGGAGATATATAGCTTTGACGGTCATAATGCCGGCTATGTGCCTCTATCGCCTCCGATCCTGGATAGCGTTGGCAACCTCTACGGCACAACGGAAGACGGAGGCACCGGATCTCTGGGCACAGTTTACGAACTGGTTCGGAACTCGAACGGAACCTACACGGAGAAAGTACTCCACAGCTTCCAGGGAGCGCCAGATGGAGCGAATCCAGTGGCCAGTCCAATCTTCGATCACGCGGGAAATCTCTATGGCACCGCGGGAGGAGGAAATAGGAGTTCTTTTGGGGTCGTGTATGAACTTTCTCCGGGCTCGAATGGCGAGTGGACAGAGCAAGTGTTGTACACCTTTACCGGCGGCGCCGATGGAGAGTACCCCGACGGTGGTCTCGTTATGGACAACTCGGGGAATTTGTATGGCACGACGGTAAGCGGCGGAAATACTAATTGCCAGTACGGCTGCGGGACAGTTTATGAGCTCTCACCGAATGGTGGGGGCCAGTGGACCAAGACGATCCTCTACTCTTTTACTGGTGGGGATGATGGAGCAACTCCCACTTATGGCAACTTGGTTCTTGACGCTGCCGGAAATCTCTACGGCACAGCTTCTGCTGGTGGCTCAGGTAACTCGGGCACTGTTTTCAAGTTAACGAAAGGTTCGGGCGGCCAGTGGACACAAAGTGTGCTGTACGCTTTCACCGGCGGGAACGACGGGGCGAGCCCTCAATTTGGCCTTACTTTCGATCCATCTGGAAATTTGTATGGCTCAACTAACCTGGGGGGGGCGATAAAGGAAGGGACGATTTTTGAGCTATCGCCTCAAGCAAACGGATACTGGTCTGAGAATACTTTGCTGACATTCGACCGGCAAAACGGGGAACAACCATCTACCCCCGTGACATTCGATGGAAAAGGGAGACTCTATGGTACTGCCGAGTTTGGCGGAGAAAGCGACGGCGACGGCGGCGGTACAATTTTCCGCCTGACGCCGGTAGGCGGAACCTGGAGCCATATTGTGTTGTATCGCTTTCCTCCTAACAACGGCGTCCAGCATTGGTACCCGTTCGGGGGGCTGACGTACGATCCTGTGAGGAATCAGTTTTTTGGCACGACCGAAGGCGGAGGCGCTGACCGCGCAGGCGATGTATTTGAATTTATTGCGGCTCAATAACAACTTTCCTATCCATTCGTGATTAGCGCCCGTGCCGTTCGCGGCCGGGCGCTGATCGTTTCCAGTTTTCCTCTGCGAAATACATATACCTCTCCAACCATTTACGTCGTCAATGTTAAAATCATAAAGGTCAGGTATCGGTCCCGCGCAACGCATTCCCGCCAACCCCGCCAGGTCCGGAAGGAAGCAACGGTAACGGGCTCTTGTGTGTGCAGTGGGTAGCCGGTGCCTGGCTTAAACTTTTACTGCCGTTGGATAGTTTTCATTAGACATTCTTCGCATAATCCTTGAAACTAATCGGTTTAACCCGCAGGAGAGAAATTTGAAACAGCTTACGCGCGCCAAGATTACGGGCGTTGGAGCTTACGTTCCGCCAGACACTCTCACCAACGCCGATCTCGAGAAACTGGTGGCGACCACCGATGAATGGATTTTGGAGCGGACTGGCATCCGCGAACGCCACATCGCCGCTAAAGGTGTGGCTAGCAGCGATTTAGCTACGGAAGCCGCCAAAGTGGTGCTGAACTCTCGCGGGCTTTCGCCAAGCGATTTAGACGCCATCATCGTGGCGACCGTCACGCCCGATATGTTTTTCCCTTCCACCGCCTGTCTGGTACAGAACAAGCTCGGCGCGCCCAATGTTTGGGGATTCGATCTCTCCGCGGCGTGCTCGGCTTTTGTTTATGCCCTACAAACGGGAGCGCAGTACATCGCTACCGGAGCGCATAAGCGCGTCATGGTTATTGGGGCAGATGTTATGTCGTCCATCATTGACTACACCGACCGCGCGACCTGCATCATTTTTGGCGACGGGGCAGGCGCGGTTTTGCTGGAGCCCTCTGAAGATGAATTAGGTTTGATTGATTTCATGCACGTCGTGGATGGTTCAGGCGGCGAGTCGCTGTTCATGCCCGGCGGTGGCAGTTTGAATCCCACGTCGCATGAAACCGTGGACCGCAAAATGCACTTTGTTCATCAGGATGGTCAGGCCGTTTTCAAGTTTGCCGTGCGCCACATGGCGGAGGTTTGCGAAAAGCTTCTAGAACGAAACGGTTTTACCGGTAAAGACGTGGATGTATTCATTCCCCATCAAGCCAACCTGCGCATCATCAAAGCCACCGGCGACCGGCTGGGTGTGAAACCAGAGAACGTCATCATAAATATTGACCGCTACGGCAACACCACCGCCGGGACTATTCCGCTTGCAATGAATACCGCGCTCGAAGAAAAGAAGCTGAAAAAAGGTGATCTGGTTTTGCTGGCTTCGGTTGGCGCAGGCTATACCGTCGGCGCGACTCTACTACGCTGGGCATACTAGTAGAAAGCGCGCCATCAGTCTGAAATTTCCTCGGTAGTACACCTCTCAGATTCGAGTTCGTACAGTGACCACTCAGAAGTGCAGACATGCCCTTGTGTTAGTTGGCGTGTGTCCATCTACCACCTAGAATCCCTTCACGTTCACACAAAATTCGGATCCCCCTTAGCTGCTCGATAGTGCGGGGGGACCACCCCCAAGGAGTTATCGAGCAGCTATGAATCCCATACGTAAACCACTCACCCTGATTATTCTTTTCTTCGCCACTTGCGCGTTTGCCGCCTCACACGCGCCGGTAAACATCATGGCCGTCAACCCTCCGCGAGGCCCGCATGCGCCGGGCTGGGCGCAGTGGGTAGCTGACATCGAACCGCACGTCCAGGGCGTGGTCATCATGTGTCCCTGGAACCAGATGGAAACTTCGCAGGGAGTTTATGACTTCACTTCCTGTGATAACGCTTTTAAGAACTTTCCCACGAACTTGAAGTTCGCCATTGTGCTGGAGCCGATTAACTTTAATTCCAATACGGCGACGCCGGCATATATCTATTCCGCGCAATGGGCAAAGTCACTGGGCGCCCCCCAGTTGGACTATGCGGCTTGCCCCACGCATCCCGGCAACGGCAGCACGCCGTTAAACACTTATGCGCACAATGGCGATGTGTCGGCATTTCCGGCCGTTTGGGAAAAGCCGATGCAAGTGGGCTGGCATAACTTTCTCGCCAAAGCCATTGCACACTACAACTCCGTCTCATTCAAAAACCAGATTGCTTACATCCGCGTGGGATATTCCGAAGGCGGGCAGGCTTCCGACCCTTGCGAATCGGTCTTCATCCAGATGACCGGCTCCATCACCAATTTGCAAGTGGACTGGGTTGGCGGAAATCAGGCGCAATCAAATTTCATCGCCTCGCAGGACCCGCAGGTGCATTATCAGATGGCTATGGCTTGCTCGGCGCAGGGATGGAATTGCACCGACTGGGCCGATGTTGAAGCCGCGACCGATATAGCCAACCACATCGGCATCGGATGCGAAGGCGCGCAATATAACGACATCCAGAGCGAACAGAACGGAGTGCCTTCTGCCTGCGACTGGGTGGCGTTGTTCAACAAATACAGTCAGGCTCCGGTGGTCCGCGAGTTGCAGTCATGGACGCAGTCGAGCGTGCAAGGAAAGATGCCCACGGGATCGCTAGTCAACCTACTCCCATTTGAGGCGAGTAACAACGCTTCTTACGTGGAGCTTTATTTCCAGGATCTTTCCTGCGCCTATATCCCCGGCTACTCCGACAATACCGGATGCGCGTCGGGATACGCGGCCTACGTTCCCTACCAGCAGGCCATCACCGCGGCCCAGCAATAATCCGGTCTCAGCGGAACCAACCACCCGTTCGCGCAACCTGCGGATGGGTGGTTTTTATTGCTCGACGCGCACGAAGTTCCCGGTGGTGGCGTCCACAGCGACACGGAGTTTAGCTTGCCCGGTGCTGGGACCGTAGATGACGTGCCAGAGCAATTTATTGGAATTGCGGTTCCAGTCGAGTTCGTGAATCACCGGAGTATCAGGCGACTCCTGCAATACTTTTTCGCCGCCATGTTCCTGCGCGATTTTCAGGGCCTGATCGGAATCCACTTTTAAAAATGCCATGTTGAAAACCTGCGTGGAAGTGTTGCCGGGATTGTACGAACCTTCTGACGCCGGTGAAACGCCGCGCTCGGGAGCATCGGTGGCATCGGTTCCTGACCAGACGTAGAGCTTTTCGGTGCGCTTCTGCGGCGAGGCGAACGATGCGCGCCAGATGGCCGATTTTCCGTCTTGCCCCTTGGAGTCGCCGTTCACCTCGGACTCCAGCTCAAAGGCCTGGACATCGGGCGCCCAAGCGTGCGCGGCAAGATAGAGATTTTGGAAGGCGACCCGCCCTGTAGCGGGTGCGGGCGGTTTTGGTTGCGGCTTGGCATCGGCCTGCTGCGACGAATCACAGCCGGCCATCAACGCTGCGGCAAGGAAAATTGCGGCGATTTGCAGATTGCGTTTTGAAATCTTTTTCATGTCGCTCAAACCCTTATTCAGAACTTCCTCCCAGCTATTGCCTTCTTCGATGCAGAAAGTTCATTCTATGGATGACTGTAAGGACTACATCATGAATTCGCGCTTGCAGCAGTTACAAAAGGCACTTACATCGGTTATCGAGGATATGAGCCCTGCGGAGTTGCAGAGGCATCCTGAGGGAAAATGGAGCGCACGCGAGATTCTTGAGCATCTTTACCTGACCTATACCAATACAACTAAAGGACTTGAGAAGTGCCTGGCGGCGGCCAAGCCAATGGGCCGCAAACCCAGCGTAAAAGACCGCGTGGCGTCGGTATTAGTGACAAAGTTTGGGTATCTTCCAGAAGGCAGGGAATCGCCTGAGCGGGCAAAGCCAAGAGGGACGCCGATTGAGCAGGTTGTAGCGGAGCTTACGAAGGAGATCCAGCGGATGGATGATGCCATCGCAGCATGCGAAAAGCGACACGGCAAAAGAGCCAAGTTGCTGGACCATCCAGTGCTGGGTCCGCTGAATGGTAATGAGTGGCGGGGCTTTCACTGCTCCCATGGACGGCACCACATCAAACAGATTCAACGACTGCGCCAGAACTGATTAACTAAAATTCATTGACACATAAGATAAAGGCCCCGTCCAAAGACGGGCCTTTATTGCAATTCTCGGCGCTTAATTATTCAGGCTCGCGCGCGGAGGTAGGCACGCCCTGTTTACGGGCCTGCTCCTGCATGTCTTCAAGCTTTTGCTTGGCGTCATCCAGGGACTTTTGCTTGTCCGCAAGCTCCTGTTTGGATTGCGCATCCTGCTTGTCCCAATCCGACGAATTCCGGAGACGGTTCCCGGCATCAGCGTACATGGCGGCAGCCCGCAGCTGGTACTCTTTCTGGGCAACGTTCAGCTCGCGGGTCAGCAGGTCAATCTGATCTTTCTGGCCGGAGATTTTATTTTTCCAGTCATCGTTGAGTTTCTGCTGATCTTTGACCGAAAGAACGCCCTTGCTTTCGGAGGGCTTCGAAGAGTCAGTGCTCGCGGAATTGTTAGATGTGGACGCGGCATCACCCGGATTCATTTGGGCCACGTCGGTTGCTGCAGCCTGACTGTCCGCGGGTGGCTGGCCAACCACGCTTAACTTGTCGTTGGTAGGCAAATTATCATTGTCATATTTCTTGGCTGCCGGGACCGGCGATTTATCTTTGCGGGCGGCGCGGGCGTAGTCACCAAGAGAATCCGACTGCGCGGCGGAGAAAGTTCCCAGCAGCACAGCGAAAAACATTCCTGTCATCCAAATTGTTGCGATGCGCTTCATAGTTGCTCCCATGTACTGCAAAAATTAAGTTCAGCAAAACGCGATGCTACAAAAACTACGAACTTGAGCCTGCTTTCGCGGAAGAAGCTTTCCTCCCGGCTAAAAATCCTCCGATGGTGTGGTCCAAGTGAGACGCTTCGGAGGCAATATCCGTCGCCAACTGCCGAGCCAATTCCGGATCGCGGCTCACCGCCAACTGGCGGCCGTAGCCGGAAATCGTTGCCAGAGAGTTGCGCAGTTCCAATGCCATTTCAGCGGACATCTCTCCGTGCAATTCCTGCTCTTTGCGAATCTGCGCAACTTCGGTCCTATCGTCAATCAGGCACGCGGCTCCAAGCGGTTCACCGGAAACAGAAAGCACCGGCGTAACCGTAACCCTCAGAATACGAATGTCACCCCGCGGCGTGACGTGCTCGACTTCGACGCAAATTGGCGGCATGGGCTGACGAACACTGGCATGAATTGCATCCACCAAGCCCACGCGTGAATTGGAAATTTGTATAGCGTGCGCAAAAACCTCCGTTGCGTTCATGCCGACCGGCGAGGCGTATCCCAATATTTCTTTAGCAGCCGTATTGGCCTGGCGGATGAGTCCGTTCGAGGCAAAGAACATCACACCCATGGAAAGATTGGAGAGTACAGCCGCGCTCACATTCTCAGAGGTTTTTGCGCGCCGCCGCTCAACCTGCTGGATGCTTATCAGTTCGTGTTTCTGCTGTTTGAGCTGCTGGATTACCGCGTGATAGGTGTGCAACGAAAACAGTTCAGGCGGAGTATTGCCCAAGGCTGGAGACCCTTCCACCAGGCTGCGCCGCATGTGGCGGATGGTAAAGAACATCATGATGCAGGCAATCGCCATACCCACAAACAAAATGAACATGCGCAGCATTACGGGATTGGTCAGCAGCTTTATAGGAGCCTCCAATACCAGCGGATGAATCCATCTCCGAAGAAGAAGGCCAGAATTGCCATGCCGCCAAGAAATACGCCGAACGGCATCTGATGACGGCGCAATGCTATGCGCGCCGATTCCCAGGCGCGGCTGCGGGCCAGCCGCGCGGATTCATGGTTACGCGCAATGCGGCGGCGCGTACGCTTCATCCACACGGAGAAAACAGTCGAGAGGCCAAAGAGCGAGCCCGCAATCGAAGCGGTAAAGATCGTCAAAATCGTTAATTTAAGGCCGAGAAATGCGCCTACCATGGCCATGAGTTTCACATCTCCGAAGCCCATGCCTTCCACACCTCGCGCCCGCAAATAGATCGCTCCAGCGCCATAGATGAATGCGGCCCCTACGGCTGCGCCCAACAAGGAATCACAGAGCGAGAGTATGCGCCAGAAAATATCGGAGCTGACGGGAAGGTCCATCCCGTTGAGCAACTGCGAAGCGACGTCATTCACGGGAACGAACAGGCTGAAGACGAGCCCGAATGCCAGTCCCGGCAAAGTCATCTTGTCAGGAAGCAATTGGGTTTCAGCATCGGTGAAAATTAATCCCAGCAGCAGAAAAGCGAAGACGCAATATTTCAACGTGGCCAGCGTCAGGCCGAATTGGGCATAGCAGGCGAGAAATAAAGCGCCAGTCAGCAATTCCACGATGAGATAGCGCGGCGTAATGTGGGCCTGGCAATCGCGGCAGCGGCCACCAAGCAGGAGCCAACTTAAAACTGGAATGTTGTCGTAAAAGCGTATGCGCGTTTTGCAATATGGACAGGCCGAACCGGGATGAACGACGGACAAGTCACGCGGCAGGCGATAGACACACACATTCAGGAAGCTGCCGAAAGCCAGCCCCAGCGCAAAAATCGCCAATGCAAATCCCAGGTCCACGATGAATGAGATTCCTGTTTTTGTACTGATTTTTGTTGATTATACGGCGATTCCAAAGCGGGAACTGCGGTACGAAAGTCATTGTACGGGTGGACAGGCAGGAACCGACCCGTACGCCCGCGTAGACAGAAAAAAGCCCTCGATTCTGAGCACATTCGTCAGAAAACGAGGGCTTGCGTAAGTTATTGATTATTCAACTGCGGACGCCCTGCATTGGGTCCCTTTGTATTTTGGACAACGGTTACAGGGGCCTGCAAGGTGAAGTTCAGTACGGTTTCCGCTGGCAATTTAATCTGCTGGCCCTTGGTTACCGCCTGGACGCCGCCACCGAGACCACCTCCAGCAGCTGCGCCGATGGCAGCACCTTTGCCGCCGCCAGCAAGCGCTCCGATCACAGCTCCGATGCCCGCGCCAACGCCGACTTTCTCCGCGGTGTTTTTACCGCGGGAACTTCCCTGCTTCTTATATTGGTCGGTGGAGATGTTATAGGTCTGGCCTCCGGAAATAATGCTATCCAACTGCAAGACCACCAATGATTGACCGGCAAACTTGCCTGCACTCTTGATGTCCGCGATGTGGCCTTGTACCGAACTTCCAGCAGGAACGGCAACATCACCATTTACGGTCAAGGCGGAGTTCAGTGTCGCACGGAAGGTTTGACCGAGCTGGCTGACTTCACTATCCACAGGATCTTCCAATCGGACGGCCAAGCCGGTACCAGCGGGGATGGTGACCTTCACCGGCGGCGGCGGTGGAGGAGGCGTATCTGGGACTGCTGCGGGAGCGGGAGCCGGAGCAGGTGTTTGCTCCATCGCGGGAGGCGGAGTCGCCTGCGCCATCTGACTCATGTCATTTGAAGTATCCGGTTTACGGGCGCGGCGCGGCTTAGAAGCTGCAGGCTTAGTCTCCACGGGAGCCGGTGGCGGAGTTTGATCCGCTGTTGCGGGGGGTGGCGTGGGCGGCGTTACTTGCAGATTGTTGATCACCTGCTTCACACCGGCAACGGATGCGGCATATTTTGCAGCGGCATCACGCTGCGCATCGTTATCCACGTTTCCTGAAAGGGTCACCGCTCCGTGGTCGGATTGCACTGCCAACTGTTTGCCGGTCAACCCTGAGTCGCCGTTGAGCTTGCTCTGCACATCAGTGGCGATCTGATTGTCGTTGGGCACTTTGTTGCAAGCCATGGTGGCGGCCATAATCGTAAGCAGCACTACCAGGCTGAGATGGAAAGACACTCTCGGCTTCATGACAATTTGCTCCTGTTTTGAGGACTTGGTATTTAAAGTTTAGATGCAGAATGGGGCGAAATCACGCGGAAAATTAAACAAGGGTGCCGATTTTGAGCACCCCGGTAGTAGTTTACGGTTGGCGTAAAAATTTGTAATCAAGAATGGTTGCGGCCAATCCGACACCGTGCTCGTTGGTATGCGATTCGCGCGAGCGAATGATGCGTCCCTGACACAACACACTGCTGTTCTTCTGACCCGATATTTCTTCCGGCATCTCGAAGACCATTTCGACAAGAGTATTGTCTGGCAACGCTTCCGGTCCATGCATGAGCACGCCGGATTGGCTTAAATTGTCAATTATGCCTTCGAACCAATTGCCAAGATTTTTTACCCGATAGCGCACGGGTGCATCCATGCGCAAGCGGCGCGCACGCGGCATCCAAGTGGGTTTCTTGGTGTGGCTGCGATTGCGGCGCGGCGCGGCGGCTGTTTCTTCGGCGGAAGGCTCGACGCGTTCAATGCGGCGCATGGTCTTCCAGTCGTATTTATACTGAACCGCGCAGACAAGGCAAACCTGGTAGTACTGGCCATCGGCTGCCCGCCGGGGCCAGGAAAACTCGTGGGAGCAGCGGCCTAACATAAGAACATCCATGAGTTGCGGCATGAT
>JAJPHW010000214.1 GCA_021325035.1 Terriglobia bacterium
GCCGCAAGCATCTCCGTCGAAGCCGTGACGCCCCCACTGGTGGGATTTGGCCATTCAAAAGAACTACTTCCAGACTAGGTTGCCCTAATAGGGAAGTCAAATTACTTGAATTAGATGACGCGGCTGCGGTCTTGGGCTCAAGTGTGCCTTACGAGAACGGGTTTACGATCGCAATTCCGTCAATTTCTCTGGGGGATTGTATGTCTTCTGAAAGCAGGACGCGGCATCCTGCTTGCTTTGCAGCTCGCAGAATTAGAGCATCCCAGAAAGAAAATCCGTGGAGGCGGTGCAGATCGATGGCTGCCAAAACATCGCCAACTTCAGGAGTGGCAACGTCAAACTCAGCCAGCAGTTCGACTTTACGGCGCGCGATGGCTGCATCAACGCTGAGCTTGCGAGTGACCGTGACGAAATATTCCTGTAGCACCTGTAGAGAGAGCACACCCGTCACAGCACGCCGGTGTTCGGCCACGAGATTGACGGCGCGTTTCTGCTTTGCTGGCGCAGAACGGTCGTCTGCATAAATCAGGACGTTGGTGTCGAAAAAGCTACGAACGCTCATGAATCTCGTCCCGATTGAAGCGCCATCCCCGGGAGTGGCCGGTCCCGGAGAGTTGCTTGAACTCTTCGATACTGCGCTCGGGATCGTCCCCGCCAGCCAGAGTTTGCAGGTAGTCGCGAATCAGCTGATTGAGACTCTTGCCGAGAGCCTCCGCCTTTTTTCGGGCGCGGGCGACCAATTGCTCATCCACCGATAGGGTGACATTCATTAACACATTATACGTGTACACATATTATGTGTCAAATTTGCCTGATGATCCGGGCTAATCCAACCGGCGGACCCCGAAGCCTCACTTTCAGTCCCAGTGAGTCTGCCTCGTTCTCATGCAATGGATGGCACGTTGCGGGATCAAAAATCTTTCAAATCTGGCACGCTGAAGAAGGGAATACGTGTAGGCGCGGCATCGTCCATTCCATGCATCCCCCCTAAATGGACTAGGTGCTGTTGCTCAAAGTGTTTGTTGATCTTGTCCATGGCGTGGCTTATGGCTTCGCGTTTTTGATCGTCAAAAAATCCCAAGGTGTGGAATTTATCTGGAACCAGATCAAAGAGCCACACTCCGACATGAACCGGGATATGTGCCGGACAATCCTGCCAAAGCCGGCGAAAGTGATCTTGCAACGTCATGGTATCTCGGCAGGCTGAGATACTTCTGTGAGCGTTCCATCCGGAGGGGATGTTTTCGTTCTTGATTTCTTTGCCCCAATGGGTGAAGGCAACTGTGACGCCAATGCCCCGCGCCCACATATCCAGCCGTCGCAATTTTACGGCGGCATTGCTAAGCAGTTTCAACGCTACATGGTAGGCATTGTCTTTCGTCCGGTATTTGGGCGCCAGCACATGTTGTTTGCCAATGCTCTTGCGCAGGGACTCCGGCTTTTCCTTCCAGTCTTCGCCATGCAGCCAATACCACATGGTTTCTCCCAGCACGCTGCCCCAAATTTCCCGCATCTGCTGGGAGGAGAGTTTGCAAAGCTGCTCCACTGTCGTGACGCCGTGTTTATTCAGCCGGGATTCCATGGCGTGGCTGATTCCCACCACGTCGCGCAACTTCATACAATGCAGCGCGTAGGGCAGGTCTTCTTTGAGCACGATGGTCAGGCCGTCCGGCTTGCATAGATCGGCAGCAGTTTTGGCGAGATAACTATTGGGGGCGAGACCAATCGAACAGCGCAACGCTGGCCCGATGTTGCGAATGGACTGCTTGATTCTGTAACCCAGAGTAGTCGCGTTGGGGAGAAAGCGTTCCCGGCCCATGAGTTGGCAGGCGACTTCGTCCACCGACCAGACTTTTTGAATAGGCAGATTTTCTTCGATGGCTTGGATGATTTTCTGCTGATACTCCACATAGACCTTGGGCCGGGCCTCGACGATCTCGATGTGCGGGCAGAGAACCTTGGCGTCTTTGACTCCGGTGCCCGTCTTCACGCCGTATGCCTTGGCTTCATAGCTGGCGGCGAGGCAGCAGGTGGAGTCCGTATTCACAGCAACGATGCCTACAGGCCGTCCGCGCAGCTCGGGGCGGTCTTGCTGCTCTACCGAGGCGAAATAGGAGTTGAGATCGAGAAACAACCATCCCACGGTGGGATACTGGCCTTCGGCGTAGGCGGGCAGGCAGGCGGGCATGCTGCTGAACAGATTAACTTAAAGACGAATAAAAAGCGAAAATAAAAATAGAGGCGTGGCGGTTTCTTTGAGAATAAAGAGTGTGCTCCGGGCGAATTAGTTCCAGCCGGACGACACGGCCTCGAGAATTACTGGCGCCCAATCGGTCATCGGTTAATTCTCACTGCCGGTAGGCATCGAAATGCCGGACACGGGCTTCTCTCATGATGAGATATTGATCGTCGAAATCGTAATATTTTGCGATTTCATAATCCTCTCCAGCGAAACGCTTGATGGCTTCGACATCTTCCCAGAAAGTCAGCATCTCGAAGTGGGCAATTTCGCCTTCCACCCGATGCAGGCATATCGCATCGAGATTTCCTAATGTGCCTCGATAGTCGGGAATTGCCACTGTTCTCATGAGTTGAAGATATTTATCGGATTTTCGCGTGGGTACAATGCCGTGCCAGATGCGTGCGATCATAGTCGTTCCGTGAGGCTCCCCTAATGAGTGTTTAAGGTGCGGCTTTTATTAGGCCCACTTCAGATGAGCGTGGGCCTTTGGTTAAGATGACAGTTTTAGGATTTAAGTTTGAGATGCTTTTTGCCCGACAATAATTGCTTCCTGCATTTGCCGGAATAAATCGCCCACAGCCGAAGGCGAGTGCGACATGAGAATGGTATTGCTCTTGTCCTGTGCGCCGATTTCTTTCATGGTATCGAGGTATTGGGTGATGAGAACCAGCATCATGACATCGTGCGGAGTTGAGCCTGCAACCGCCTTGGAAAACGCTTCTACGGATTCCTTTAATCCTTCAATAATCGCCTTGCGTTGATTGGCGATGCCCTGACCTTGCAATGCTTTGCTCTCAGCTTCCGCCTCTGCCTGCTTTACTTTCAATATTTTTTCAGCTTCGCCACGCGCGGCTGCTGCAACCTGTTCCCGCTGGGCTGCGTTGATGTCATTCATGGCGCTTTTGACCTTGTCGTCTGGTTCGATGTCGGTAACCAGCGCCTGATCGATGGCGTAGCCGTAGGTTTTCATGACGTCGCTCAAACTATCTTTGATGGCGATGGCGATGTCGGATTGCTGAAGGAATGCGTCGTCCAGCTTCATTTTTGGCACATGCCCCAAGATCACGTTGAAGACGTAGGACGAAATCTGCTGCCGCGGGTTTGCCAGCTTATAAAAAGCTTCGTACACGTGGTCGGGAATGACGTGATATTGCACCGAGACGGGAATTTTTACGAATACGTTGTCCTGCGTTTTGGTCTCAACGTCGAGGGCAAGCTGTTGCACGCGCAAATCAATGCGTCCAGCAATTTGGTCGAACCAGGGATATTTAAAGTTGATGCCCGCATTGGCAACACGTAAGAATTTGCCCATGCGTTGTACCACTACGGCTTCCGCCGTTTGTACCTGAAAAAATCCCTTGAGAATGGTGCCAATGAGAAAGAGTCCGAGAAAGGCTAAGAACATGAACTCGAAGACTTGAGATGGATCCATTTTTTTCTCCTAAACTCTATCTACTCGGCCTGGCCAATCAGCAGGCAATAGCCGTCCGGGTCTTCAATCTGCATTTCACCTTTCTCCATGTAAAACGGATAGGTGATCGGAGAAACCTTAACTCCCAACTGCAATAAATGTTCACGAAGTGCCGCCAAATTGGGAGAGTACATATAAAAGAGCACGCCTTGAACTCGCTTGTCCACCGCCGTATCTGCGCGAGCGAACATGATATGACCGTTGCTGGACTTCAAGTGCGCCCATTGCATGGTTCCATCGTCTTTCTTCCAGTTAGTTTTCACGTCGAAGCCAAGTTGCTCGTAAAAATGCATCGAGCGTTCCACATCGGCTACATTGGCCATTGGAATCAGGCCATTGACTCCGGAGTCCATGCGCCTTTATATACCCTGGGATTGCGGGAGTAAACTCTGCATCGTGACCTGTAGAATGAACATCTGTTGACTGAACATGTACGGTACCGTCCAATGCTGTCAGGAGAGCAGTCGGTGAAAGCGCAGTGTTTGCCATTTAGCCAGATTCCACATACGTCTGCGCTTTTTTCAGATTTTCTTTCCGGCAATCCCAAGGTTCGGCAGTTTTATCCGCGTTCTGCGAGGTTTTCAGAGTGGTTTCGTGATGCCGCAGCAAATTTGAAGTATGACGATGCCCGCCGCAATCGCGTCGCGGATATTCTTGAACGGCAAAACAAATCGTGGGGCGCTTCTTCACAAACATTGGTAAATATCGCCCGCTTTCGCGCGGGAGCTTGCGTTTTTATCACCGGCCAGCAGGTCGGACTTTTTGGCGGGCCGCTTTTTACAATTCTGAAAGCTCTGACGGCGATTAAGTTTGCCGACGAAGCATGTCGCGGTGGCGTGGATTGTGTTCCTGTCTTCTGGTTGGCTAGCGAAGATCACGATCTTGCGGAAGTCAATCACATCTCCCTTCCGAATGCCGATTTCTCCCTTCAACAAATCTCAACATCCACACATGGTGCTGCAAACGCACAAGTTGGCAAAATTGCCTTCGGCCCGGAGATAACAACAGCTGTTGAACAGGCTGCCCAGGTTCTAGGAGATTCTGAAATCACGTCGGCGCTGCGCGAAATTTATCGTCCGGGGGAGACGTTCGCTGGCGCATTTGCACGTCTTTTCGCGAGACTTTTTGCCGGGTACGGGCTTGTGCTGCTAGATGGCTCTGATGCCGAATTACGTGCCATTGCGCAGCCTATTTTTCAGGCCGCCATCGAACGCGCTGCCGAACTCGATGAGACTTTGCTCGCCCGTGGGAAAGCCCTTGAATCCGCGGGATATCACCAGCAAGTGAAAATTACGCAATCTTCGACGCTATTGTTTGCGATCCAAAATGGAGAGCGGTTACCCATTCATCGCAAAGTGAACAATGGCGCTGGGCCGGAGTTCTCCATCGGACAAGAAAAGCTGACGCTCAATCAGTTACAGCAGCGTATTGCTGGCGCGCCAGAAAACTTCAGCCCCAATGTTTTGTTGCGGCCTGTTGTGCAGGATTATCTATTTCCGACCCTATCTTATGCAGGAGGGCCAGCCGAAGTCGCTTATTTTGCTCAAGTAGCAGTTGTTTATGAGAGGCTGCTTGGGAAAGTTACGCCAGTGGTATCTCGCCTTTCTGCCAGCTTAGTACCGGATAAATCTAATGCATTGCTTGAAAAATATAATCTGGTGTTTTCTAATTTGTTCGAGGGTGCGAACGCCTTGCGTGAATATGTCGCAGCGCGTGCTTTACCCGCGGATTTGCGGCAGGCATTCGAGAACGCGTCCAAGGATGTGGAACGGTCGCTGGCGGAAATCCGAACGGCATTGGAAAAGCTCGACAAGACTTTGGTAGCAGCCAGTCAAACCTCGGCTTCGAAAATACATCATCAAATCAATCGCTTACGGGGAAAAGCTGCACGCGCCGAACTGCTGCGGAATGAGATTATTGATCGTCACACGCGGATGTTGAGCAATACCTTATATCCAAATAAAACATTGCAGGAACGCGAGATAGCGGCTGTATATTTCCTGGCACGCTATGGCTTGGGCTTAGTACAGCATTTACACGAAACTCTGCGAAGCGATTGCCTTGACCATCAGTTGATTCCGGTCTCAACCTAGAAATTTCTGTGTAGTCCTTCTGATAACTGTTCCCGCTGACTTCTGGTGATGAAAAGCGTTATCATCATCTACCATAGCCATGGCGACGATCCCACTTTCCAAGGCTTCTTTGAACTGCATTGGCTGGTCTGCAGCCATGCGCCTTTTGCCCCACTTCTCATTGATCTTGTTGCGACCTGCACATCAAGAAGAAATATTCAATATTATTTGGGCGCTGGTCTTCGGTTTTGCCACGCTGAATATTCTGGGAATGGCCGTGCGCCAGCATGAAGCTACCCGTAAACGCCTCAATTTCGGGGAGTTGATGTCAATCCTTATCGTTGTGGTCGCGGTGGTGTTGCTTGCGTGGGAAATGCTGAACTTGTTTCATGTTTTCCCTCTCAGATTGCAGCTCTAGTTCTTCCATCCTGTCTGGATTGCTCTGCTCGGCCTGCGGTATCATGAGCAAGCGGTGCCAAAGTCAGCCAACAAAACGGCGTTTGAAGTTACCTGCCCCTGTTGCAGCGCGGTGCTCAAGGTGGACCCTGAAACTCAGGCCGTGATTGCGCATACTGCTGCGGTCAAGCCCAAGATGTTCAATGACATCGAAGAAGCTGCCCGTGCCATGAAAGAACAGGACAGCCGCCGTGACTCGATTTTCCGGCAATCGGTCGAAAACCAGAAGCACGCTTCTGATCTCCTGGAAAAGAAGTTTCAAGAAGCCGTGAAAAAAGCGAAAGAGACTCCGGATACTGGCCGTCCCCTTCGCGATTTCGATCTAGATTAATTCGTTAACACCCGCGTGATGTGCCTCATGCTATATTCGCAGTTCCGTGTCTGAGACCAAATACTATCCCCGCACGGCGTTAGTCGTCCTGACCACGCTAAACCTGCTGAACTATGTGGATCGCTCTGTCCTTTTTGCAGTGCAACCACTTGTGCAGAGTGAATTTCATCTCTCAAACACGCAAGTCGGCTACCTCACCAGCGCATTTCTGGGTTTTTACATGATTGCGGCGCCGTTTACCGGGCCGCTGGCCGACCGCTATTCCCGCAAGAAAATCATCATTTTCGGTGCGATCTTTTGGAGCGCGCTCACACTGCTGACCGCCGTCACTCACACCTATTGGGAGCTGCTGGTTCGCCACACGCTGGTTGGAATCGGCGAAGCGACGTTTGTCACCATCGCGCCAACTTTTGTCGCCGACTCATTTCCCGAACGCCTGCGCGGGCGTATATTTGGCATCTTCTATTTGGCCATACCCGTTGGTACGGCTGCTGGATACCTTCTCGGCGGCGCGCTCGGTCCATCCCACGGCTGGCGTTTCCCGTTCTACATTGCAGCATTTCCCGGGTTTCTTCTCGCGCTGCTCGTTGCCTATTTGCCGGAGCCGCCACGCGGCCAATTCGATTCAGCGAAGGAAACGCCGGAGCGTGCAAGTTTCAGTGGACTCTGGCGCAACCCCGCATTTCTCTGCGTCACGTTTGGCATGGCAGCTGCCACTTTTTCGCTGGGCGGAATCCAAGTTTGGATGCCGACTTTTCTTTCGCAAGCGCGTGGCTATAGCCTTCAAGCCGCTAACAAAATGTTTGGCCTGATTATTGTCGTGGATGGGATTCTGGCATCGCTGATTGGCGGCTGGCTCGGCGATAAGCTTCTGCCCCGCATGAAAGGCTCGTACTACTTCGTTTCTGCTGTCAGCATGGGACTTGGTGTTCCCGTCATGATTGTCGCACTCTTCAATCCGGGCCCGATCATGATTCCTGCGATAGCGGTCGCTGCGTTCTTTCTCTTACTCAACACTTCGCCGCTCAACACGGCACTGGTCAACTCGGTTGGCGCGCACATTCGGGCCACTGCGATTGCCGTCAATATTTTTATGTTTCATCTTTTCGGGGATGTACCTTCTCCAACGATGATGGGATACGTTGCTGACCGACACTCTCTCCAGGCTGCTTTCATTTTGCCAGTGATCGCCATGGGCGTCTCATCTGTCATACTGTTTTACGGAATGCGTTTTGCGACTCCCATTCGTCTTGACAATCCCGCTGGAGCTTCTGCTGGATGAGTTTTTTTTATTGGATCGCTGGCTGCCTGCTTGGGCTGGCATGGTTGAGTCGAATCGTTGATGCAGCTATCGGCATGCCCA
>JAJPHW010000174.1 GCA_021325035.1 Terriglobia bacterium
GAAACTCAATGTCTCTGAAGAGGGACCTACCGGGGCGCTCGCTGCCGAGGTGCAAGCCACTACCATTGCGCTAAGGGTAATCCGCCGGAGGGAGGGTAGTCAATGGGTGGTTTCCGTTAACTTGTCATTCTCAGCAGAGCAAAAAACTTATGCATTTCGCCGCGGGTCCACTCAGGATGACACTCGGTGGTCTTGTTAGAATTCCTGTGTGATCACTATTGTCTCCGGGCTTCCTCGATGCGGTACTTCCCTGATGATGCAAATGCTTGCTGCCGGCGGCATGTCGGCGCTCACCGATGGTGAGCGTCAAGCCGACACCGACAATCCCCGCGGATATTTCGAGTGGGAACAGATCAAGCAATTACCCAAGCAGCCCGATTGCATCGCGCAAGCCGAAGGGCGCGTGGTCAAGTGCATTTCGCAGCTTCTTTTTTCTCTTCCAAAGGGACACGATTACAAAGTCATTTTTATGGAGCGCCCGCTGCCCGAGGTCTTGGCTTCGCAAGCTGAGATGATTCGCCGCCGCGGCAGCGCCGCCCCTCCATTGGCCGATGCAGCGATGCAGAAGGCCTTTGAAAGTCATTTGAAGCAAATCGAATCATGGTTCAAAGGCAGGCCGGAGGTTGCTTTACTCCGCATTCCGTACCACGATGTGCTGCATGATCCGCGCGGCACTTCAGAGAAGATTCAGAGTTTTTTGAGTATTCCGCTGGATATAAAAGCGATGGCGGCTGAGGTCGTGCCGTCGTTATATCGGCAAAGGACTGCTGAGATTACTAGCTGAAACGAACGTGGTTCGCTGGTTGCTTGGCTTGAACCCTCCACAGTGGGCTTACGCGTTCTGGCCTTTCGCATCTGCAATTGAAGCGGATACCGCTCTTTGTTGTGCCCAGGCTCTTAGCTCTTCAATCTCTTCCGCCCTCATCTTCGACAAAGGCACTGTGCCCCTCAACGCGTCGAGCAACGATTGTGCTGTCAATTCCTGATTGCTGGAGAATCCCGCGTACAAAGCGCTTTGTACGGCTGCTTCTATTTCCGCTCCTGAATAACCTTGAGCGACTTTTTCAACTGCATCCAAGTCAAACTTCGCCGGATTCCGATTGCGCTTTGATAACTGCAAAGCCAGGATTTGCTTCCTCTCGGACTGAGTTGGCAAGTCCACGAAGAATAGCTCGTCGAAACGCCCTTTGCGGATTAATTCTGGAGGAAGGGCTGCGACGTTATTGCATGTAGCCGCGACGAATACGGGCGCTTTGCGGTCTTGCATCCAGGAAAGAAATGCGCCCAGCAATCGCGATGAAGCGCCAGCATCAGAAGAGGCAGCATTAGTTCCACTTCCCGCGAAGATTTTTTCTAGTTCATCAATCCACAAAACGCATGGAGCCAGTCCCTCAGCTACCTGAAACATCTTTCGGGTACGTTTCTCGGTTTCCCCAACGTACTTATCAAAAATTGCAGCGGTATCAAACTTCACCAGCGGTATGTTCCATTCGCCGGCGATCGCTCGCGCGCACATGCTCTTGCCGCAACCCTGAACGCCGAGAATGATCACCCCACGCGGCGGATCCAGACCAAATTCTCTGGCCCGGCCTTCCCAGGTTCCGCGGCGCTGGCTGAGCCACGTCTTCAGATTTTCCAAACCGCCAACACTCGCCAGCGTATCCGAAACTTCGACAAAATCGAGCATCTCCGAGCGCCGTAGCATTTCTTTCTTGGCTTGCAGCACATCGGTCACGATTTCTGGAGTCAATCCATATCTGGTAACGATGGCCTGCGAGACTGCCCGTTCAGCCTCTTCCTCCGTTAACCCGCGCAGATTGTTCGCCATAGCGTCGAGACCCGGCGCATCCAGCGTTCTTTTGAGCGTTCGAGTCTTGCCAACTCGCACCGTGGTTTCGTCAATAATCTGGCGAAGCCGCTGCTTGTCCGGAAGCGGCAACTCGAGAAATTCAACCAGGCTTCCCAATTCGGACGGCATCTCGATTGAAGGAGCGGTGATCACGACGGTGCGGCGGTGTTCTGAAAACTTCTGTCCGACATCGCGCAGGCGCCGGACCACAACCGGATCTTCCATGTGGCGATGGAAATCCTTAAGAATGAAAACCGCATCGATGGATATTCCTTCCAGATTGCCCAACACCTGCACGGGTTCCCGGCTGTTATAAATCGCCTTGGCCGAGACGTCGGTCATGTCGTGCCCGGTCCCACTGCCGTAAGGATTGCCAATTTCGAGGGTATTTGCGCCCTCGCCTCCGCAACGTGCCAACCCGGTGGCAATGCTCCATTCAAATGCAGTCAAATTCAAGGAAGCGCAAGCGGACCGGACGAGGCGCACGGCACGCATCTCCTCCACCGTCTCGATGACGACAATGGGAGTCGAGGAATCGATCAGGATTTTCAGGCGATCTAAAGCGCTGATTTGCTGGGCATTGACCATATGTGATTGACCAAGCCGGACTTACTCCGGTACACTAGTGTATTCGGTACCAGCCGAAACATCTCTCTGTAGAGAAAATCAAGAGAAACGAAGGTAATTAGCCAAGATGGCAAATCATTTTTCGGCGCTCAAGCGCGCCCGTCAGACTGAAACCCGTACCGCCCGCAACCGGGCCAATACCTCCCGCTTGCGCGGCAGCCTGCGTGAACTTCGCGAGAGCCTCGCCAAAGGCAATAAAACCGAGGCCGAACAGGTTTATCGCAAGACGGTTTCCGCTTTGGATAAGGCCATTCAGAAGGGCGTGCTGCATGAGAATACAGCTTCACGCTACAAATCGCGCCTCAGCGCGCGCGTGAAGGCTTTGAAGTAAGCAATTTTTGGATTTTTCGATTCGGCGAGCTATGGCTCGCCGTTTTGCTTTAGACCGGCAATTCTTCCTGCATCCAGCCAGCAACTTCGGGCTTGGGCTCCGCCGTGAGATCGAGCACCAATTTCTCTAAAACCATTCTTTTGCTGGGCGGATTCGAACGCAGGGCTAAATCTGTTTTCGCCACCAAACGAATTGCGCGTGTAAGCTCTCTTTTCGATTGATAACGCCTCGCCTGCTTGATGATGTCGTCCGCCGCGAATGGGGGCACGCGGAAACCCTGCCACAAGGCCGCCCATAGCATTCGTTGGTCGCGGACGTTCCGCTCCAGAATCACCAGCATCTGCCTAAAAGTCTTGGCCAGCATGTAGAGATGGCCAATCGCAGCTTCGTCGCCATCTCCGGTCGTTAAGATTGCATCCAGCATTTCGAGAGCGCGAACCCGATCTTTGGCTGAAATTGCATCTGTGAGTTCGTAGAGAGAACGCTGCTTCGCCGCCAGCACCATCGTCTCAACGTCGCCTAAAGTGATGCGCTTTTTCTCGCCGACATAGAGAATCAATTTCTCCAGTTCGTTTGAGACCATCATCATGTCGCCGCCCAGGGCATCTACAAGTTCCCGTGCGGCATCGTTTTCGATCTTCACTTCGCGCAATGTTCCATATTCGCCAATCCAGCGAACGGCCTCGCCTTCTTCAACACGCGCTAGCTCAACCACAGCGCAATATTGTCCAAGCGTCTCACGAATACGCTCGTAGCGCTCTTTGTCCGTCATGTCCATGCGGCGGGCGTCGGCGGGAATGTTGATGTGGTCGGCGACAAAAATCAACACCGCATCCGGATTGGGATCTTTGCAATAAGACTCGATGGCGGCAAGTTTCTCTTCGTTCGATCCGCGGCCAAAGAGCGTCTTCACTCCGCGCACAAAAAACACTTGAAACGGCGCCATAAGCGATGGCGTGCGTGCCCGGTCCAGCACTTCGGCCAGATCGGTTTCGGCGAGATCAAAGTCGAACAAACTGAAATCACGGAGCTCCGCGGAAACGAGATGCTCGAGAATCGCTTCGCGGCAGCGTTTGCGGAAGAAAACTTCATCGCCAACGAAAATGTATGCCGGACGAAGTTTCCGCGCCTCAACTTCCGCGACAAAGCGATCAGTTTGGGCAAAGGCTCTCATTCGAAGACGATCAGAACCCCTCCAAGATATTCGAAACCAAGGTTTGCCCAAAGTCCCGGGAAAGGCGCTCAAAGGCGGGAGAGTCTTCCTCGAAAAAACTATTTAAATCACTCGACACCTGATATTGCTCACGAAACAAATACGACGGATTCTGATAAAGCACTTTGCCCTGCCGGTCGGTCAGTGAAACTTTGATGTTGACCACGACCAGAACACTCGCAGCGCGTCCCGTCTGCGAATCATAAGTGAGAGGTGTAGTGTAGGTTGCGAGCACCGTTCCCCGCAAGGTGGCGTCCGCATCGTCGGACGCATTGTTGACGACATGGTAATGAGTACGCGTGACCATCTCCCGCACTACAGAAGCAGTAAGCCGTTGTTCAATTTTGTAGGTTTGCGTCTCATTGACAAATGCTGGAATCGCAATCGTCTTGACATCGTCAGGAATGGTTACGGTGTGACCAGCAGTGTGATAGCCACATCCCAGGCTGAGCAGCACGAGTATGACAACGCCACTCAGCGAAATCCGCAACGAATAACTCATTGAATTTTGCCCTGCGGCCGGCTGGCCGCCATGGTTTCCGCACATTCCACAGCGTTGGCAGCGGAGAGCCGCAAATTGTCTGCCGCCGCCCAAATCCAAAAGCTGCTCGGCTGGTCCTCATCTTGAGCAACCGAAACCAAAATATCGCCATGCCCTGCAGCATTGACATTGCTGGGCGATTCATCTGCGCCCGTAGAAATGGAAACGTGCTCGCCTTCCAGTGCTTTTGTCAGACCCTCCACACTTGAAGGCTGTGCCATATCCACGTGAAGAGCAAATGCGTGGCCGTGAAAAATCGGCGCCTGCACTAGAAATATGGAAGGAATCGAAGCCTCGCCACCAGCAATACTCTTGTAGTTGCGAAGTATCCTCTCCTGCGTGCTGGCCAGGGTCGGCTTGGCCTGCTCGCCATAACGGGCGACCATATTGAATGCGATCTGCGTATCGTAAACATTCTTGGGCAGAGTTTGAAATGAGAGCAGATTCACGGTCTGCTCATGCAGTTCATCCATGCCCTTTTGTCCGCGTTCAGAAGCCGGTTCCAGAACTGTGGCAACGGCGCGTAAAACTGTTCCCGCTTTTTGCAAGCGCAACAAAAGTAATGCCAACGTAACCGCCGCAGGATGGGCCACCACTGCCGGCCCCGGCTGCAACTGCACGCCCAGAGAAAGCGCCCGCTGGCGCTCAATCCAGGGTGCCCGAATCATGGCGTCTGGCTGATCTTCGAGCGCCGCAGTCAAATCCACGATGGCGCTGCCTGCATCTCGCGCAGATTTCCAATATTTCAAGGTTGAAGCTGGGTTCGAGGCGAAAAAAGTAAAATCCACGCGTTCGAATTGTTCGGGACTTACATTTTGAATGAACGTTACCTCATCCCCGGCAGTTTCCAACTGTCCAAGAGCGTCATCTTCATCCAACAATTTCAGATCAGCCGAAGGAAAATTGCGGTCGGAAATCACTTGCGCCACTTCCTTGCCTCTTACCGTTCCCGCACCCACAATGGCAACCCGGTAGGCGCTCCGGACAGTAGAACCATGCGCAGCCGAAAGTGTTTTTGGCGTCGTACTCATGAAGTTTGCTCCGCTTCAGTATATGGAGCTGAGGGCGGCGGATTGTTTCGACGGCGGAATATCCATTGCAGCCGCCAGAACACGCCGGAAAACATATACGCCAGGGCAATCACAAACAGCACCGGCCGCGAGAAAAACCAAATGCTGGCGAAAAGTCCGCCGAACAGAATAATCAGTTGGAAGGGCTGCCGCGAACGGAAATCAATGTCTTTGAAGCTATAAAAACGCCATGTGCTCACCATGAGGTACGCCGCCATCACCAGAATGATCGTCCAGGTGATGGAACTTCCCCACCACACCAGCGGATCGCCGGCGGAAAAATGGACAACGGCGGCAATCACGCCCGCGCC
>JAJPHW010000230.1 GCA_021325035.1 Terriglobia bacterium
ATCGAGTTACCGGGGTTTTGGGGGTCATAGCGGACGGAAGTGGGCAAGCCGAGGCGGCAGGATTGGAGGTTGATCCACTGGCGGAGATAAGTCACGTCTTGCGAGGCTTCGTAGGAAACTCCCGCGACGTCATATTGGAAGATAAGCATGGTGGCGGGTTTGCGCCCGTCGGAGCGGATTTCCTGCACATCAATGACGGTGCCGTCGGTGATGCGGCCATGCTGATCAATCCAGGCACGGCGTTCGCGCTCGTGGTCTTCGGGAGTTTTGGGCTTGCGCTTCAAAAGAAGATAGGCGATGAGCGCCACGCCCACACCGGCCAGAAAAAATTCGTAAAGACGAAATGGAATCATGACTTCCGGGAGAAACCCTGCTCGCGTTTCTGAGACAGAATAAGGCTTGCGGACGATTTGCGGAAGAACTTATCCGGTTACGCGTGTGCAAATCACGAGCGTACCCGCTATGCCCGCGACTTTTTCGTAGCAGATGCGGCCATGGCCCCTGCTTTTTCCCACGGACGCTTGGGACGTTCTGCTGGCGCCTCGTCGCGGTCTTTTACGCGGTCATAGTGGTAAGACTCGCTGACGGTGCCGAGCGATTCGTTGTAAAGGCTGGGCAGACCGAGCCCTTCTTTTAATTCTTCGGTAAATTGCTGCAAGGCTTTGAGATGGTCGGCGGTCGCCGGAACTTCCATCTTGGAGGTCTTGAGAAACTGCTGATATCCCTTGTTGACCAGCTTGGAGATTTCTCCGCTGATGAGGTAACCGGGGAAAGCGAAAATTTTCACGCTGTCGGAGCCATTCTTCTGAATAGCGGCGGAACAGTTGTATTTCTTCAGGAATACGCGGCCCTGGGTGCCGGGCGCTTCGATCAGGTCAAAGCCATGATCGCGAAGCCATTGCATGGCTTCTTCATAAGTCCGTTGTTCGATTTTACTTGCCATCTATTTTCTTGAATCCCTTCTTCTGTTCCTGCAACTAACTAGTAGATGCAAACTACTGCAAAACGTTCCGGATGCGCCACGGAAGGCAAGCTTCCTTATAATCTAATAGACCCCGAACGCACCATTAATTTTCTGTATCGCCGCTATTACGTTGGTCATGGCCAGGGCAAAGCATGACTCGCAAAACTACACGACAATCGGCGCAAGTGCAATCTTCTTCTTCACATGCGCAGAACGAGGGGAGCTCCGCAAGACTTGGAATAAAGAGTATAGACCGGATTGGGAAAACTCCGTTATTAAGGCTGGAACGGATCGCCCAAGAGCTCACTGCTGTGGAAATTCTGGGCAAGGCCGAGTGGCTGAATCCGGGAGGTTCGGTGAAAGATCGCGCGGCTTCGAACATTGTGGCCCAAGGGCGAGCATGTGGAGCGTTTGCCCCGGGCAAAATTTTGTTGGATGCCACGAGCGGAAATACAGGGATTGCTTATGCAATGTTGGGAGCAGCGCAAGGTTTTCGGGTAACTTTGTGCATGCCGCAAAATGTTTCGATTGAACGCAAGCGGATTCTTCAGGCCTATGGCGCGGAAGTGATTTATACGAATCCCGACGATGGTTCCGATGGGGCGATTCGAGCGGCAAGGGAGCTTTTTGCCAAGCACCCGGAGAAATATTTCTACGCGGACCAATATTCGAATGACGCCAACTGGCAGGTGCATTATCACGGGACGGCGAATGAGATATGGGAGCAGACCGAAGGGCGCATCACGCACTTTCTTTCGATGCTGGGAACGAGTGGAACTTTTGTGGGAACGACGCGGCGGTTAAAAGAGTTGAATCCACAAGTTCAATGCATTTCGTTGCAGCCCGATTCGCCGTTTCACGGAATTGAGGGCGCGAAGCACATGCCGAGCGCGCTGGTGCCGAAAATTTACGATGCTTCGCTAGCCGATGAAAATTTAGAGATCTCAACCGAAGATGCCTATACCATGTGCAAACGCTTGGCGCGTGAAGAAGGGTTGCTGGTAGGAATTTCAGCGGGAGCGGCAGTGGTGGGATGTTTGCAAATCGCGCGGCGAATGAAGAAAGGCGAGACAGCGGTCTTCGTGACGATTCTGTGCGATTCGGGCGACAAATATCTGAGCGAGCGGTTTTGGGAAGAAGATTAAGTAGCCTACGCCGGTCTTGCGCAGGTATTCATTGAGCCTTTTTGCCCCTAGTTATCCCCAATGATCTGCTATATACTCCGCGGTGTTTTCGGAGGCCATATGAAGTTAACAATCCCCAGCATCGCTGTTTTCATATTGGCATCGATTTCTGCTTTTGGACAACATTATAAAGTCCTATATAACTTTACAGGCGGAAGCGATGGAGCCTTTCCAAAGAGCGCTCTACTCCTTGACGCTGCCGGAAATCTTTATGGAACCACAGTAAGCGGTGGCAACAACGAATCGTTTTGTGGCGGGGAAGGTTGTGGAATTGTTTTTGAGTTGTCACCCAATATAGAGGGTTCGTGGTCAGAAACGATTCTCTATGCATTTTGCCCGAACAAATTTTGCGCTGATGGCGCTAGTCCGATGTCTGGATTGGTTATAGATCCGCAAGGTAATCTTTATGGCTCTACGCGATATGGCGGTACGTCTCCAAACGACGGAATCGTGTACGAACTCTCTCCGCCTTCTCTTCCAAGTGGATCGTGGACTGAAAAAGTGCTTTACAATTTTTGTTCTCTGCAAAACTGCTCTGACGGCGCAGTACCTAATCAAGTGATTCTCGATACATCGGGAAACCTTTACGGAACCACCGTCGAAGGTGGCAGTATGAATCATGGTGTAGTTTTTGAACTATCTCCGAGTGCGAGTTCGTGGTCCGAAAGCGTTTTATTTAAGTTCTGTACAAGCGGCCAAAAAATAATTTGTCCGACTGGCGCGCAGCCGCTCGCTGGAGTCACTTTCGATACGAGAGGAAACCTCTACGGTACAACCAGTAACGGTGGATCAAAAACGGGGCCAGGAAGTGGATTGGTATATGAACTTTCGCCGAATTCAACTGGATGGATCGAAACTAATATCTACAGTTTTTATACAGAAAATCAAAATCAGGCATCTCCATCCGGGAATGTAATTTTTGACGCTCTAGGGAATCTCTACAGTACGACTGCAAGCGCAGGAGCCTTTGAATGTGGACAAGTGTTCAAGCTGAGTTTGCAAAATGGTGGCGAGTTCCGCCGAGTTTCCTTTAACTGTCAAAACGGTAACTCCCCGAGGTCTGGACCTCTTCTTGACCCAAAGTCGGGCGCTCTTTACGGCACAACTGCGGGCGGCGGAACGACTTCTAATGGCGTTGCTTATAAGATTTCATCGAACGGCAATGAAAGCGTGCTTTACAACTTTTGCCAGGAAACAAATTGCGCTGACGGAGCTTTACCATTTGGAGGACTGGTGGCGGATCAGTCCGGGAATCTCTATGGCGTAGCATATCAAGGGGGTACCTATAACGCAGGTGTGGTTTTTGAGATTACGCCTTAAATTTGTGCAGCTTTGGCAAATCCAATCTGGATGACTTCTTTCGTGTCTTTCATCAGTGGCAGAGCATCCATTTCTTCGGCGGAAAACCATTTGACTTCGCTGGCGTCGCCGCCGGCGTGGAGTTCTCCGCCGGTTACGCGGCACAAAAAATCAATCAGCACATAGTGATATTGCACACGGCCTTCTGCATCGCGCAAAACGCGATCGAATACGCCGAGCAGTTCGCCACATTCGACATCCAAACCAGTTTCTTCTTTGGCTTCGCGGATGGCGGCTTCGCGGACGGTCTCACCAACTTCCAACATTCCGCCGGGCAAGGACCATTGTCCGGCAAGAGGAGGGTTGCGGCGGCGGATTAAGGCCACGCGGGCGTTATCGCGGGTACCGTCAACGATGATTGCGCCCACGCCGACCATAGGCGCGTTTGAGTATTCGCGTTTCATATATTAAAAAGCAGATTCCTCGTGCATCCTCGCCGCTAGCGCGGCTACGGATGGCTCGGAATGACAAGATTGCAAGAATCATGGTTACAATGCTGCTGTGTCCTTAGAAGAATACAAGCGAAAGCGGCGTTTTGAAGAGACGCCTGAGCCTCCGCCAAAGTTGGCTGCAAAACCGGGCCACCGGTTTGTAGTGCAGCGGCATCGCGCATCGCGCTTACATTACGACTTCCGACTGGAGATGGATGGTGTTTTAAAGTCGTGGGCCGTGCCTAAAGGGCCCTCGCTTGATCCCGCCGACAAACGCCTGGCCATGCAAGTGGAAGATCATCCGGTTTCGTATTTCGATTTTGAGGGCACGATTCCTGAAGGCAACTACGGCGCGGGCACGGTGATGGTATGGGACGTAGGCACATGGGAACCGCTGTCTCCGGGGACTGTAAAAGGGAAATATGTTCCCGCAAGTGATGAAGAAGCCGATGCGATGCTGAAAAAAGGCGATCTCAAGATTCGCCTGCACGGAAAAAGATTGAAGGGTGATTTCGCCATTGTGCACATACGCGCGCGGCGTCCTGGAAGCAAGGGCAATGAATGGCTACTGATTAAAAAGCAGGATGACGACGTCGTTTCCCACTACGACATTGATAAATATGACACGTCAGTGCTGACCAAACGCACGATGGATCAGATTTCCGGCGATGCAAAATCGAAGGAGTGGACCAGCAGCCCTCCGGTGTCGCAGGGCAAAGCTAAAACCGCGTGGGTGGAAGAAGCGCTGGCCAAGGCAAAAACGAAGACGAGCGCGAAGCCATCGGGCAAAACCGCTACAGCGGCTAAAAAAAAACTCTCCGCAAAGCCTGAATCTTCCATTTCTAAGTTAGACGGTGCGCGTAAAGCGCCGTTGCCGGTGGAAATTCGCCCGATGTTGGCTGAAATCGCCGACAAGGCTTTCGACGATCCTCATTGGGTTTATGAGATTAAATGGGACGGCTACCGCGCAATCGCATATATCGAAGATGGAAAAGTCCGCCTGGTTTCGCGCAATCAGAATGACCTCACCAAGGAGTTCCCAGAACTTGCAGCCTTGCCCGAATTAATTCGGGCAAAAACTGCCGTACTAGATGGCGAAGTTGTAGCGCTCGATGAAAATGGGCGAACATCTTTTTCTTTAATTCAGCGGCGAACAGGGATTCGCGCTTTTGGACGGCGTGTGTCCGGCGATAAAAGCTTGGCTATTCAGTATTACGCCTTCGATCTTCTCTATCTTGACGGCTACGACTTGCGGCGGACGCCGTTAACGGCCCGCAAAGAAAAGCTCGCGGAAATTATCAAGCCCGGCGGCGTTTTACTTTATTCCGAACACTTTCCGGATGGCGTGAAACTATTCGAAGCGGCACGCAAAAACGGTCTGGAAGGCATTCTGGCTAAACGTGCCGACAGCCTTTATCAGGAAAAACGCAGTTCGGATTGGCTCAAGATCAAAATCACGCAGACGGTGGACTGCGTGATCGGGGGCTATACCGATCCGGAAGGTAGCCGCGAATATTTTGGCGCTTTAGTGCTCGGCCTCTATAACGACAAAGGGCAACTCATGCATGTCGGGCAAGTTGGAACGGGATTTGACCAGGCGATGCTAAAAACGGTTTTCGCCGCGATGGAGAAATATAAAAGCGCCAAGAATCCTTTTCACGGGTTGGTTGATGTTGACGCGCGGCATGTCCATTGGGCCAAACCGGCGCTCGTCGCGGAAATTAAGTTCTCCGAATGGACTGAAGGCGCGGATGGCGGGGATCCCAAACTACGCGCCCCGGTTTTCGTTGCCTTACGCACCGACAAGAAGCCGAAAGAATGTACCTTCGCTACGCAGAGAGCATCTTGAACCAATGCTAACGCTGCCCGAAGACGTAAAAATATTTACAGTACCCGGTTTGTGGAATTCCGGCCCCGAACATTGGCAAAGCTATTGGGAGCGTGAAATTCCACAGGTCGAACGCATTCAGCAGAAAAATTGGGATACGCCGGTTTGCGAAGATTGGATTGCGGAGGTCGATCGCGCCGTCAACGCTTACCCGACAGCAAAGATCGTGCTGGTCGGCCATAGTTTAGGCTGCACGACCATCGCGCATTGGGCGAAAACTTACAATCGCGCGATTCATGGCGCTATGCTGGTGGCTCCCAGCGATGTGGAAGCGCCGTCGTATCCTCCGGGAACGACGGGCTTCAAGCCGATGCCATTAGAGAAACTTCCCTTCCCCAGCACGGTTATCGCGAGCACCAACGATGAGTATGTAACGCCCGATCGCGCCAGATTTTTTGCGAACGCCTGGGGCAGTAAGTATGTCGAGCTAGAAGATGCCGGGCACATCAATAGCAACTCGGGACTGGGCAGGTGGGAGTTCGGCTTGCAACGATTAATAGAGTTGATTCAATCGAAGTGACTTTCTACTTGATATCTTTCATTGACATCATGGAACCGTAGTCTTTTCCCGACGGTTCCACAGCGCGCACAACGATTCCGGCGAAAGCGTCGCGGAATTCCGGATACTTGGCCAGCAGGGCTTTCATTACGATTTCATTTTCCTGAAAAGTCTTCGCCGTATTGGAAACATCCGGGCTCTGGTATTTCGCGACCAGATCGAGATCATCGCCAACTGCCGTCGGAAAGATTGCCGTGAGCTGATATTTATTCGCACCCGAAGCAAGTTCCACTGGTCCGGCATCCGGTAAATCAGTCGGTTTGTTGGCTTGGGATTCGTCGTAAAGCTTGTCGCCAATTTGCGTGGTCATAAATTGCACAGGCAAAGCTAGATCGCGGGCTTCCAAGAAATAAAGCCACGCGTCTCGGCGCTCGCCCTTGGAGACAAATTCACGCGCTTTGTCGGCGAACCATTTAGCATCGTGCCCGGCGACCTGCGTATTTTTCACATAGAGGCCGGCAAGCTTCCAGGCGGAATTTTGTTGCAACAAAATTAATGTAACCACCACGGGAGTTTTGGCTGCGGCGTCGAGCATGATGATGCCATAACTTCCAGCAGGCAGATTGGGGATGACGAATTCCGCGCTGTCGGCGGTTTGTCCGCGCGCCCCGAACACACCGCATAAAAATTCCCCGTTCGCGCTGGTTGTATCGGTTTTCAAAAGAAATGGCGGACGCGGGGAAGCCTGGATTTGTGACAGGTTCGCGTGATTTTCCTGCACGACGGATTCGATGCCTGAAAAATCGGAGGCGAGCGAAGCCGAGGACGCCTGCTTCAAAGAAGCCGAATCGCCGTGAGCCAGCAGGTCGAAATCGTGCTGGGCCGCGCTGACCAGGGCTGACCGCGTGGCTTCGTCCATATCGCCGGATGTCAAGCAGGTTTGTGCTTGCGAGGTAAAGGCTGCAAACAACAATAGCGGCAAAAATCGGACGGCAAATTTGCAACTTTGCATGACTTCATCTTAACGCCGAATAACGAAAAACTAAGCTACTCTCTTTAGCGCTTTGCCGCCCCTTCATTTGCGCTATATATTGCGTGGCGCCCAGGAGCAATTAAGGAATTAGAAACCCTCACAAAGTGGGCAACAAGCCACGGAAAGCATGCTTGTTCAGCAATTTACAGGGCAATGGATACAAGAAATCAGGAAGCATGCACAACCAAACACCTCGCCCCATGCCCCTTTTGGCCCTACCCAAAAGGAGGGGGAATCTAGCTTCCTACTCTTGTCATATCGGCTTCCACGCTTTAAGAGGGGGGTAATCCGTGATATAAGTTCGGGGTACGCATATCTACGTTTGTTCGAGGAGATGCGGGTTATGGCGCTGGCTACAGCAGGCAAGAACGGCCAGTCTCGAGGAGGTCATGTGTCCGAAGCACGGACGGGAAAACGCTTCCCACTGGAACTACCGATTAAGATTCATCAGGCTGACGAGAGCGGCGAACACAGCGGGATCACAGGAAACCTAAGCGCCGCAGGCGTTTACATCAAAGCTGATGCCGCGCTCGAAATTGGCTCCGCGGTGGAGTTTGAAATTGTGCTTCCGCCGGAAGTCACCGGGGCCACAGAAAACGTTCTTGTGCAGTGCCGTGGAAGGGTGGTGCGCAAAGACGCACCTGAAGGCTCCGGCAGTGATGCACAGGGAGTTGCCTGCGTCATTGACTCTTATGATTTCGTACGTAAGTCGTAATCGAGGCTGACACTATGCTGAAACTCATTTTGGCCGACAATCAGGCTATTTTTCGCGCAGGTATCGCCAAGGTTCTGGCGGTGGAAGACGAAATGCGCATCGTCGCCCAGGCGCAAACGCCGGAGCAGATGTTCATGGCGCTCGACAAGTTCCGTGCCGCGGTTTTGGTTGTGGCGGGCGGTTTTCACGGGGATTTTAACGGCATTCTACAAAGCGCCGCCAAAGTCAAAACTCGCGTGATTGTTCTTGCCGACACCGGCGAAAGCGCGCAGCGCTACATGGGAGCGGGAGCACATGCGGTTGTTTACCGTAATGTAACCAGCCCGGCGCTGGTGGACTGCGTCCGCAAAGTTGCCCGCGGGGACACCTGGGTACAGGACATTGCCGTGCCCAGCGAACTCACCGAAAACGATATGGTCGGATTGCGCGTGCGCGATCGCCTGACTGCGAAGGAACTGCGCATCGTCGCGCTGATTGTGCAGGGCTACAAGAATAAAGAGATTGCCACGCAGCTGGGCACAACCGAGCAGGTGATCAAGAATTATCTGCGGAACGTCTATGACAAGATCGGCGTGTCAGACCGGCTGGAATTGGCGCTCTTTACCATCCATCACCGCATTCTGAACGAAGCTGCTGCCGCGACTGCGGCTGCTGCAACTCCTCCGCCGCAACCACAAGGCACGATGAGTTCGTAACGGATATTCGCATCCAACAAAAAAGGGGCCAAATGGCCCCTTTATTTTTTGCTCGCGCAGCCAGCTATCCGACTTCCACGGGTTCTTCGATCGTTGCCTCACGCAGGAATTTTGCCGCTTCTTCCGGCGGCGTGGGATTGATATAGAAGCCAGTTCCCCATTCGAACCCGGCTGTCTTGGTCAGTTTTGGCATGAATTCAATATGCCAGTGATAGTGATCGTTGGTCGGGTCTTGCACCGGCGAGCTGTGAATCACCAGATTGTAAGGCGCATTGTCGAGCACGCGGTCGGCCTTCGTCAGTAAGGTCTTAATGGCTTTGGCCAAATTCTCAAACATGTGTGACGAGGAATTCTCAAAGGATGACTCGTGCTGCTTGGGCAGAATCCAAGTTTCGAAGGGAAAACGCGGGGCATAGGGCGCAAGCGTGACGAAATCGTCGTTCTCGGCGACAACGCGAGTGCCGCCTTCAATTTCCTGCCGGATGATGTCGCAAAAGACGCAACGTTCTTTGTAAATAAAGTACTGCTTTGCGCCTTCAATTTCTTCCGCCACGTAGATGGGAATAATGGGCAGCGCAATCAACTGGCAGTGCGCGTGTTCGAGCGAAGCTCCCGCGGATTCGCCATGGTTCTTAAAAATGAGAATGTACTTGAAGCGGCGATCTTTTTTGAGGTCAAGAATGCGGTCCCGGAAGGTCCACAGCACATCTTCAATGCGCTTGGGTGGAAGCGTGGCCAGGCTGGCGTTATGGTCAGGCGTCTCAATAATCACCTCGTGCGCCCCGATCCCATTCATTTTGTCGAACATGCCATCGGCTTGCCGGCTCAAGTTACCCTCAATGCCTAAAGCGGGAAATTTGTTCGGCACCACGCGTACGGTCCAACCCGGCGTATCCCGCTGCGGCGGCGGGCCTCCGTTGGGATTTGGCCGGTAGGCCTGGATCTCAGGCGGCGTTTTGTGCTCGTTCCCGTAGCAAAAAGGGCAAAATCCGCCTTTCATGCCGTTATTTTCGAGAGAAAAATCGGTAGGGCGTTTGGCTCGGTCAGTGGAAATAATCACCCAGCGGCCGACAATGGGATCTTTTCGCAGCTCAGGCAAAGACTAAATCCTTTCAATACCAGAAAACTAACAGATATTTTACGCCACTGGGAAGGCATTGCGGAATAACTCAAACTGTGGCGCGCCGCACGGTTGGTCATAGTACACGCTGATTACGTCAAAGCGGAATGGAGGAAAAGAATTGTCTGTACGCTTCTTCTCTGCACCGGAAACATGAATCGTCGCGTCTCCGCCCATATGGCGCATATAGGTTTTGGCCACCCGCACGAGCGCGCGTTGTTTGTCCCGATCTACGGCCGCCTCAGCTGGCTTTACATCGCGCGTGGTGCGGGTTTTGACTTCGATAAAGCACAGCACATCTTCGTTTTTGTCGTTTTTGTCGTTTTTTTTGTTTTTGCCTCTGTCCCAGCCGATCAAGTCAATTTCACCGCGGTGCAAGGGAGTGCGGAAGTTCTGGGCGACCATCACATAACCCAGCTTACGCAGGTAAAAATATGCATCTTCTTCCCCACGGCGCCCCGTTTGCTGATGGCTTGCGCCTTGCGGCTCAGGAAGCGTATGCTTCGCCAGCCAGTCAAGCATACGAATCGTTCTTTGCGTGGTGCGAGTGGAGAGCATGCGGATACAATCCAGTTCACAGTGTCTCTCATCCAGATAGGAACGCAGCAAGGTTTTGTCAAAAATTATGAGTGGCTCATTCCTGAAATGGGAAAATGCGAAGATGCGATTCGTTCGTTAATGATTCCGCATCAGATGAAGTTCTATGGCAACGCAGGCAATTCCGACGGCACAATCGGGAGCTAGGGCGCGCCCGCAGGTCAATCCGTGGCTGATTGCGATCTCCGTCATGCTCGCCACATTCATGGAAGTGCTGGATACTTCCATTGCTGCGGTCGCGTTGCCTTATATCGCTGGTAGCCTTTCCGCCAGTAATGATGAAGCTACATGGGTGCTCACCAGCTATCTGGTAGCCAATGCAATTTTTCTTCCGGCGAGCAGCTGGTTCTCGCGCAAATTTGGGCGTAAGCGATATCTGATTACATGCATCGTGATTTTTACCGCCTCTTCGTTCATGTGCGGAGCGGCAACGACACTCGCGATCATTCTTTTGGCGCGTGCAGTACAAGGCGCTGGCGGCGGTGCGTTGCAGCCGCTTTCTCAATCCATTCTGCTGGAAACTTTTCCCCCGGAAAAACGCGGTATTGCGATGGCAGTCTTCGCACTCGGCGTGGTGGTCGCTCCCGTTCTTGGACCCACACTTGGCGGCTGGCTCACCGACACTTATAGCTGGCGATGGGCGTTTTATATCAATATTCCAGTCGGGGTCTTCGCCATTTTCATGATTACGCGCTACGTCGAAGATCCGCCGTACATCAAGCATGCAAAGGCCGGGAAACTCGACACGATCGGACTTGGGTTATTGGCAATTTGGCTGGCTTGCCTGCAAATCATTCTGGATAAAGGCCAGGAAGATG
This sequence comes from Terriglobia bacterium, assembly GCA_021325035.1. Lineage (GTDB taxonomy): Bacteria > Acidobacteriota > Terriglobia > Terriglobales > Acidobacteriaceae > JAJPHW01. Next base: position 11,304 of record JAJPHW010000230.1, read on the forward strand.
ATTGGTTCGGCGCTACGTGGATTCGCTATGCCACGGTCATTTTGATTGTCAGCTTTGTCGCATTCATCATTCGCGAAGTGCGGCATAATTCACCACTCGTGGATTTACGCGTCTTCCGTTACCGCAACTTCACGCTGGGCTGCATTCTCATCGCGATGTTCGGGGCAGTGATTTATGGCCTGGTCACCCTATTGCCGCTTTTTTACCAGGAGTTGCTGGGCTATACCGCACTGGCGGCAGGTTGGGCGGTAAGCCCGCGGGGCATTGGCGCCATTCTGGCTATGCCGGTCATCGGATTATTGACCAGCAAAATGGACAACCGCTGGCTAATTTTCTTCGGCTTCGCACTATTTGCTGGAGCCAGCCTATGGTTTGGCGAGGCAACACTTTCCATTTCGCAATGGAGCTTCCTGTGGGCCATCATCATCAGCGGATTTGGCTCAGGGTGTATTTTTGTGCCGCTATCTACGACTGCGATGGGCGGCATTCCTAATGAGCAAATCGGAAATGCCAGCGGACTCTACAACTTATTGCGCAACATTGGCGGAAGCATCGGCATTGCGGTCGTCAATACGATCGTGATCCGGCGCCAACAGTTGCATCGCACCGAGTTATCGCATCACCTCAGCAATACAAATCCCAATATGCAAAATCGCTTAATGGCGGTAGAAAGCTACCTGCACTCGCGTGGCGCTTCACCCGCGGATGCCGTGCATCAGGCCCAGGCGCTGCTTGAGCGCTCGCTCAATGGGCAGGCTGCCCTTTGGTCTTATGTGGACGATTTCCGTGGGCTGGCGTTGGTATGCCTGATATGCATCCCGCTGGTATTTGCACTGAAGAAAACGGTCGGACGGGGTGGCGTCAGCGCAGGACACTAAGTTAAGGCTTTATTGTGCGAGGCTGGCATCAACGGTAGATACCGCAAAACCAGGCAAGCGCCGGGAAATTTCCAACAATTGGGCAGCAAGCTTGGCGACCTGAGCGCGAATTTCGGGAACCGCAGTCGTCTCCCACAAACTACCTTTGCGCGCCGGCCCTACCGCGTAAAGGAAATCTGAAGGATTGCCGAGTGAATCATACAATGCTCCGTCGGGCGCGACATCGAGCCCTAGAAACAGAGCATCGGGACGCGCTAATTCTTCGCTAAAAAGTTGATTTAGCAGCGGGTGATTGAGGCGCCGAGCGTCCGTCTCGGGGCCGGTGCAATTCACCACCAAGCCGACGCGCAATTTACTCTCTTTGCCGGACAGCCGGTCATGATAAGTGATCTCGACGTATTCAGCCTCTTCGCGGTACTCGATGATGCGTCCCGCATGAGCCTGAATGTCATGATCGGCGATTTCGCCACCCAGAAAATCACCGATTTCGGGCGCGACACGATGACGGTGGACTTCCCAATAGGGGCGGACATGACGTAGAAAACGGCGCTTCTCTACCAGCGGCAGCGACGCCCAGATTTCCGCAGTGAAAGGACGCAGCGAGTCAACCACCGCGCGCCAGTCGGAACCTTGCTGGTGAGCGCTTTTCGCCTGCTGACGAACTAAATGGAGAAGACCGCGTGTGGTGCGTGGCGCGTGCGAATTCCAAAATACAGGCCACGGCTTCACCGTGCGGTGGCGCCGGGGCAGAAGACCTCGCCGCGAAATCACATGGATGGCGCCTTTGAAGCCGCGCGAGCGCAATGTAATGGCCTGATCCACGCAAGTCAGGCCGGAGCCGACCAGCAATACATCTCCATCGAGCTTGGCACTTTCCAGTGCAGACTGGTCCCATGCGAAGGGCAAATAACGACGGCTTTCGGCAGTTCTTCCCGGCAGGTTCGGGTCGCTGGGACGGAAATTTCCCAATGCAAGCACGACTTGGTCGGCCACGATTAGATTGCCGGTGGCAAGCTGGATCTGCGCAGAATCTTCCGGGCGCTGAATTGCTGTGGCTTCATCATGAATTCGCTGATACCGGCTAAGAGTGGAACGCTGCGAATCCTGCAAGACGGCCTCGATGTACTGGCCATAAACACGCCTCGGAACAAACGTACTTGCTTCAACATCAGGGTCGTAATTGGATTTCGCCCAGTTTAAGAAATGGTCGGCATCGTCGGGAAAAGCACTCATTTTGCCGGCGGCCACATTCAGTAAATGCGCCTCCACGCGGGTGGAATAGGCAATACCACGGGCAGGTACCGGCGAACGATCAATTACCGCGACGGAAATCGCCGATTGGGCGCGGCGCAACAACTGGGCGGCAAGAATGGAACCCGAGAAGCCGCCACCAACAATAACAACAGTAAATTTTTGCGGGTTGGATTTGAATGATGACATGGGCCTACTCTCCATTCACGACCAAATTATATCTAAATGCCTATTAAAATAATAGACATAAAGGTGATAATTAAGGGGAGAAGAAGGGATGGAGAAATTCGTTAGGGGCCAGCAATCGCGGGTTATGAAACCGGGTTCTTATCCACCACAGGCGCCCTCAATCGCTTGATAAAAAGCCGATTCTGCCTGGATTAGCGGGATTTTCCAAGTTGCTTGTAACGGAAACAGGTCACCAGGTGATCGTTGACCATGCCCGTCGCTTGCATAAAGGCGTAACAAATCGTAGATCCCACGAAGTTGAATCCACGCTTTTTGAGGGCCTTGCTCATCGCATCCGATTGAGGGGTAGTTGCAGGGACGTCTTTGCTGGTTCGAGGTGAATGGATTACAGGCTTGCCTCCGATAAATTGCCAGATATAGCGGTCGAAGGAACCAGACTCATCGCAGATTTCCAAGAAAATCTTCGCATTTTGAATTGCCGAGCAAATTTTGAGTTCATTGCGAATAATTCCCTGATTGCGAAGTAGTGATGCAATCTTGCGCCGGTCGTAGCGCGCAATGCGCGCGGCATCAAAGTCGTCAAAGGCTTCGCGGTAATTTTCGCGCTTTTTTAAAACTGTGTCCCAACTGAGCCCGGCCTGCGCACCCTCCAGAATCAGAAATTCAAATAGCCGGCGATCATCGTGGAGAGGCGTGCCCCATTCTTCATCGTGATAGCGGATGGAAAGATCGTTCGAGGGCCAGGAGCATCGGATAAGGTCGGAGGATTTGGCAGGCATACAGGTAGTCCATGTTAGCTGAAATTAAACGTCCATTTGGACAGCGGACGTGCTCCTTTTGTAACTTGGAGCAGCCAAGGGAGTTAGCTACATTCGTAGAACGGAAAACCGTAAACTGGTACGCTTTCGGCCCACGACGTGCAACTAAATCAGTAACTTACGGATTTTTAGTGGGTTAGAAGAAGTATGGGGGATGTTTTGGGAATGAAGTACACGCGCCCGGTATTTTTTATCCTGCTGTTGTTGGGTTGCCTTGCGGGAGAGTTTTCCTCAGCGCAATCCAGCTATTTGCAGCCGGGGACAGCTGTGGCCAGCACTGCGGGGCTCGGCGATGACTCCCAGCCCGACACTGTTCTCACCATCAAAAAACGTGTGGATGAAGTGCACGTGCTCTTCACCGCTACGGACCGTCATGGGAAATTTGTCCGCAATTTGAATGAAAACGATTTCGTTGTATTGGACGATCACAAGCCACCACAAGAGATAGTGAGCTTTCGCCACGATACGGATTTGCCCCTTGAATTAGGTTTGCTTGTGGATACCAGCGGATCGGTGCAAGGCCGGTTTGGATTTGAACAGGAAGCCGCAGTCAGCTTTCTGCAGCGCACGCTACGACCAAACTTCGACCGCGCCTTTGTAATGGGATTCAACTCGAAGAGCCAAGTCACGCAAGACTTTACGGACAACGTGAAGCTTTTGCAAACCGGCGTGGAGCGGTTGCACGACGGTGGCGGTACTGCAATCTACGATGCGATCTACAAAGCCTGCCGCGACAAATTGATTACGGCTACGAGCGACCGTCCAGAGCGGCGCGCGATTATCGTTGTCAGCGACGGAGAAGACAATCAGAGCGAAGTCACTCGGGCACAAGCCATCGAAATGGCGCAACGCGCCGAAGTGATGATTTACGCCATCTCCACCGATGACAGCGGCCTTGTGCTGAGAGGCGACAAAGCCTTGCAGCAACTCGCAGATGCGACCGGTGGACGCGCTTTCTTTCCTTTTAAAATGAAAGACATCAAGAATTCTTTTGCTGCCATTGAAGACGAGTTGCGCAGCCAGTACGTAATTTCCTACCATCCAGCAGATTTTGATCCGGATGGCCGCTATCGATCCATCCAAATAACCGCCCTGAAGAAAGACCTGCAAGTCCGCGCCCGGCAAGGCTATTACGCGCCCCGGCAGTAAGAAACGGCGAGAATGAGTAGCATATTAGATCCGCATCCACATAGACACCGTCACCTCAGGAATGTATGATTTGCTCGTCTGCGCACGTCCCCCGCGCCGCGTGACCTAATCTACTTTCCCGGAGGCTCTCCTATGGATCACGGGCGTATGCACGTAATTCTCAATCTCTCTACATCAATTCTGTTGTTACTCACAGGCTCCTTCGCATCAGCCCAGACGCTTACGACCGTCGTAAATTTCCACTCGATCAATGGTGCCAACCCGGATAGCCCGTTGGTACAAGGCAGGAATGGCGATCTATATGGCACTGCGGAATATGGTGGACCCAACAAGACTGGCATCGTGTTCAAGCTGGCACCGAGCGGGAAGCTGAGTACGCTTTATAGTTTCGGCAACAGCGCTGACGG
>JAJPHW010000086.1 GCA_021325035.1 Terriglobia bacterium
AACGTCGAATCGAATACCGGATCGCCGGTTTCATTCGTAAAGTCGGCAAGGATGATCTGGTCTTTCTCGGTCAGCGTTGGCGCGCGATGGCGCCAGTAGAAAAATCCTGCGATGGCTAGAACCGCTACCGCAGCCGCGCCAATAAGAAACGGAACCCGCGAAGTTTTGGCCGCAACAATCGTCCCCGACCCCACTGCCGCTGCTTGCCCTGAACTTGCCGCCTGCCCCGATCCCGAGCCAGAAGCCACCGCTACTCCGCCCGAACTGATCGGTTGCGCTACGACTCCCGGCGCCGCGCTGAAAGGCCCGCTCGTGGGCGCTGCTTCAAACCCCGACCGCGAACTGACCGCTGTGCGCCGCGAATCGGAGTCGCGCTTCAGCCGCATCAATTCAGCTTTCATGTCCGCGGCATGCTGGTAGCGCAGGTCTTTATCTTTTTCGAGCGCGCGGCTGATGATGTCTTCCAGCTTCGCCGGTACATTTGGATTCAGACGCACCGGTTCCACCGGCGCGCGATTCATAATGCCGTCGAAAATTACGCCCGAAGTTTCCCCGCGAAACGGCATCTCGCCCGTAGCCATTTCATAGAGAACAATGCCGAAAGAAAATAAATCCGTGCGCGCATCGAGCGGCTTGCCCCGTACCTGCTCCGGCGACATGTATGCGACCGTCCCCAGCGCCGAGCCGGGATGGGTCAAATGCTGGTCGCTCACCCCAATCGTCGCCTGCGACGGGCTTGCGGATGAGACTTCTGCTGTAACCTTCGCCAATCCAAAGTCCAGAATCTTCGCATGCCCGCGCGAAGTGACAAAGATGTTCGCCGGTTTGATGTCGCGATGCACAATTCCCTTGGCGTGCGCCGCATCGAGCGCATCCGCAACGTCAATCCCGATGGTCAACATCTGATCCAACTCCAGCGGACGGTGCTCAATCATGTGTTTGAGCGTCCTGCCTTCGAGATACTCCATGACAATGAAGGCCCGACCGTCTTCTTCGCCGATGTCGTAGATTGTGCAGATGTTGGGGTGGTTGAGAGCCGACGCCGCCTGCGCCTCGCGCTCAAAGCGGCTAAGGGCCTGGGCATCGCGCGTGACTTCATCAGGAAGGAACTTCAGAGCAACGAAACGGTGCAGCCGCGTGTCTTCCGCGCGATAAACGACGCCCATGCCGCCGCCGCCCAGTTTTTCAATCACTCGATAGTGAGAAAAAGTTTGGCCTATCATGGCGGCGTAGTGGCTGCGCAGCCATGTTAGGAGCGGAAGTAGAGAAAGTCAACGAGGAGCACCCTCGGTAATGCCTCAGTTTGATATTGACGCACTACTTTCCCCAATTCAGTAGAAACGCTGGTGCATTATGTTTTTGCAACACCCATAGTTCATGTAAACTTTAAGTGTGGATGCTGGAATTCGTATCTCGAAAGCAGCGGCTTTAATTGGCGATTCCTCACGCGCAGCCATGTTGTGGAGTCTCCTTGGCGGCGAATCGCGTCCCGCCAGCGAGTTGGCGATGCTGGCCAATGTTTCCCCGCAAACCGCGAGCAATCATTTGCGTTTGTTGCTGGATGCGGGATTCTTAAAAGTGACCGCGGCGGGACGCAACAAGTTTTACCGCCTCGCTGAACCATCGGTGGCAGCTGCGGTAGAGTCACTCGCGGTTGTGGTCCATGCCAAGCGTATGGATGGTGCAGCGCAACACAGCGCGCCTGAACTCGTGTTTGCACGCACTTGTTATGACCACTTGGCTGGGGAATTGGGAGTAACGCTTCTTTTGCGACTTTGCGAGAAAGATTACCTGCGCGAGAACGCCGACGCATATTCTGTTACCTCGTCCGGGGAGAAATTCCTGACTGGAATAGGGATTGATCTGGAGTCGGCGCGTGGGAAACGCCGCCGTTTTGCTTACGCCTGCCTGGATTGGAGCCATCGGGTGCCGCATTTAGGCGGAAGCCTCGGAGCAGCGCTATTGGATTGGATGTTCCTGACGAAAATTCTTGCGCGCCGAAAAATGAGTCGCGCGATACGGTTGACCGATATGGGGCAGGAACAATTACAGCAGCTTTTTGCCATTCGACTGACTCACAGCGGTACAGTAATTCGCTAATCGGTCCGACGACTGTACATAGTTTTTGCACTATTTCTGCAAGTTTTCTTCCCATTCAAATTGTCAAATTATTAACTATTCGTTCCCATCCGAAAAAACCCAACGTATAATTCTCTGCCAAGGAGCTTTTGGGTTTGCCGCCGTTTTTCTCTCCAACTCTGCGGTGAATCGCAACAATTGCCCCGTTCGCGAAAAATCAGAGAGACCTCGTCTTCCAAGGAGACCCTAGAAAATGTCAACGAAGAACTTATTCCGAAATTTCGGGATTGCCGTGGTGGCACTTGTCATGTCGGGCATTGCCATCGCCCAGGAACCCGTTGCGGTTGGAACCTGGACCAAACTCAAGAACCAGCCAACATTCCAAACTGATCAGGCGCTGCTGCTCACCGATGGAACAGTCATGATGCACCAGTACAACAGCGGTAATTGGTGGAAGCTTACTCCAACCAACACCGGGAGCTATATCAACGGCACATGGACGCAGTTGGCTTCGATGCCTTCGGGCTACGCGCCCCTTTATTTCGCTTCAGCCATTCTGCCCGACGGCCGTGTTCTGGTTGAGGGCGGCGAATACAACAACCTCCAGCAGGATGAAACCAACCTCGGCGCCATTTATGATCCGATTGCCAATAAATGGACAAGTGTTAACCCGCCCAGCGGATGGCGCACGATCGGCGATTCTCCGGCCGTAGTTCTGCCCAATGGCACGCTCATGATGGGCCAGGGTGGCCAGCCTTCACGGCTGCAAGTGGAATTCAACGCCACCAATTTGACCTGGACCTCGGTCGGTACAGGCAAAGCTGACGGTTTCTCAGAGGAAGGATTTGCTTTGTTGCCCAACGGATCGGTGTTGACCGTGGACTGCGAAGATGGAACCAATTCTGAAACTTTCAATCCGACAACCGGTGCCTGGAGCAGTGCAGGCAGCACGATCGTCGAGCTACCCAACAGCGGTGGACTCGGTATCGTGCCGGAAATGGGCCCGCTCATGGTGCTACCCAATGGTGACGTGGTGGCATTTGGAGCAACAACCAGCACTGCAATCTTCAACACTTCGACTGGCACCTGGACAGTCGGCCCCAGCTATCCCAACGGAGACGACATGGCCGATGGCCCCGCCGCTCTGTTGCCGGATGGCAACGTGCTCGTTTACACCAGCCCGGGCGTTTTCAATGGAACCGGAACCTTCTATGAATTCAATGGAACCAGTTTCACACAAGCGCCCAACACAGCCAGCGGAAGCCGGTTAGAATCGTGGCAGGGACGTTTGTTGCCGCTGCCGACCGGGCAGGTGATTTATGCCGCAGCCGATGGCAGCTCGATTGACGTCGAGATTTACACCCCGAAAGGCAGCCCGAAAGGCGCCTGGCGGCCTGTGGTCACTTCCGTACCGAGCACAGTCACGCATGGCAACAGCTACACTGTGACCGGCACGCAGCTGAACGGCCTATCCGCAGCCTCGGCATATGGTGACGACGCTCAAAATGCCACCAACTATCCGCTGGTGGTCATTCGAAACAAAGCCACGGGGCACTTCTTCTTTGCCCGCACCAGCAACTTCAGCCAGATGGGAATCGCCACGGGCAGCCTGCCGGTTACCGCTTCCTTCGCTGTTCCATCTGGAATCGAAACCGGCGCCAGCACGCTGTATGTTGTCGCCAACGGCATTCCTTCGACAGGAACACCGATTACAGTCAACTAGCTTATTGCTTCGTACTTCTTGCCCCGCATCTTTTGCATTCAGAGATACGGGGCTTTTTTCTGTCTGTGGAGTCTTAGTTCATCGGCGGACGGATTGATATCTTGGCTACTTGAAAAGTGCTAAGTTCGAATCCAGCATCTCGCAACTTTATTCGCACGGCTTCGTTCATCGCATTCGTGATTCCATTTCTAAGTACTTTAATCTCATCACTGGTCATTCCATTTAATGCAGAACGCGCTGCGCAAACCATGATGAATGCCGGCAACTGGTTGTAGTTTTGCGCGGAATACAATGTTTTTTTCACATCTGAGATAAGCGCACTTCCCCTGACGTCATAAACGAAGATAGAACCATCACTTAAAGTCGCTACTTGATTTGAAAGATTGACAAAGATTGGCCGAGCATCTACGAAAAAAATTTTCTCGCGGCCAGACCAAATTCGGTGCAGCCCCGCTCCAACATTTCTAGCCGGATATCCATTGCGATAAACAATTCCAGATTGGTACTCGAGCAACGTCACCGACGTATATTTGCCGAGGTAAAGACCGGAAATTTTACCCAGCAGAAATACCCAAATCACGAGCGCTGAGATTTCAATCAATCAGTTTGCCCCACTGACGTGGCTGGCGGTTTAGCATCTGTCCACAGCTCAGTAATTTCGATTTCTGAAAGCTCCATGCCAACTCTAAGCAACTCTTTATTCACCGCGAGCTTTATATCCGTCGAAAGTCTGGCTCGCATATCGAGACCAGCCACGATCAGCGCTCTTGACAACACCGAAAGGGCTGCGTTTCGCACTATGCCGATCGAGTCATTTAAATGATCCTTTGATCTTGTCGCTGCGATATAAGGATCAAGGACTCTCAATTTGGCTCCGAAACTCGCGACGCACGGTGCGTGCAATACATCGAAAAACGTCAACCTTTCGACAAGGACCAAATATGGCCTCATATCAATAAGGTTAATTTGTTCCTTGTCTCCGAATGTTAAGTAACTGCCGGGCATCGTCACTCCCGCGTAGGCTCCGCCAACAAACTTAACACCACGCTGGTAGTCCGGGATGTGAATGCGTTTGGGGTACTTCATCATGAGCCTCAACAATAGCCATAAAAGAATTCCGATAAACGCCGCTAAAGACGCAATGTCGTCTAACTCATTATTTGTCAAACTGATCATTTTTCACTGTATGTGCGAACTGAGACGTTCCAACTTATACAAGATGAAATGTTGTTGCAAGGTTTTAATTCAGAACTTCGTGACTTCGGTGAAATTGAAATCCCTCACCTTCATTGCCGGCGCAACCATATCGAATGATTCTTCGCCGCTAGCCCGCACCGGTTCGCTCATGGCTTCGACATTCGAAAGCATCTTAAGCAGGCTTTCATTGAAGCGGAAATTGCGCAGGCCATGACGAATTCTGCCATCTTCGATTAAGAACGTTCCGTCGCGCGTCATGCCTGTAAGAATTTTTTCATAAGGATCAACCTCGCGGATGTACCAAAGTCTTGTGACATAAATTCCGCGTTCCGTCGAAGCGACCATCTGCTCAATCGTTTGTGTCGGCTCGGCCGGTTCAAAAACTATGTTCATCGGCGCTTCACCCATTTCGTTGGGTAGTGCAAATCCGTGGCCTGTCGCCTCAATGAGGCCGACTTTGCCGGCATGCTCGGATTTCTGCATTTTTTCGGCGGTCGCGCGCGCATAGACCAACCGCTCGACCACGCCATTCTTTACCAGTTGAACTCTCTGCCGTCGAACGCCTTCTCCATCAAAAGGCGATCCCGATTGCAAGGGATGATTCGCGTCGTCCCAAATATTGATGTTGTCGCCAAATAATTTCTTTCCTACACGATCATTCAAAAATGACCGCTGATCGAGGACAGCCAGTCCACTAAAATCCCAGAACATGAATCCAGCAATATCGAGCACGGCGGCGGGCTCAAGAATCACCATGTATTTTCCCGGTGGAACTTCTTGTGGCTTTGCTGATTTTTCCGCCTTAATTGCGGCAATCTCGCCAAGCTTGGTAGCGTCGAGTTTCGTTACATCGGGCGAATTCGCTTTTTGCCATCCTGACGAATCTGTCCCCAGCATCGTGATGGAAATCTCGGCAGAAGTTTGCTGATGCCAGCGCGAAAGGCCGCTAGAATTGAAAATGCCTTCGATGGATTCCGAAGTCGAGAAAATCCCTGCGGTTATGAGCTTGTGCTGCTTTGCTCGATGAACAATCTTGCCCACTGCATCGGCGCGCTCTTCGGGAGTGATTGAAGCGGTTGCATCAAAATACCTGCTCCGCGATTCCTGTGGAGCGCAAGCATCCGCCGCCGCGACCGGCAATAAATCAGGATCAGGATGTTGCACCTTCGCCAGCGACTCCGACGACCTCACGACTCTTTGCAAACTCTCATCATCAAGGCGATTCGTCGTGGCTCTTGCTGTCTTTCCATCAAACACTGTCCTCACGGAAACACCGTAGTTCTCTTCGGCCACGTTCTGGTGAATGACATTGTTTGCAAAGCGCGTCAGCGCGCTCTTGCCGCCGTAGAAGATCACCTCAACCTCATCGGCAGTCGAATACTCGCGGATGCGTCGAAAAATCTCTCCAGCCTGCTCTTGAGTTAACAATCAATTTCCCTTGTATGCCGACCCGATTTTGATTTTGCGAAAACGCGCTGGACTCGCCCCATGCCCGGTACCCATGACTTGTTGCGGTTGGCCCTTGCCGCAATTGGGCGTGCCCCATAGCACCCACTCATCGCGCGAGCAAATCGCATCCATTGCATTCCAAAATTCGGTTGTAATTCCCGAATACGATGGATTCTTCAACATCCGCACGCGCTTGCCGCCTTTAATCTCCCACCCCATCTCACAGCTGAATTGAAAGTTGTAGCGTTTGTCGTCAATGGACCACGACTTGTTCGTCTCCATCTCGATGGCATGGTCGGTATCGGCAATTAACTGAGCTCTGGTTAAACGTTTTTCGCCGGGAACAATACTTACATTCGTCATCCGGATCATCGGCAGACGGTTCCACCCTTCGGCGCGCACCATTCCGCCGGAGCGTGTCTCGCCGATCGTGTGCGCCGTCTCCCGCGAGCTCAAATATCCGGTAAATTCGCCGTTCGTGATAATCGGAACGCATTGCGCCGGAACACCCTCATCATCAAACCCGAAGGTCCCCAAACCGGGCCCATGTTCCGCGCGAGCATCTGCGACGACATTCACCAGATCGCTGCCATACCGAAGATTGCGCAGCTTGTCCAAAGTCAGAAAAGACGTTCCCGCGAAATTCGCTTCCATCCCCAGTACGCGGTCCAGCTCAATCGGATGTCCAACCGACTCATGGATCTGCAATCCCAACTGTGTTCCATCCAAAATCAGATCGAACACCCCTTCGGGGCACTGATCGGCTTTCAATAGGGCGACCGCTTCTTCACCTACGCGCCTGGCGTTCTCCACCAGGTTCATTTCTTCAATTAATTCATAGCCGCGATTTTGCCACTGCCCGCCAAACGAATTTGGATAGGATCGTTTCTGAATCTCGCCGCCCTCAAAGGCGTAGGCCGCATATCCCGCGCCGGTCGTGTATTTCGTCTGATGAATGTCCGCACCAACCGAGGAATAAAACCATTGCTCCTCGCGACGGAAATTCATGTTCGCTTCCGCCAGCGTCACTCCCACAACCGCGCGCAACTCCGCATCCACTCGCAAAAGCAGATCAATGTTCTGCTCGACGGAAGTGGCAAAAGGATCTTTCTCGATAGCGGATAACCATTCCGCAGTTACCGCCTTTTCCGGAGCCAGCCGTACATCTTCTTCTTTCACGCGCGCCGATGCCCGCGCAATTTCCACTGCTCGGGCAGCTGCTGCCTCCACTCCGGCGCGGCTCAAATCGTCAGTTGCGGCAAATCCCCATGCTCCATTCGCAATGACGCGGATGCCTATCCCGAGCGACTCCGCCTGCGATGCCGCCCCTACTTTTCCGTTTTTCGTGGAGAGCGACCGGCTGCGGTCTTCAACGATACGCAAATCGGCATACGACGCTCCGCGCTGTTCCGCCACGTTCAGCGCCCAATCAGCTATGGATTTCATGGCTCATTTCAGAATCTAACACAGCGGCCAACGTGTAAAATGAATGACTTGACAGGGCCCTCGACACGCAAACTCATCATCGCGATTGACGGCCCCGCCGGGGCCGGGAAAAGCACCATTGCCGCGCGCCTCGCCCGTAAACTTGGCTATGTCAATCTTGAAAGTGGCGCGATGTACCGCGCACTAGCGCTGAAAGCAATCGAAAACGATATTTCATTTGACGACGAACCTGCCTTGGCTGGTCTAGCCGACGAATCGAAAATCCATTTGGAGCCCACAATCAACGGCAATCGCGTTTTGCTCGACGAAGTAGATGTAACTCAACGTGTCCGCGAAGCAGACGTGACCGAAGCAGCCTCGCGCGTCTCAGTTCATCCAAGAGTCCGTGAATGGATGGTCTCGCATCAACGTGCTTTAGGTATTAAAGGCGGAGTCGTGATGGAGGGTCGCGACATCGGCACCAAGGTCTTCCCCGACGCAGATATAAAAATTTTCTTGGATGCTGATCCGGTTGTCCGCGAACAGCGGCGGCTGGAACAACAAAAATTGAAGGGGATTACCTCACAGTCGGTAGCAACTGAGATAAGAGAACGCGATTTCCGCGACCGCACCCGTGCAGCCTCGCCATTAGTTCCCGCAGTGGATGCTCTCATTCTGGATTCCACGGCCCTGTCGGAGGATGAAGTCCTCAGAAGAGTGGAAGAAGCAGTGCAGAAAAAGACAGATGCTCTTCGATGACCCTATAGATGTCCTAACGCAGACAATCGGCGCTGGCTCTCTTCCACTCCAGCCAGCACATTGACTTGTTTGTAAAGATCGCCGGCTTCCTTCCATAGTGTTCGTGCCTGCTGAATATCGCCCGTATCGCCTTTGAGCAAAGCGTAGCCACGAATTGCATTGGCCAAATCGAGTGGCGGCGTTTCGGGATGGGCACGATAGATAGCGAGCGCTTTGCGAAATTGCGGTTCTGCCAGATCGAAATGGTGGGCATCGTAATGAATGTCACCGAGGTGGCGAATGGTGTGGGCCAACTGGAGGACATTCTGGCGGAACCGGTAAATTTCAGCTGCCTCTTCGTAACACTTCAGGGCGATATGGCTATTGCCTAAATCTCGCTCGATCCCTCCAAGGCCCGTAAGAGCCTGAGCCGTAGCGTCTTGATCCTCGGCTTTTCGACTAAGTTCCAGAGCTTCAGTGAATAAGCGCTTCGCTTCAAGACGCTTGCCTTCTCTGCGGGCCCCGTATCCCTTATGGAGAAGAGTATCTACGGCAGAAGCCATAACCAGCGTAGTCTAGCACCGAAATGAGAGGAACCAACTACTTCACAATCGAAGTTTTCCTCAGGCGAATGTTCGTTCGTCACAGACCTCACACACGGCGACTGATATATCCAGAAAGTGAGTGGAAAAACTCCGAATTCGTTCATTCGGGTGGAAGGCTATGACTATTGCGCATCTTTCTTTGTGGCAAATCCGGGTGCTTTGGCGGACATCGCTGATTGCCGCGTTTTCTTCGGCGCTGATGGTCTTTTGCCGCATTTCCTATTTCGTGCGGCAGCGATGGCCAGGGCAGCAGTTCTGATTGTATTTTTATTGGGACCAATCCAGCCGCGTGCTCAAGATTCATCGAGCGGAGCCATCCGTGGCTCGGTAAACGATGCCTCCGGTGGCCGAGTCGCAGGTGCGTCTATAGTTTTGGTCAATGACGCCACTGCATTCCGCTACTCCACAGTAAGTGATACAGAAGGCCGCTTTGCCTTCGATTTGCTTCCACCGGGTGATTACACCGCGCGAGCGGTGGCCGCGGGAATGTCGCCGCAGCTGACGCCGAAGGTCCACATTCTGGTTGGCGGAATCCTGGAGGTCGAATTCAAGCTTCTCGTCGCGGGGGCGAAAGAAAGCATTACGGTCACTGGCGAACCTCCTTTGGTGGAAACCGAGCCCGCGTCCGTTTCGTCGGTGATCGAGGAACATTCGATTACAGGTTTGCCTCTTAATGGCCGGCGCTTTTCCGATCTTGCATTGCTCACACCCGGCGTGACACAAGATCCCCGTAGTTTGACTTCTGGCTCAAATGGCGACCTCGCCTTCGGAGGGATTCGCGGCTTCCAAACCAGCTTTCTCGTGGACGGCGGTGATAATAACAACGCATTTTTTGCCCAAGCTACAGGGCGTTACCGCGCGCCTTATCAATTTTCCAATGAAGTCGTCCAGGAATTCCGCGTGTCATCCAACACCTATGGCGCAGAGTTGGGGCGTTCCGGGGGAGCAGTGATAAACGTCGTTACCAAATCCGGCTCGAATCAGTTTCATGGCACGGATTTTTATTTCATCCGCGATAGCTTGTTCTCAGCGACGCATCCTTTCATGACATACAAACCGCACGATCAGCAGCAACAATTCGGCTTTACGTTTGGCGGCCCCATCAAACATAACCGGGCGTTTTTCTTTGCCGGATTCGATCAGCACATTTTTCATGTCCCTACAGTCATGCAGTTTCTAAACGGAACGCAGACGATTGTTCCTACGGCTCCTGGGCCCAATGGCGGAGGAGACTATGAGCAAAGCGATGCCGCGTTAGTTTTCGCCACTGCGGCAAAGCTTGATGCGCTCGCAGGCCCCTTCCCCGCCAAGCTTCTCGGCAACGCAGGCTTTGCCAAAGTAGATTTCATGTTGTCTGCCCGCAACACACTGTCAGCGAGAGTGAACACTTCGCGATTTTATGGATCGAACAATGTATTCTTCGATCCTGGCAGTCCAATCACTACCTTTGCTGAAAGCGAAAATGGCACTGAAAGTGTCGCGACGGAAACCGGTTCCCTGACTTTAACCAGCGGACTGTCACTGCACCTTGTCAGCCACCTCAGAGCGCAATTCACTCACGATCTGGAACAGTCCTCCAGCAACTCTTCCCTACCCTTGACCCGCATTACCGATGAAGTGGATGGGTTCGGTGGCTCAACCATATTGCCGCGGCAGACTCGTGAACACCGTTTTCATCTGGCGGAAACCATGAGCCTTGAAAAAGCTCGCCATTCATTCAAGTTTGGCGGCGATGTGCTCTTCACCTGGATTTACAACTTTTTCCCGCGTGGCACGAGCGGCGAATACATTTTTGATCCCATTAAAGTTGATCCGCTGACTTTTGCGCCACAGGAGGCTGGGCTTGAACTGACACCACTGCGCGCTTATGCGCATGAAGTCCCTAAATATTACGAGCAGGATTTTGGCAATGCCGCGTCACATCCCGATGGCAACGAATATTCGGCATTTTTCCAGGATACCGTTCGCGTCAGCAATCACCTGGCACTGAGCCTCGGAACCCGTTACGACTTGCAGACCTATTCGACGAAAAGCTTCGTGCAGAATCCTCTATGGCTTGGCTCTGGACGGATGCCGTTCAACCCTTATGATTTTGCCCCGCGCATCGGATTTGCCTATTCGGTCGGGCAAGATCGCCCTTTGGTGGTGCGCGGAGGATATGGTCTGTTCTACACGCGGATTCCCCAAATTTACCAATCCGCAATCGCCGATAACAATGGGCTTACCGGAACAACCTTATTTCTCAACCATTCGAACTTCTACGACAATCAGGTTTTTCCGCATTACCCGTATTCCCTCGTCAATTGCTCGCCGACAGCGGTTTCATGCAACGTACCCTCAAACCTTGCACAATTTACCGAAGCAGACGTGGCCTCGTTTTCGCCAAACTTCAAGACACCCCATGTGGAACAGGCCAGTCTTGGCCTCGAACGCGAAATCGCGCACCGGACGGCCGTCGGAGTGTCCTATATGTATGTGCATGGAGTTGATTTGATTCGAGCGCGCGATGTGAACCTGCCACCCCCGGTGGATGTTGCCTACCCGGTCTATGACAGCGCTGGCATCAACTTTCTTGGGAGTTACTACACGGTTCCTTCATTTTCAACCTGGCAGCTCACGACATCGTTCACCTGCCCTTATCCGCCGTGCATCAATCCGCTGGGACGGCCGATTCCGCAGCTCGGCTCCATTGACGTTTTTGAAAGCGCAGCGTCCAGCGTTTATCACGGCGCAACTCTATCCATTCATCGCCAGATGACAAATGGTCTCTATTTTCGTCTTGCTTACACTTACGCGCATGCGATTGACGATGGCCAGGACGCTCTGGTCGCGGGCGAACCAGCCGCTGTGCAGAATTCCTACGCGCCGAATGCGGAACGCGGCAATAGCGTCACTGATCAGCGACAACGTTTTGTGTTTTCGTGGATCGCCGAACCGAATCCTTTCGGCCGCGGCAATTCATTCCTTTCTGCATTATTCGATGATTGGAAATATTCTGGCGTGGTCACCATCGGCTCCGGAAGGCCCGTGAATGTATCGGTTACCGGCGATCCCAATCAGGATGGCAACGGCACTAACGACCGTCTGCCAGGGGCGAGCCGCAATTCATTTCTCGGCCCCGACTATGCCACCACCGACGCGCGCGTGGCCCGCATGTTTCTATTGGGCGACCACCTAAAGCTGGAGGTTTTGGCGGAAGCGTTTAACGCACTCAACCGGGACAACCAGAGAGTTGAGATCACCGACGGCGGGTTGCAAACTACATCCACGTCATTTGTTAAAACACTGACACAACTTGGGTTAACGTACTATCCGGGGCACTTCCAGATCCCCTCGAACCCCATCAAAGCCACCAATGCGTTCGCGCCGCGGCAGATTCAGTTCGGCGTAAAACTGGTGTACTGATAGTCTCTTGACTTGCCGCATAAACCTTGTAAAACTTATACAGTCTTATACAGGACAGTTTGGGGGTGTTTGTTCGTTGGCAGAAATCCGATTGCAGGAAGGCGAGTCGCTGGAAAACGCACTCCGCCGTTTCAAGCGAAAAGTGCAGCAGGAAGATATCATTAAAGAAGTCAAGCGACACTCTTTCTATTTGAAACCGGGCGAGAAGAAGCGCGTGAAAGCCGCACTGGCCCGAAAGCGAAGCCGTAAAAAGGCCCGCAAGGAACAAGACTAGTTTTTAAGTGGCCGCGCTTTCCCCAGCGCGGCCAAGACCTTAACGACAGACTGGTGGGTTCATCCCAAAACCAGCAACTTAACTCATACACATTGAGGGGGATTTCGACGGAGCGCGCTTGCGTTTCGGCGGGTCTGTTTGCCCCCGGCGCAGCGTGTCCGGAACGGGCAAAGGAGCCTCCTCAATGGAATTGCAGGACATTGTTTTAAGCTGCGTAGACTGCGGTACGGACTTTGTTTTCACCGTCGGCGAGCAAATCTTCTTCCAGGAAAAAAAGTTCAACAACCCACCGAAAAGGTGCCGGCCCTGCAAGGCTAGACATCTCGCCACCCTGCCTCCTGCGCCCGCGCGGGCGCGTAACTTTAACCGCAGCACTGCCAAGATCGAAACACAGGCAACTTGTTCGCAATGCGGCAAAGAAACGACCGTGCCTTTTAAGCCAACGCAGGGGCGCCCGGTATTCTGTCGCGATTGCTATCAGAATAAGAACCAATTTGCCAGCGCGTAAGCATTGGTAAGTTCCTCGTGCTTCGTGGGATGCCGGCCACTCATTGGCTGACATCCCGCAAGCAGAACTTTGTCTTGAATGTGCTAGTCTGAGCGGACAATGTCCGAAACCAGCGTTCAAAACAAAGTATTTCTCAGCGACAAAGTTTCTTTCTTCACCGAGTCCGTCATACGTGACATGACCCGGCAAGCGCTACTGCACGGCGCTGTCAATCTTTCGCAGGGCTTTCCCGATTTTGCAGCGCCCGTGGAGATCAAGAAAGCCGCCCAGGAAGCCATCGCCGCAGATTTCAATCAATATGCGATTACCTGGGGTACGAAAAATCTGCGCAATGCCATTGCCCGCCAAACCCAGAAATGGCAAGGAATTGAAGTAGATCCTGAGCGGCAGATTACGGTTTGTTGTGGTTCGACAGAGGCCATGATTTCCACGCTCATGGCTGTGTGCAATGTGGGTGATGAGGTGGTGATCTTTGAGCCGTACTATGAGAATTACGGGCCCGATTCCATTTTATCTGGCGCGAAACCTGTATTCGTAAAACTGCGCCCGCCAAGCGAAAAAGATGGAGAATGGACCTTCGATGAAACCGAATTGCGTGCCGCTTTCCACGCGCAGACAAAAGCCGTCATCGTAAACACGCCGAATAATCCCACTGGCAAAGTATTTACTCGCGCCGAACTCGAATTAATTCGTGATTTGTGTGTAGAGCACGATGTGCTGGCGATTACCGACGAAATCTACGAACACATTCTTTATGACAATACCGAGCACATTGCTCTGGCCGGGCTCGAGGGCATGAAAGATCGGACGGTTACTATCAATGGCCTTTCAAAGACCTATAGCGTAACCGGATGGCGCGTTGGCTGGACCATCGCGCCTCCTGCCATTACCAATGCGATCCGGAAAGTGCACGACTTTCTCACCGTCGGCGCTCCTGCTCCACTACAGGAGGCAGGCGCCGTAGCTTTGGGATTGCCAGATAGCTATTACCAATCCCTCGCTGCCGGTTATCGCGCACGCCGCGATCGCCTGATGCCAGCGCTAACCGAAGCGGGATTTCGTTGCTTCCGGCCGCGCGGAGCCTATTATGTGATGACGGACATCAGCACATTTGGGTATGCCAATGATTTAGAGTTCGCAAGATTCCTGGTGCAGGAAATTGGTGTGGCGGCTGTGCCGGGCTCAAGTTTCTACCGCAATCCGAAAGATGGGGCACAACAGCTGCGATTTGCCTTCTGCAAAAAAGATGAAACCCTGGATGAAGCCGCGAAAAGATTGCGCAAATTAAAGCGGGATTGAAGCAACTTATCTAATCTTTGATTAACCAGTCCAGCGCTTCCTGTCTCGTGCTGAAAATGGGAAGTTCGCGCTGCGAAAAAGTCTTAAAGTTGTCCAGAAAAACATGAGGAAGGCTTTCTTTTCCTACCCACGCCGACCGCCGCACGTAGGGCCGATCGAAGACAAGCACTTCCTTGATGCGCGTCGCCACATTTTTATCGACATGGGCGCCGGTAAAATCGGCCAGGGTGAGCACGGAGTTTTGTGCATTTCCGGCAACCTGCTCTTGCACGTCCGCGAGTAGGGAAATAATCTCAGCGGATTGGCAGCCGCTGAAGTCAATGAGCAAAATTTGCTTGCCCTGATGTTGGAGAGTGCGTATCCGTTCTTCCATTGGAAAGCTCCAAAATGCAGTGCGTCGTCGTTCTTTCGTTCACTCGAAATGAAGCGGTGTTGATTTTACACCCACTTGCCGCCATCTCTGGAAACTTTCCGACGCGGCCTGTACTCTAAACAAGAGACCGTTTTGCGTCTATCCGAATGACGACGTTCCGCGTGATTTTCGTTTTGTGGATAGCGACTCTGTGTGCATGGCCAGAGAGTCCTACTAAGCCAGCGCCCCTCCCCGCCTTGTTGCCTACTCAATTTGGAGGCTGGCAGACACCTGCTGTGCAAAAGAGCGCGGATCCAGCAACTGCCGATGCGGCCAATGCTCCTGTACTCAAGGAGTACGGCTTCAGCGACTATGCAGGAGCAACTTACACACGGAATGGCACTGAGAAGCTAACTATCCGTGCAGCCCGCTTTGCAGACGCCAGCGGGGCTTACGGCGCGTTTACTTTCTACCGCACCCGGCCCATGCTCGACGAAAAAATCGGTGACCGGGCTGCTTCGCTGAATAACCGGGTTTTATTTTTCCGGGGTAATGTCCTGATTGATGCTGTTTTTCAACCGTTGACGGCGATGTCAGCAGCGGAACTTAGAGAACTGGCTTTCGACATCCCCTTGCCGGTGGGAAATGCCGCTAATTTACCGAGCCTTCCCTCAGATTTACCGCAACAATCGCGAGTGGAGAATTCCGCCAAGTACATTTTGGGCCCTGCAACTCTTCAAACAGTTGGATCACCGATTTCCGCGGAATTGGTCGGTTTTAACACCGGGGCGGAAGTCATGATGGCAAATTACTCGAGCTCCGGCGGCGAAGCTTCGCTGATGAT
>JAJPHW010000045.1 GCA_021325035.1 Terriglobia bacterium
GATAGTATTCACTTCCGCCAGCGTCTTTTCAGGATCAAGCTTGCCATCCAGGACTGCCTCGGCAAATGCCCGGGCGTATGTATTCGCGACGGAGGCCATAATTTATCGTTGGTCCTTTCGCGAGTCACCACTATCCGAAAGCTGCTGCGCAAAACTACCTACCAAAGCTTGGTCGGAATGATCGTCCACGTGAATCTGTTTTTTGGCTAGCGAAATCGCAAGGTCAGCGGCGAAGGCTGTCAACTCTCTACGCGCTGTTTTGGCAGCCGCATCGATTTCATGTTCCGCCGTCGCAACGATTCGCTTTGCATCCTCTTCGGCAGCAGCTTTAATTCGTTCTTCCTCCCCAGCCGCTTCCTTCTCTCCTGCTGCGCTCATCGCAGCGATCTCTGCGCCAAGCTTCGAAAGCCTAGCTTCCACTTCGCCTAGCCGCCGGTTTGCGTCTGCGCTCGCCTGCCGCGCCTCTTCCATGGCCTTTTGAATCATCGCTGTGCGATTGCGGAACACCCCCGGCAAGTTCTTTCGGGAAAGCCAGAAAACCGCCAACGCTATGATGACAAAATTTAAAAGAACGCAAACTTGATAGGCACGCTCCGTATCCAAGCCGGTTACGCGCGCCACGAACCGCACCGACGGAGACCGCTTAAACTGCGCCGTATCGTCTTCTTCTCCTGCCGCTTCCCGCGATTCCTTCGCCAACTGCCCTGCCAGGCTGTGCGGCGATTTCGGAGCGGAGTCCGCTGCGGATGTTTGAGCTGGTGCCGGTGATTGCGCAGAGGCGCCTGCATCCTGAGAGTGTCCAAACACTGAAATGCCGCTCGTCATGCAGAAAGCCAACGCCAGCAATAAAACGATCTTCTTCATCGGCTGCCACCTGCGCTGGCTGGTTGCAGCACAATCCGGATAATTTCAGAGGCAAGCCGCGCACTTTCCCCTTGCAGCACATTCTGTGCCACTTTTTTATCCTGCTCGATTTCAGTCCGCGCCTGCTTCACGCGGGCTTGAGCCTTGGCGCGCGCTTCCGCGACAGCCTGCGTGCGCACTTCGAGCGCCTGTTGTCGCCGCGCCTCTTGTCGCTGGAACATGGCCGCTCGCGCCTCCCTCAATCGTTGCTCGTACTCGGCCGTCTTGGCTTCGGCAGCTGCCACATCTGCCTGTGCCTTTTCAATTGCGCCTTGCGTTTTGCTGCGCCGCTCTGCCAGAACGCGGCTCAAGGGCTTGTGCACCAGCAGGAGATAAGCAAAATAGAGCACAACAATAAAAATAATTGTGGGGATGGATCCAAGCAGTAATTCGCCCAGTTGTTTGAGTATCTGATCCATAAGATTTTGCTTGTTGGTGCCCCGCGCGCTATGAGGGTGTCTAGGAAACTAATAATTATACATCTGAATTAGGCTTCGTCAAACCGCGAATTTGGACAAAACCCTCCATACTGATGGCGCCCATAGGATTGGCCGATTTCCTGCCAAACAAGTCTTGACTTCTGGTCGCATGAGACTAGCATAAAGATATCACCTCCGATCCAATCCGGATCGAATGGGCCGTTAGCCAAGGAATGTCACCGCTTCTTGGTTGCCGGCCCATTTAAATGCCAGCCATTTACTTCACAGACCATTCTTGAACCCTCCGCACCACGGATTCTGGAGCTTCCACTTCCAACATCACCGCGCCGTCAAGATATCTGCGCGAAAAAATTCGCGATTTCGCCTCCAGCAATGCTAGAATTCTTCCCTCGCTCTGCGGAATGCGCAACTTGACTCGTCTGACGGCGTCTTCTGAAAGCATTTCATCAATTCGCTCGAGCAACGTGCCGATTCCAATATTTTTCGCCGCAGAAACGTGCACAGTTTCGGCATCGTCTTTCAGTGATTCCCTTTGGGTCGGCGGCAATAAATCAATCTTGTTCATCACCCGCAAACGCGGTTTCTTGTCAGCTTCCAGTTCTTTCAGGACTTTTTCCACCTGTGCATCCTGCTCCGCCGAAAGAGGGTTGCTCGCATCCGAAACATGCAAAATCAACGCCGCTTTCTGTACTTCTTCGAGTGTCGCCCGAAATGCCGTCACCAGCGTGTGGGGCAAATTGCGGATAAATCCTACCGTATCGGATAACAGCGCCGTTCGTCGTGACGGCAATTCAACGCCCCGTATTGTCGGATCAAGCGTGGCAAACATCCGCGGCGACTCAAGCACTTCTGCCTTCGTCAAGGCATTAAACAAAGTGGACTTGCCCGCGTTCGTATAGCCCACCAAAGCCACCGTCGCCACTGGAACTGATTCCCGCCGCTGTCGCTGCTGTGCGCGAATCCGCCGGACATTCTCAATCTGCTCTTTGACGTGGCGGATTCGCCTGTAGATTTTTCTCCGGTCAGTTTCGAGCTGCGTTTCACCCGGACCACGCGTTCCGATGCCGCCTCCCAGTTGCGACATTTCGATACCGCGCCCTCCGAGCCGCGGCAGCATATATTCCAGTTGCGCCAGCTCAACTTGCAACTGGCCTTCACGCGTTCGCGCGTATTTCGCAAAAATGTCGAGAATGAGTTGCGTACGGTCGATTACACGCGTGTTGACGATGCGCTCAATATTGCGCTGCTGCGATGCCGTTAAATCGTGGTCGAACAGAATAAGATCCGCCGATACCGATGCTGCGGCGCCGGAAATTTCTTCCAGCTTTCCGCTCCCAATCAAAGTCGCTGGATCAGGCCGGTCGCGGCGCTGCAAAAACTCTCCAGCAATCTCTGCGCCTGCGCTAGTCGCCAGGGTACGCAATTCTGCCAGTGATTCTTCCGCGCTGAACTCCGGCACTGCTGGCGCTTTCGAAGCTGTTTTTGTGCTGCTCGCCGTATCCCGTGCCGCTTGGGCCTGACTGGTGGCAACACTTTTCCCGCCTTTGCGCGCGCGATAGTCCAAGCCAACGAGAAATGCCCGTTCTCGAACCCCGCTCGTTGTGGCGTGGCCCGTCCGAACGCCCTTGTCGTCCGCTGCTCCCCGCACAATACGATCTTTAACTTCGGACTTTGGGCGTTTTGACTCTTTCCCGCGCAATGAGAGATTTGCCTTAACTTTCTGACGCCGTAGCCCCGGCTGCTGTCACCGTTGTAGAAGGAGCGGCAGACCCTGCCGGACGCTCGCCGTGGCTATGCAAGCCCCTGCCCATCGCAATCGTCGAAATCGCATGTTTGAAAATCAGCTGCTCCTGATTCCCCGTCTCCAGCACGACGGAATACTTATCAAACGACCGGATGCGTCCTGTTAATTTCACTCCGCTCAGTAAATAGATGGTGATGTTTGTGCGCTCTTTACGAGCTGTATTGAGGAAGGTGTCCTGTATGTTTTGCGCCGGCTTGTTTTCCATGCCGATCTCCTTGTCTTACCTTACGAAGACCGCTCACTCAGGGTCTCCCCAGCCGCAACGTTGGCAATACGTCCAACGCGTCGCTCCTCACGCCCACACAGGCGGAGAAACTTGAAGGCCGGAACTAACTCCTTACCCCGGCTGAAAAGGCAGGTGCTCCGGCAACACTCGTACAATACGGCCTCCCGCTCCTCTTTTCAACTAATTCGCCCTATTAATTCGTTACACTAGTGCCGAGGAACCAGAATGTCCGCCCCTACCGCACTCTTCGCACTTGTAAACCAGACGGTCTCCCCCTTGATCAACTTTCCCGGCGATGCCAGTACCAATTTTCTGATGCTGCTGCGCTGGATTCACTTCCTCGCCGGTATTACCTGGCTGGGATTGCTATATTTCTTCAATCTAGTCAATGGGCCTTTCCTGAAAGAACTCGACAGCCCCACTAAGAACAAAGTTGTGCCTCTGCTCATGCCGCGTGCACTCTTTTGGTTTCGCATCGCCGCCGTGGTCACTGTGCTCGCCGGAATCATCTATTGGGGACAAATCGTCGCCTCGGACGCAAGCAATGCCAACGCCAACTCCGGCATTGCCATGGCAAGCTTCTTCGGCATTTGGACCATTTCCTGGGCCCTGATGTATGTGCCTCTGAAAATTGGCAAAGGACCTCTCGATAAAGGCCCCGTGCTCGCAGTCTTTTATTCCATAATCCTCATTGCCGCATCCTGGCTTTTTCTCTCTCTGAACCATCACGGGTGGGAGAGCAATCGCATGCTCTCTATCGGCATCGGCGGGGGACTCGGCTGGATCATGATGTTCAATGTCTGGGGGATCATCTGGCGTGTGCAAAAACGCATCATTCAATGGACGAAAGAAAGCGCCGCCACCGGCAAGCCCATGCCCGAGCAAGCCAAATCTATGGCCCGCATGGCATTTCTCGCCTCGCGCGCCAATGCGTTTATGTCCATTCCGTTGCTGTTCTTTATGGGCGCAGCTAGCCACTATCCCATGTTTGGCGGATAAGCGATTTCACGCAGGGGCAGACGCCTCGTCCGCCAGCCTTTCTCTTCATCCATTGTCATTCCGAGAAGCGGAGCGACGAGGAATCTGCTGTAGAAATTTTTCGGTCGCTCATTTCGCCGCAAACAAAAAGCCCTCCCGCTCTCGCAGGAGGGCCGATAACTACAATCCACCTAGAACGTAAACTTTGCTGCCAGCTGAATTCCACGCGGGCCACCGCCACCCAAAAACGGGTTGCCAATACCCACGTCGCCCGTGGCAGTGATTTGGTAATAACCGTTTCCAACTTCGCGCCCATTGACTGGCGGAGCAAAACCGCAAGCGCAGCCGTGTGTGCCATCCGGATAGACCTTCAAAGGCGAAATCGGATTGGAGGCCGGATCCGCAATAAACAGTGGCAACACCGGGTTCGAAAAGTTCGGGTGGTTCAAAATATTGAAGAAATCCGCCCGTAGCTGTAAATTCACACGCTCCGTCAGCGCCGTGTCCTTGTAAATCGCAACGTCCCACTGCTTGAAAGTTGGGCCCGAAAGCGAGTTTCTACCTAGATTGCCATAGTGCCGCGTGCCTGGAACGCAATCATCCGCAAAGCCATTATAGGTATCGAGAGTTGCGCCCGAGGTGCATGGCATTGCGAAAGAACCAAGATTGAGAAATTGCGATGGATTGCCTTTGTTATAAGTGATCGGGCCAACTACATCAGGACGGTCGAAGCCGTCCCCGCCACCACTGAAATCGTCTTCATAGTTGTAGTTAAGAGTGAATGGTTGCCCGCTCTGCAATGTCGCCGCGCTATCAATACCCCAGCCATTTTTAAGCCGCTGCATACTACCGGCCATCTTCGGAAAGGCATAGCTGGCGATCCAGACAAAGCGGTGCGGAATATTGAAGTTCGACGGGCCGTATTCCAACTGCGGAGCTGTACTGTTTTGCGGCTGAGCAGCATTCACAACGAAGTCTTCGCCGTCGCTCGAGTTGTCCAGCGATTTTGAGTACACATAGTTCACGGTCGAGGTGAACCCGTGATAATTAACCACACGCAAGCTCGTCTGCAATGAGTTGTAATTCGACGATCCGAGCGAGTTTTCCTGGAAAATGTAAACCGCCCCATTTGGGAAGCCATAATTACGCGGCACTGTAAAGTCGTTGATGCAGTGGCACGCCAAATCCGAAGACGTGATAGTCGCCTGCGATGGCTGGTTGATGTCGTAGAACCTGAACAACCGGTGTCCCTGCGATCCTACGTATCCCACTTGCAGGGAAACGCTCTTGGAAAACTGGTGCTGTACGTTGACGTTGTAGTTTTCCATATACGGCGTCTTAATGTTGCGGTCGAATGAGAAGATATCGCATTCCACCGAACATCCGGGCGTGCCATAGAACGGCGTGTTGGGAATGTAAACTCCGTTGGCGTCAATCGCCGCTGGATTGATATTTGCCATCTGCACAGGGTTCGGGCCAATGTTGTTGTAGGCTGGCCCGGGAGCATAGAAGGTTGGATAGGGCAGGTGACCGAGCATCATATCCTGCGAAAACGCATCGAAGAAAAGTCCCCATCCGGCACGAATCACCGTGGTTCCCTTTCCGTTCACGTCCCATACCGCGCTGATGCGCGGCGAAAAATCTTTCTTGTCCGGATTGTAGAGGCCCGACAAACCGCCATTCCCCACTTGTTGCAACGTACCTGCGCTCCCCGAAGTGGGCACGAAGTCGGAAAAGAGATTGTTCCTTTCTGCTACGACCGAGTAATAATCCCACCGCAAACCATAGTTGAAAACCAAGTGGGACGTAAGGTGATAAGCATCTTGGAAGTAGAATCCAAAGCCATTCTGGTAAGTGTGGCGTCGGGTGTAACCGGTGTAGTCAAACGCACCAAACGCAGAGGTCTGGGGGATCATCTGGAGCAAGTCTTCCAGCGTGTTAAAACGAATTCTGCCGCGAGAATACTTGTCGAAGCTCTGCTCGACGCTCGTCCGATGAAAATCTCCTCCAAACTTAATGTCGTGTTTGTTTAATTTCCAAGAAATGTTGTCTATGACCTGACTGTTGGTATCTACGCGTTGGCGCGGATCGCCCGAAGTCGCTCCCAATTGCGAGAAGAAACCCGCGCCACCTGTGGCATTCGGAGCAAGGATGATGATCGGCAGGCCCTGAGAATTACATGTGCCAAACGTCACCGGAACATTGCAAAAACCAATGCTGCCGGGGTTGAAACTCCGATCTTGCGGGAAGAACCCTTCAGCAAATCGATTCCAGCCATAGCGCAGTTCGTTGACCTTGGTAGGAGACAGCACCGTCACATTCGAAATAGAAACCAATTGCACCCGCGTCGGCGTTACCGTGTCATAACCCGGCAACTGACCTCCTGTCGCATTGAGGGCCAAAGGAAATTGCTGCGTGCTGTCGCCGAAGAAGTACCGGCCGCTGATGTTGTCCTTCTGGCTGAAATTGTGGTCAATCTTCGCGATGACGCTGCTCAAGTTGTTGAGGGATGGCGCATTGGCGATGTAATCCGTCGCAAAATTTCCATTCGCGTCAAAACAACCAGAATCGTTGGAGGTAATTCCAGAAACATAACGATTAGGGTCATGGGGGTAAAAATTAACCAGGGCCTGCCCAATCGGACTGACGGCTCCCCCGGCTCCCGTAATCGCAGCTTGAGCAGCACTGATTTGAGCCAAGGTTGGAACACAATCCAAAGAGACAACACCGACACTCTCACGCTGTCCCTCGTAGTCTAAGAAGAAGAACGTTTTGTCCTTCACAATTGGACCACCAACCGACCCGCCAAACTGATTATTGTGGAATGGCGCTTTTGGCACCGAGGTCGTATCAAAATAATTTCGCGCGTCCAGCGCGTCATTGCGGAAGTACTCAAACGCCGTACCATGCAGAGCGTTGGTTCCGCTCTTGGTAACGATATTGACCACAGCGCCGGCATTCCGCCCATATTCCGGTTCGAAGTTCGAAAGCACACGCATATCTGACACAGCATCAATCGGCAAAATTGCTGAAGGCGTCGCAAACACGCCGCCCTGATTGATCGCCGGATCGTTACGGTAGCCGTCGTTCATATCGGTACCGTCGAGCAGGTAGTTGTTAGATCGGCCGCGCGCGCCATTCATGCTGAACTCGCCGAAAGATCCCGGGGAGTCCGTAATTTGGTCGGGGGATCCGGCCACGCCTGGATTTAGGAAGATGAGCTTAGTGTAATCGCGCCCATTGATAGGCAGGTCTTTCACGGTTTCCTGAGTCAGCACGCCACCCAGCGTATTGTTGGTCGTCTCAATAGTTGGCAGGACTTCGCCGGATACTTCCACTTGCTCATTCACCTGGCCGGGCTTGAGCGCAAAGTCCACGCGGCGCTCACTGGCCACATCCACCGCCACCGCCTTGATCACGGAAGTCTGGAAACCTTTTTGCGTAATGGTGACGTTGTACGTTCCAACGGGCAATTCCGGCACGGCATAAGTTCCATCCGCGGTCGTCACCGTGACGCGATCTTGGCCGGTATTCACGTTATGGACCTTTACGCTGGCGCCGGGAATTACAGCACCCGAAGCGTCGGTCACATTGCCCAGAATCGTGCCGCGGAAGGTCTGTGCTGCCATCGAACCAGCCAGCAGCATTACGCAAGCCAAAGTTGCACAAGCGAGGATCGTCCTCACTCTCATATAAAGTCTCCCATTCGCTTTAAAGTGGTGTGCATCAACACTTTGCCGTGGAACTTGAGCGTTGTTGCCATCGCAAATTACTCGTGGCGAAAAGTTTAGCCGTTATACGCAGGAAAGGAAATACAAAATATTAATGGGAGCCAAAAGAGGTACGTAACTAACGTAAGTATTGTTTTCGAAGAAGTTTAGAAGGTAAACGCCACGCCGCCTCTTACGCTTCTGGCAGCTTGTACCAGATAGACCGTATGCCCATCTTGCCCGATCACGGGCACATAACCCTGCGCCAACAGATTGCGCAGGTCTATCATCGCTTCCAGATGGCTGGGCAGAAAACCGGTGCCCGGAATTGGCTGCCGGAAGAACAAGTTGAGATAGGGATCAGCTTGCCCAATCGAAGCATTAAACATGTCCACGGGAGTAAGTGTTGGCCCATCAACCCAGCGGTAAGAAGCAATCCATCCCGTCTTCGAACCCGGCAACGTTCCCTTCAGCTTCGCGCTAATCGCGTGGTGCTGCTTTACCGAGCTCCACTGGCGAACCGAATCAATCGTCGCATTCGGATTATCGAGATTCAACGCTCCGCCATAGGCATAGTCGAAAGTCGAACTGATCTTTGAGGTAAGCTGCCGTTCCCACGCCACTCGGACGCCTTGTGCATCAAGCTGCCGTCCACGATAAGTGAACGTTCCTGAGTAAACATCCGGCAACACTTCTCCGCTCACCGCCGAGTACAGACCAACTCCGGTCAAAGCCGGATCCGAGACCCGATCAAAAAATGCTGCCATTTGAATCGTGTTCTTTCCCTCGCGATGGGTAATCGCTACTTCATGATGGTGAGCGCGCTCCAGCGTGGACTGGTAGCCGGCAATGCTCATTCGCGGGCCGGATTCGCTTAAATCCGCCGTCTCGCGGTCAAATCCCTTTTCGCTGGAGCTGTCCGGTTCGGAAGTCGCATAGGCATATGTCACAACCGTATCTGGCGACAGATGTAAGTCCGCCGAACCAAATGGACGAAATGCACTCACTCGTCCGAGGAATTGGATGGTTTGCAACTCGCTGCCAAACCGTAACTCCAAAACGTCGCCCAGCTTCATCACATCCGACGTAGTCAAAGCGATGGACTGAAAATCTGCATTAGGCAGCCCCAAATCCGGCGAGGCCAAATTCCGTATCGTCGCCGCAATACTGGGCCCGGTTCCATCGCTGCCGACCTTGCTGTAACCGGCTCGCAAAACGGTCGTCGGTGATGCATAACCATAGCCAATATTTCCGCTCAGTAACGCCGTGCCATCAGAAAATACAGGTTTTTCGACCGAGAATTCCGTGCTCATGTCTGAACCCGTGCCGAATCCTGACGCCGGCGAACCGGCAAGAAACGACAAAGTTCCGCTTACAGCGTGGAACGCAGAGGTACGTTCGTGCGAAGCCATCAGTGCCGGATCCTGGAAACGTAGGATGGGCCGGTTCGAAACAGAACGCAGCACCCACTTCCAATCATCACTGCTGTCGGAACCGCGCAATGGTGGCAATTGCACGGCTTCAAACAAAGAATTCAGCGTAACGTTTACGACCGTCCCCGTGCCGGGGTGCAATCCTACTTTTTCACGCAAGGCAGGCAGAAACGCCGGCGCCGATACTCGAAGATTGTAGGAACCGGGAAGGAGCCCGGAAATCGAATAGAAGCCGTGTTCATCGGTAAAGACGCGCAGAGCGCTGAGTTTGGGGCCAAGGATCTCAACCACGGCTCCCATTTGAGGCACACCCTGGGCGTTGCGCACTTGCCCTGTGATCGATCCCGTGTTGTCTGCGGCCGCTAACGGCAAGGCGAACAATTGCGCCGTCAGCAACCACAACCCGAGTTTGCGCAACATCATCCCACCGCCCACTGGTAGCGAGATCGCTATTCCACCGCAAACGTCGCGGTTGGATCCAGCGACTGCTTGGAGATATTGTCACTCACCTTGATCTGGATTCGATAAGTTCCCGGATCAAGGTTGGCGGCCGCGAGAGTTTTTTGCAGGGTCACTTGGTCGCCGACATTCCCCATCTTATCTGTACTTTCCACCGTGTGAATAACAGATTTATTGGTCGTGACGTTCACGACATCATACTCCACCGTAGCCGACGACTTGTGTGTTTTTTCGTCAAGGCCAAGGTTATAAACCTGCATCCAGAAATTCAGTTTTTGCCCGCGTTTGAAGCTGGCTGGTTTGCCATCCGCTGGAGGCACACGCGGACGAACTTTTGTCGCTCCAATCACAAACATGCCGGTGCCAACATTTTTTGAAGGCACAGGTTCCATGTCGTCCGCAATGATCAGCGAGGATGCTGAGAGCTTATCGTCCGCAAACTCAGGCACAACAATGCCTCGGGTCCAGGTTCCTTTGCGATCGCCGTTTACGTCTTTCACGACGATGTCGAGACGATAGCGTCCCGGGCGCAACGGAAGCGCTTTCCAATACACCTGTGAATTCTCCACTGCCTTTGGAAGAAGCTCCGCTGGAATGTCCGCCTCCACGGTTTCTTCAAACGTCTGCGCTACTTTGCCGGTCAGCGTGGAAACGCGCCCAAAAATGTTGACGGTTCCGCGCTGTATTCCGTCTTTGTTCACAAATGTGATGTCGCGGTTTTTCATTTGAACCGTCACGGGAACCAAAACCGTGTCGCCCGTCACGCGAACAAAGTCAGTAAGCACATCGAACGGCATAAGGTTGTAAGTGATTTTGGTTCTTACAACTTCTTCAAGGTCTTTAAACTTCACATCGGGCGGCTTGCTGAGTTTGGCGAACTGCTCCAACCGGTCGAATTCTTTGCTGGCATTTGCGGCCGTACCTGGCCCAGATCCCAAAGTTTCCAGCCCGCCATTCAAACGGGATGCTTTGCTCGTGAGACCCATTTGCTCGTACAAAGTTTCGCCGCCGTTGGGAGACTCCGCCAACGCATCTTTCTCTCCGCGGTCAATCGTCATGTGGTACTCGTTACACATGCACGTGTCCACGAACTCGATGATGACTTCCTGACCAATGCCCTCGATGTAGCGGTAACGCCAGTCTTCAAACGGATAAGTCGAAGTCGTTCCGCCGCCTTCTTCGATCGGACGATCATAAGTACCGCCGGAAGGATGCGAATC
>JAJPHW010000155.1 GCA_021325035.1 Terriglobia bacterium
CAGGTTTTCCCTGTTTCTGATTAGATGCTGGACGAGCGACGAGAGTTTCATAAAACGTCCAGCCAGCCACACTGACGCTCTCGGTTTATTGTTTATACCAGATGAATGAGGGAAGTGCAAATAATTTTTTGCGCTTACATCAAACGAATCAAAAATCACAAATTTGAGTCGAGATAACCCACCTAGGCTATTGCTTGTATGGAACCCGTGTTGTGATTCGGCCCTTGTGGTATATCTTTTCCTCTCCGCGCTCGTGAAGATTACCGCGCGAGTCCATTAGTAGTTTGACGCCTCCGTTTCGGAGGATGCTAGCGCTGATCGGCGGAATATTGTCCTTACAACAAGCTCTAATATCATTCTTGGACGTAACAAGTAACTTTGCCATCGCTTCGGCACCCAAATTTCCTGGCATGCTGAAATGTCGAACCCTGTAACGGCGAATATCGGCTATCTCTCTAGGACGGTAGCGTTGATGCCAGTCAGCAGTGATAAGTATCCAACCATGCTTCCCAACCTTTGGCAGGAACTTCTCGTCGGCAACGCCAGAATTTGCGGAAACGTCTTGCTTATAGATTCGGTAGTTAACGCCTGCACGATGTAATTCGCCGGTGACCTCTGGGCAGTCCAAATTCTCATCAAGATAAAAGGTTAGTTTAGGCAGCCTTTTTCTTGACTGACCGTCCGAGTTCCCACTCGATGGCTTCCGTGATTTCTGCCAAGGGTCGACCATAGCTTCTTGCGATTGCAGGAACTGAGTCACCGCCCCGGAATCGGCTGGCCAAGAATCCAGTCGTTATCCTTGAGCTGGCTAAAACAGGCAGACCAAAGCATACATTTGGATTTATCTCCACGGTCCTCGAAGGCGGTTCCTTGTTGGCGAGCTGTTCCCTTCGGGTGTACGGAAAAATGCGCAAGGCCACTCCGTACGGATCTCTCTCTACACGGCGCAAATATTTTCCGACAACTTCGTCGATTTCATACTGTCCCCATAGCGAAGCGTTCAGAGGCTTGCCTTGCTTGTAAAATACGACGTCTCTGCCTTCGGTTCGAATGTCATAGTCCGCGAGAGGATGGCGAGATTTTTCTGTCGTTAACAGAAAATTAACTGCGGTACGAATCCGCGATGTGTGAACTCCGTGAATTTTCCGAAGCCCTTCAAGGACGTAAAGCTCAACCAAATTTTTAAAAGACAGCAGCGGAGGCTCTGTGGAGGCCAAGGTCACAAGTCGAGTTGGGTCCTCGGTCCAGTAACTAAGCGTAGAGGGAGGAATATGAAAGTAGCGGACCGCCTCCATAGGGGAGTAGTTGGGGGTTTCCAGCGTGTTGTATTTTCTGTTAAGCATCCACGAGAGGCAAAAGCATAATGCAAACTCAAAACGCTGTCATCCTAGATTTTCGCCTAATTCGGAATAGAAACCAAGTCACACCGGTAACTATATTTTAAGATGCTGATACCCTAAGGATTGACACTCTCCCGCCTGGGCTTCGTTAAACTTGATTCATGACCGACCTCGGGAAATTGCTGGTGATTGTGGGCGGGATCATGGTGCTGGCGGGAGCTGGATTGATCCTGCTGGGGCGCACCGGCATCCCGCTGGGCAAATTGCCCGGCGACATGGTTTATCGCGGAAAGAATTCGACGGTGTATTTTCCGCTGGCGACGTCCATTGTGTTGAGCGTGGCGCTGACGCTGGTGATGTGGGTGTTGGGAAAGTGGAGAAAGTAGCGGTTAGCGCGCTAAAAGCAGATTCCTCCCTTCGGTCGGAATGACAATGTGGTTAGAGTGATGCAGATTCCTCGTCGCTCCTCGAAATGACAATGTTGAAAGAGTGAGCAGGTCAAAACCAAATGCATAGGTCCCTCGCTTCGCTCAGGATGACAAGGTTTCAAAAGTAGTCAGATCAAAAGCAAATGCATAGGTCCTTCGCTTCGCTCAGAATGACAAGGCGGTTAGAAATTTAGCGAGGCCGAAGGGCAGGTGGGGACACCTGCCCCTACACGAGCTATTCTCCGCCGAGGGTGAAGCGAAGGCCGGCGCGGAAGTTTGTCCCCAGCGCGGGATAGCCGACGACCTCCTGATATTGCTTATCCAAAACGTTCTCGACGTTGGCGTAAGCGGTCACCCATTTTCTGAAGGCGTACCAGCCTCCAATATCCGCGCGAACGTAACCGGCAGCGTGCGTGATGCCGAAGCCGAGAAAGTCATCGTCGGGGCGGCGTCCGACGAAAGTGCCTCCGAGATTGGCTCCCCAGCGATTGCCGATATAACTCAGCAGCGTGGTCGCGGAATGTTTGGGGCGGCGCAAGAGCGGCATGCCGGCGGCCTCCGTGGGATCGCAGAAGTTCGCGGGCGTACACAAAGGCGCTGCGAGAATTTGCGTGGAAGTGTACGTATAAGAAGAGTTGAGCAGAAGGCGGCGGGTAATTTTGCCTTGAAAGCTGGCTTCAGCGCCTTGCGCGAAAGATTTGTCCACGTTGACGTACTGGCCGATGAAGGTGACAGGGTCGGTCGCGTAATCAATGCGGTCGAAGAAGACATTGTTGAAGTAGGTTGCGGTGAGAACGTATTTGCCGGAGAAGAGATATTGCTGAACTCCGGCTTCGTAGGAACGAGTGCGCTCGGGTTTCAGGCTTGTATTCGGCAAAGAGAACGGCGGCCCGGCAAAAGTTTCTTCGAGGCGAGGCTCTTTGAATCCGGTGGCGTAGGCACCGCGCAGGCGCGTGCCGGAGAGAATTCGGCCTCCTCCGGGAAATAATTGATAAGCGGCGGAGACGCGCGGCGTGCCGATGTTGCCGAAAGCGCTGTTGTGAACGTAGCGGCCGCCGCCGATGAGGGTGAGGCGTCCAAAACTGATTTGTTGCTGGCCGTAGATTTCATTGTTGAGGCGCTGGCCATGAGTTTGTGGCGGAAAAAGAACGTCGCCGAGAAATCCATTTTCATTTTCGACGCGGTAGCCGAAGGTGGAGTGGGTCCAACTGGCTTCGGAATAATCGCCCTGATATTCGAATCCGGCGCGGTTGATGTGATCCACTTCGTGCGAAGGGTCGTCGAAGATGCGATCGGGATCGCCGAGTCCTTCTTCGTTGTAGCGGTAGGAGTAATCGAATCCAGTAAAGCGGTGCGACCAGCCTGAGCGGGTGTGAACGTCAACTTCGGCACTCCCGATGAGCGTGTTGAGCTGCGACCATTCGTTGGGATCGGGCGGCTGGAGCGGCGTTCCGTTGAAGTTCCACTCGCCGGAGATTCCGGTGTGAGAGTTGGCGTGGCGCAGCCGGGCGCGGAAGGAAACTTCGTCGTTGAAAGCGTAGCCGAGGTTGAAGCCTTCGACAGAATCGGAGTAGGCGTTGTTGATGCCTTCGCCGTTGGTATTGAACTGATCGCCGAAGAGATTGTAGTCAAAGCGGCCATCAGCGCCAGATAAAGACGCGTAGCCGTGAGCGGTGGAGAAATTTCCGCCATCTGCGCCGAAGCGAAATTCAGGAATGCGAGTGCTGCCGTTGCGCGTCCAGACCTGGACAACGCTGGTCATGGCGTCGGTGCCGTAGAGATCGCTTTGCGCGCCGCGGACGAACTCGACGCGATCAGCCTGCGCGAGCGAGAGCGTGCCGAAGTCGAGCGTGCCGCCGGGTTCGTTGACGGTGACGCCATCCACGATGACTTTGTTGTAAGTCGAATCGCCGCCCCGAACGAAGAGCGAGCCGAGTCCGCCGCGCTGACCGGCGGTATTGATAACTGCGCCGGGAAGAAAGCGGATTGCGCCGTCAGCGGAAATGGGCTGCATGAGCTGGAGCTGCGCGGCGCTGAGCGAGTCGGCGTCAGAGCCGGAGTTTTGGCCGGCAGTGGGAGTACGCGTGGCCGTGACGGTCACGGTCTCGGCAGCAGGCGCGAGTTGCAGCTTCAATGTGAATTCGCCGTAAGAAACGGGTAAGTCTTGCACGAGCGCGGCGAATCCGGGCGCGAGCACGCGGACGTGATACGAACCGGTGACGGCGGCGTTGAATGTGGCGACGCCTTCTGCGTTGGTGACGCGAGTCGCAAGCGGCGCGGCCGAGTTAGGGCCGTAGATATCCACTTGCGCATTGGCGATGGCTGCGCCTTGCGGGTCAGCGACACGGATTTTGATTTCAGCGGAAGC
>JAJPHW010000031.1 GCA_021325035.1 Terriglobia bacterium
ATTTATTTGCAGGATTCCGCGATTGACCGGGCGGAATTTTACCGCGGAGATGCGGCCTGGATGGGCCTGTTCGATACGCAGAAAAATCTGTTTAAGACGGCCTACGCTTACAAGGCCACGGCCGCAATGCTGGACACACCGGAGCGATTGGATGTGGTCGGAAGCGATACCTACGGATTCGCCGCGCTGGCTGGACGGTCTGCGGATGGGAAGACAGTCCAGGTGCTCATCAGCAATTACCAAATTCCACCGGACTATAAACCGCATATCATGGTTCCGCCGCCGGACGTGCAGGCGATGATCAAGATTGATTTTTCCAGGCTAAAAGTGCTGCCCCAAAGAACGGACATTCCCGCGGCGAAGAATCTGGGATACGACTTGACGATTGATCATCTGCCCTGGGGGAAAGCGCCCTTTACAATCAAGCGATACCGTATAACGGGCACAGAGGATTTTAAGCTGGCGGGAAAAAGCTCGGGCAAGGATGGAAAAGTAGAGTTGTCGATCCCACTGCCCGCTCCTGGCGTGGAGTTGATCGTTTTACAGCGCCGGTAGACCTTTGATACTGATTCATTTATTCATCTTAGCGGATGCCAGGCTGGGCGGATGCTAGGCTGGACGTCGGAGTCTGCCATTCACCACCTTAGGATTCAAACGATTGAAAATTAGCGGGCTAAAAACGGCAGTGGTCGAAGGCAACTTCGATTGGACTTTTGTTCGCATCGAGACCGATGGAGGCATTTGTGGATTGGGTGAGTGTTTTTTCGCCCCTGGCCTGACCGCAATGTTGCGCTCGTTGGAGCCGCTGCTAATCGGCGAAGACCCACGCGATGTAAATCGTTTATTCCGCAAACTGCAACTGGCAACTTCTGGCGCAGGTTCGGTTGCTGGCATTATCTACAACGCGATCAGCGGAATTGATGCCGCGCTCTGGGACATTCTCGGTCAATCGCTAGGCGTACCAATTTATCGCTTGCTCGGTGGAAGGTATCGCGACTCAGTTCGCATCTATGCAGACTGCCACGGCGGGGAAGCGCTGGAAAGCCTGGATGGAGTGTTGCGTTCACGCCGCCCTTCGTGGCTTCCGGATAATGAAGCCCATGCGGCAAAAGACTACTATGCCAGCCACGAGGAAGATCCGGCGGAGCTTCCTGAGAAATATGGCAAGCGCGCGCTTGCCATGAAGAAGTTAGGTTTTACTGCGCTGAAATTTGATTTGGATGTCCCCGGAACGGAAGGATTCGACCCATACAATCGCTGTCTCACAAATAGATCCGTTGATCATATGGTGGCATTGATTGGCGCCGTGCGCGATGCAGTCGGATATGAAATCGATGTTGCGGTGGATTGCCACTGGCGATATAGCGTGAGCGACATCATCAAGGTTGCGCACGCGCTGGAGCCATTTCGTTTGTTGTGGCTTGAAGATCCCGTGCCACCTGAAAGCGTTGAGGCACTGAGTGCGGTCACTTCGAAAGTGAGAATTCCAATTGCAACCGGGGAAAATCTTTTTCTGTTTCAGGGATTTCAGGAAATCTTGAGGACGCATGTTGTCGGCATTGCTACGCCTGACTTACAAAAAGTTGGCGGTCTTTCCATTGCCATGCAGATTGCGCAATTTGCCGATATCAATACGATCCCGATTGCGCCGCACAATATTAGCAGTCCGGTGGGGACTCTCACGTCAGCACATTTTTGCGCGGCGATCCCAAATTTTCTTGTGTTGGAATTTCATGCTTCTGACGTGCCTTTCTGGAATGATTTAGTGGATGGAATTCCCAAGCCGATTATTCAAAATGGAATGATTCAGTTGCTGGATAAACCGGGGCTTGGAGTCACACTGAATGAAGAAGTTGCTCGCAAGTATGCACGGAAAGGTGAACCATTTTTTGAGTGATTGGCTGCGTGCGGCCAATGCGCCTAATGAATTCAATGACGGCAACAAAGCAAGAAATTCTAAAAAAGATTGCAAATTCAGGACTGGTTGCAGTGGTGCGCGCAGAAAGTGCTGAGCAAGCCGTCTGCATTGCTGATGCCTGCGCTGAAGGCGGAATTGCCGCGGTCGAGATAACTTTTACCGTGCCGGCGGCGGACGCGGTGATTGCAGAACTAAGCAAGAGGTACAAGAACGATGAAATCCTGATCGGCGCAGGAACGGTCCTCGATTCTGAGATTGCGGCCAAAGCAGTGGATGCAGGGGCGCAGTTTATCGTTGGACCATGTTTGGATATGGATGTTGCGCAGCTCTGCAATGATCTTCAAATTCCCTACATGCCGGGCGCTGCAACCGTGAAAGAAATTGTCGATGCATTACGATGTGAGGCCGACATTATAAAAATTTTCCCCGGCGAAATACTCGGGCCACAGTTCGTAAAAGCTGTACGTGGGCCGTTACCTAACGTTTCCCTGATGCCGACAGGAGGCGTAACGCTGGAAAATGTAGGTGAATGGATACGTGCGGGTTGCGTCGCGGTTGGCGTAGGGACAAATTTGTGCGGCGGAGCCAAGACCGGCGACTATCAGTCCATCACGAATCTGGCGCGGGAGTTTATTGCCAAGATTCACATGGCGCGTGCAAAACAAAATTGAGGTGCAGGGAAGACTATGAATGTCCACAGCGACGAGGAGTTATTTTCCACCATACGAAAAGAACTTTTCACCTGCGTTGTTGGCGATGTGATGGACAAGATGGGGCTGCAACATCAATTCCTGCCGCCGCAGATTCGCCCCTTACATCCAGACATGATTCTTATCGGTCGCGCGATGCCGGTGCTGGCAGTGGATGTCTTCGAAGAGAAAGTTGTAGGTGCGCACAATAAGTTGATGGAAAAGCCATTTGGCTTGATGCTTGAAGCGCTCGATGATTTGAAGGCGAATGAGGTCTATGTAAATACGGGTTCGTCGCCCCGTAATGCGCTTTGGGGAGAGATGATGAGCACCCGCGCTCTCAAGCTGGGAGCGACCGGAGCAGTTTTAAACGGATATTCGCGTGATACGCGAGCGGTTTTGAAGCTTAATTTTCCTACCTTTAGCTGGGGCCCCTACGCGCAGGATTCCGCGCCCCGCTATAAAGTGGTCGATTTTCGCATTGCCATAGAGATTGCGTCCGTGCGCATACGACCGGGTGATTTTCTTTTTGGCGATATTGATGGTGTTTGCGTAATTCCTTACGAAGCTTCCGAGGAAGTCTTTAGCAAAGCCTTTGAGAAAGCACGTGGCGAAAAGCTGGTGCGCAAAGCGTTGGAAGATGGCAGCAGTGCAGTGGAGGCATTTGAAAAGCACGGAATTATGTAGGGCATCGAAGGAATCATGATTTCCATTGATCTTTCTAGCAACACGATTTTGATCACTGGCGCCATGGGCGCGATTGCTGAGCACATGGTCAAAAGGCTCAGCGCGGCGGGCGCTACGTTGGTTTTGCTGGATCTCAAATCGGAAGCAGAAGCGGCGGAAGTGCTTCGTGCATGGAAAATTCCAGATGGGACTTATGTTTACCACTCGCTCGACATAACCGACTCTCAAGCATTTACGCGAATTATTGATGGGGCTTTCGAGCGATTTCCAGCACTGGATATGGTTTTGGGCCACGCCGGTGGATGCGGGCTGCATCCCTTCGCGACGACTTCTGAATCAGAATTTGAACATATTTTTAGATTCAATTTTCTTGCGCAGGTCGTCCTGACACGCACGGTTTTTGCTCAGTGGATGAAGCGCAAAACGCCGGGGCACATTATATTCACATCTTCTTACGTCGCGCGCGTGCCACACACACAGATTCCAGCGTATGCATCCGCTAAGGCGGCACTCGAGAATTTTGCCCGCTGCGTGGCACTCGAATATGCGCAGACGGGGATTCGAGCAAACGTCATCTCTCCCGGCAATGTTGCGGCAGGAAGCTCACTCAAAGTATTCGATGAAGACCCCGCTTACCGTGAGTTTGTCCTTCGCGTTTCATTGGGCCATCGCAATAGTCCAGAGTCTATTGCGGATGCTTTCGTATTTTTGTGTTCGCCACTTGGCAAAGAGATTAACGGCCAAATTCTTAGCGCAGATTATGGCTCGGGAATTGGGAACAGACTATGAGGGTTGGCCTGGGGCTTTACCGGCATATGCTTACCCGCGAATACTACGATTTCGCCCGGCAAGCGGGATGCACCGATGTCGTTGTTCATCTTGTGGATTATTTCAATCACGGCAAAAATAATCCTCGCGATAATCAGCCAAGCGGCGGCAAATATGAACCGTGGGGCGTTGCCGGCGATTCCGCAAAACTATGGACGGTTGCAGAACTCAAGCAACTAAGGCGTGAGATTGAAGACGCCGACCTGAAACTTTTTGCCATTGAAAACCTTGATCCGGCGCATTGGCACGACATTCTTCTTGATGGTCCTCGTCGTGCTGAGCAAATTGAAAATGTAAAGACAATTGTTCGGCGCATGGGCGAGGCTGGAATTCCTGTGTTGGGTTATAACTTCAGCCTCGCTGGGGTGGCCGGCAGAATCACTACTCCATCCGCCCGTGGCCATGCGCTAGCGCTAGGCATGGATGGGCCCGCCGATGAAGAGCCGATTCCGCAGGGCACAATCTGGAATATGGTTTACGACCAGAATGCGCCGAAGGGCCTATTGCCGCCAATTACGCGTGAGCAACTTTGGAATCGCCTGCAACGGTTTTTGGAAGAGGTGGTACCCGTTGCTGAACAGGCAGGAGTAAGAATTGCTGCACATCCTGACGACCCTCCAATGCCCACGATGCGGGCGCAACCTCGTCTCGTTTATCAGCCGGACATGTATCAACGGCTGCTGGATATTGTTCCCAGCCGTAACAACGCACTCGAATTTTGCGTTGGGACAGTTGCAGAAATGACGGAAGGCGATGTTCATGAAGCGGTAGATCGCTATAGTGCGCAGGGAAGGATTGCATATATCCATTTGCGTAACGTAGTGGGTAAAGTGCCCCACTATCGCGAAACCTTCATCGATGAAGGCGATGTGGACATGGTGCGCATTCTGAGTATTCTCCATCGCAATCACTTTGATGGGGTTGTGATTCCCGACCACACTCCGCGGATGTCTTGTTCTGCTCCGTGGCACGCCGGAATGGCGCATACGATTGGCTTCATCCTCGCTGTGAAAGCCATGCTTGAATCGCATTCCTTCGATTCTGTGAAGGTAAAAACTGCCTCATGAGGACTAATTTCTGACCCCTTCCCCGCAGACGCAGATTTCACGTACGCCGCTCGTGATTGCGGCCAGCGTCTCGACGCTCGGCGGCCTGCTTTTTGGCTACGACAATATTGTGATCAGTGGAGCAATTGGCTACTTAAGTCAACTATTCCATCTGGACGCGCCTGGCGTTGGCTGGGCCGCAGGATGCGCTCTGGTCGGTTGCATCGTAGGCTGCGCTGTCGCAGGCGCGGTTGCCGATTATCTGGGGAAGAAAAAAGGACTGGCATTGTGTGCTGTGTGCTTTGCGCTTTCCTCCGCCGGGATTTTCTTTGCAGCTGATCTTCACCAATTTGTCATTTGGCGTTTGATCGGCGGCTTGGGGATTGGCGCGGCCTCGGTTATCTCCCCAAACTATATTGCCGAAATCGCTCCTACGCGCGTTCGTGGCCGCTGTGTCACGCTCTATCAGTTGGGTATTGTTGTCGGAATTCTCGCCGCAGTGTTTGTCAATATGCTGATTCAGCGCATGGGCAATGACGCGTGGAATATCGCGACTGGCTGGCGATGGATGTTTTTCGCCGGAATTTTTCCCGCGCTGCTATTCGGCTTGATGATTCTTCCTGCGGTGGAGAGCCCGCGGTGGCTGATGAAGATGGGGCGCCGTGAAAATGCGCTACAGGTGCTTACAGAGCTGAATGGGCCCGAATCGGCAGCTATTGAAGCACGCGAGATTGAAAATGCTTTGGCAAGTGAAGAAGGGCATCTTTCTGAACTCTTTACCACTTTCCGCCGTCCGCTTTTGCTCGGAATTATGCTGGCGGGATTACAGCAGATCAGTGGCATCACCCCCATATTTTCTTTTTTACCAGAGATTTTTCGCACCGCGGGCACAGCATCAGGAGATGCGTTCTTCCAATCTGTCCTGGTCAGTCTGGTGAATTTATTCTTTACGCTCTTTGCTCTGTGGCTGGTGGACCGCGCTGGCAGAAAAACTTTGATTCTCGCAGGAACGGCTTTGCAATTTATTTCCTTGGCGCTGGTCGGATGGTTTTATCACATCCACGGCAGTGGACTTGCAGTTCTGATTTTCGTGATGAGCTTTGTCGCAGGGCACGCCTTCGGTAACGGTGTGGCATGCTGGGTCATCATCTCGGAAATTTATCCAACCAAAGTTCGCGGACGAGCGATGTCGATTGCAACGACTGCACTTTGGCTGGTCGGCTACCTCGGGAACCAGCTATTTCCCATCATGCAAAAGGCACTGGGCTCGGATGGCACTTTCTGGTGCTTTAGTGCAGGCGCCTTGCTGACGATCATTCTCGTCGCCTTGCTTATTCCAGAGACCAAAGGGCGCTCACTCGAAGAGATTACGAAGTTCTGGACGACAGATCACTTTGCATCTTGAGGTCAGGAAAAGACAAGGAGTATCCCATGGCCGAGCAAACAAAAAATTTTGAGCAAGCAACAGGTACGCATTCAACCGTGACTCGACGATCGGCGCTGAAAGGCTTGGGCCTTGCTGGGGCGTCTTTCATGCTGCCGGATTTCTTGCGTTCGGCTGCTTTCGGATCCTCGAATCTGTTGGAAGAAGCGGCGAAATTAAAATCCGCGACACAAAACCCAAAATGGTACGGATTCAATTTGCTCGAATACTTCTCAACTGACCCCGATTGGATGAAGTATTTTCCCTACAAAAACGATGGCATGTTTCTGGAAGACGATTTTCGGTGGATTAGCGATTGGGGTTTCAATTGGGTGCGACTGCCCATGGATTATCGTTTCTGGACGGAATCACAAGACTTGCTGAAAATTCGTGAGAAAGATGTGCTCCCGATTGATCGCGCCATCAAACTCGGCGAGAAATATGGAGTCCACGTCAATCTCTGCCTGCATCGCGCGCCGGGTTACTGCATTTTGGACACGATGAATGAAGCGCTCACAGGCATCCATATTACGAAAGAAAAAGGTGATTTATTCACTGACCAGAAGATGCTCGATGCTTTCGTTTATCAGTGGACTTATTTTACTAACCGCTATAAGGGAATATCGAGCAAACAGTTGAGCTTCAATCTAGTAAATGAGCCGTTAATTTTCTCCGGCACGGGTGAAATTGGCCGGGACGCATCCAGTTACGCGAAGGTTGCGCGCACGGCGGTTGCGGCGATCAAACAGCAAGATGCACAGCGGCTAGTGATTACAGATGGATTTGTCGCGGGTAACGCAGTGATTCCAGAATTATTCGATACAGGCATGATGCAAAGTTGCCACACTTACACGCCTATGCCAGTTACACATTATCAGTGTGAATGGGCCCGCGGAATCCTGACGGGAAAAGAACCGCTGCCGACATGGCCGCTGAAAACATCCGATGGAAAAACCGTCAACCGCCAATTTTTAGAAAATCTTTTCGCCCCATGGGGTGAAGCTGGCGCACATGTCCCGATTCATTTTGGCGAAATGGGTTGCTACAAACACACACCGCCAGATGTGGTTCTCGCCTGGTTTGAAGACACTCTGGGAACAATTGGCAATCTACATTACGGATGGGCACTGTGGAATTTTCGAGGCCCGTTTGGAGTGCTCGATACCGAGCGAAAAGGAACAAAATATGAAGATTGGCATGGCCACGCGCTCGATCGCGCATTGCTGATTCTATTGCAGAAGAAAATGACGGCGTAATTGCTTACTCTGCCAGCGCAGCGAGGATGAAGCGATTTTCCGGCTGTCCCGCAACGTCCGTGGCAATTGCAAACAAACTGCCGCCAAGCCGGTCGTGGCTCGGGGCTTCGCTGCGTGCTGTAGTGACATACAAAGTCTTAAGATCGTGCCCGCCAAATGTGCAAGTCGTGATATTTTGTACGGGCATTTCGATCACATGATCAATCACCCCGTCCGGCGCAACTCGCACGATGCATCGGCCGTAATAGCGGCAATTCCATAAATAGCCTTCTGAATCCATTGTTGATCCATCAGGCAGCCCTCGCGTAAAACCCTGCAAAAAAGGCCGGTCATTCATGATTGCCCCGGTTGCCGCATCGTAGTCGTAGACCCAAATCACATTCGCCATGGAATCACCAAAATAGAAATGCCGGCGATCTGGACTCCAGGCCAGCGTATTCGCAATGCCAATATTTTTTCGCCAGATTCTTGATTTGCGCGTTGAATCAAGACTAAGCAAA
The DNA here is from genome assembly GCA_021325035.1 of Terriglobia bacterium. GTDB lineage: Bacteria > Acidobacteriota > Terriglobia > Terriglobales > Acidobacteriaceae > JAJPHW01. The sequence continues at coordinate 8,348 of JAJPHW010000031.1, forward strand.
ATGCCATCTTGTCCACCAGCCTCGCCAGCCGAACCATCCGGATTGACGTTATTGCGCATGGAGCCCAACCAGAGTGTGCCCCGAGGATCGGCGCGCGCATCGTTCAAACGCACCTTGGGCCATCCTTCCAGATGAAATAAAGAATTATGCCGGGTATCGGTTGCCGGCTCCCACAAGATCACCTGTGAGCCGAGAACCACGACTAGCGTATCCGGCAGCGTGGTTAGGATAAGAGCTGTAACGGGCTCGTCGAACTGCCATGTGCGCATGGACAAATCAGCAAGTTGAAAGCGATGAATCAGAAAACGATTAATGTCGGTCCAATAAACTGCATTATGTTCTGCGTGCCAGACGGCTCCCTCGCCGCAGACGTCTCCGGCGGGGGCAACACAAATCGGTGCCTCGATCATGCCACGCCGATCCCGGCCAGCAACCCGCCGTCCACCAGATAGTCACCGCCGGTGCAAAAACCAGCGCGATCAGATGCAAGAAATGCTGCGAGCTCAGCCACTTCTTCCGGAGTGCCAATTCTTCCCATCGGATGCGCCGCGCCGAATCGTTCGAAAACTTGTTCCATTGGCAAATCCGGCGCAAAGTGAGCGGCGGAACGCGCCAGCATGGGCGTACGAACCGAACCTGGACTAACGGAATTCACCCGGATTTTATCAGCAGCGTGGTCGAGCGCAAGTGCGCGAGTTAAGCTGTGCACCGCGCCTTTTGACGCAGCATAGGCAACAACTCCACGCTGGCATGCGTGTCCCTGCACAGACGAAAGATTGATGATTGATCCGCCGCCGCTTTTCTTCATGACAGGAATCCCAAAATGTGACGTCAGAAAGATGCTACCCACATTTACCATCATGCAACGGCTCCATGTTTCGGGATCGGTTTCGGGCGCTGTTCCAAACGGATGAATCGCTGCTGAGTTTACGATGATGTCGAGTCTGCCATGTTGCTTTACGGCCTTTGTTACTACGGATTGCACTTGATCTGCTGCGCTGACGTCACAAAGCTCCACATGAATTGTCAGATTATTTTTATCGGCTTCGTCCTGGAGTTCAGTATTGGCGATGGTTTCGATGCCGCATGAAATTACATTGCACCCTCCGGCAGCGAGGCGCTTTGCGATGGCTCGCGCAATACCAGTGGTTCCTGTGACAATTGCCACTCGATTCTCAAATTCTTTCATCGTTCCGCTCCCTGAATCCATAAACGGCTAACAGTGTAACTCCCTTGCGCCTTGCCATGAAAAGCTACATAAAGAATAATCCTCATACCCAATCAGATGATGGCAA
>JAJPHW010000231.1 GCA_021325035.1 Terriglobia bacterium
ATCAATGGCACGCGGAATTGGTCGCGAAGCGATCGAATAATACCGGTGAAAATGAGTTCCGGGAGGCTTTGGGCAAGAAGTTCATTGTGGGAGAAATCAAAGCGATTAACGGATTGCAGCTCACGATTTTGCGGCCCGATGGTGTGGCGCAGACAATCGCAGTGGATGAAAATACTTCGTTTCATAAACAGGGCGAGAGCGTAACTTTGGCGGATTTCAATGTTGGCGATAAAGTCTTCGGCCGCGGCGAAATGAAAAGCGATATTTTTGTGCCTGCAGTACTGGGTTGGGGCGACCCCATGAGCATGTTCGGTGGGCAGAGTGCGCCGCCTCCAACTGATAAGCCAAAAGGCAAGTGAGCCCGATTAAAAAATCCAAGAGCGAAATTTGGAAGTGAGCAAGCTAAGAATGGGAATTTGGGCTCGCCTTTTTATCACGCTAATATTGGGATGTGCTGGATTGGCGCAAACGGCCGACGCTGGCTCGAATCAAACAACTCCATCGACCCCATCTCAAACAACTTCGGGTCAGTCAGCACCAGCGCAATCACCCGCAGGAACTATCCACGGAATCGTCAAATCCGGGAATATGCCTTTGCCCGGAGTTACAGTCACGGCGACGAACACGCTCACTGGTCAGAAAGTGACAACCTGGACGGATGTAGATGGGTCTTACTCATTGCAAGTGCCGTCCAACGGGCGATATGTCTTGCGGACACAGATGGCAGCTTTCGCGCCTTCCACGCAGGAAGTGCTGATCAATGCAACGAACCAGGATGCAACGGCGAATCTTGAACCGGTACTCCAATCGCGCGCGCAGGATGCGACGCAGGCGCAACAGAAACAAGCCGCCGCGATTGGACGGGGATTCCAAACATTGTCCGTGTTGCAAAGCGCCTCTTCCACAGAGCTAGCCGCGAGCGGCGGTAACGATATTGTCCCGTCCGGGATTTCGATTCCTGGATTATCTGCCAACGGAGCCACGGAATCGGTTTCGGTGTCTGGCAATAACTCAAGTCCTTTTTCGACAATGAGTAGTGATGAAATGCGTGCGCGTTTTAATGAAATGCGCCCATCCGGCGGCGGCCTTGGTGGATTCGGGGGAGGATTTGGTGGTGGAGGTTTCGGGCCGGGTGGAGGCGGTCCGCCACGCGGCATGTTCGGCCGCGGATTTAACTTTAACCAGCCGCACGGGAGCATTTATTACAGCGTGGGGGATTCCGCGCTGAATGCCTCACCCTTCTCTCTCACCGGTCAGCCCGTGGTTAAACCTGGATATTTGCAACAACGTTTTGGTGTGACGATTGGTGGGCCACTAAAAATCCCCGGTATTTATAAGGGCAGCGACAAAACTTTCTTTTTCATGAATTACAACGGTGCGCGCGGGGAAAATCCTTTTGACCAATTCTCCACCGTGCCGACACTTTTGGAGCGTGCAGGAGATTTTTCTCAGACCACCTATACGTCTGGTGCGAACGCAGGGCAACCAGTTCAGATATTCGATCCAAATACAGGAACGCAATTTCCCAATAACACGATTACGTCTATCAGCCCACAGGCGCAAGCCTTACTTGCGTACATTCCTGTACCGAATCTGCCCGGCACAACGCAAAATTTTCATCGTGTGGTTGCTACGACTAATGACAGTGATGATTTCAACATTCGCTTGATTCGCTCGCTGGGTGGGACGAGCGCCGGACCGCGTGCCAACGGTCCGCGGAACAGTCTGATTTTCGGCTTTCACTACCACGGATCGAGCAATGACATCACGAACCCTTTTCCCAGCGTGGGTGGCAACACTTCGGTGCGCGATTTCGATGTCCCCATTAGCTATGTGCGTACGTTTGGGAAAATTACTAACAGTCTTCGCTTTGACTTCAATCGCAGCCGCACGAAAACGCAAAATCTCTATGCTTTTTCGCAGGATGTTGCCGCGAATGTTGGGATTGGCGGAGTTTCGACGAATCCTTTTGACTGGGGGTTGCCGACGCTTTCCTTTACAAATTTTGCGGCATTGCAGGACACAAATCCCAGCCTCGTCCGCGACCAGACTTTTTCATATTCCGATAATGTGGTGTGGACGCACGGGAAGCATACATGGCGATGGGGAGGAGATTTTCGGCGCATTCAGTTGAATACTGAAGGAGATAGTAATTCGCGGGGATCGTTTATTTTCACCGGATTGAATACTTCGCAACTTGATAGCTCCGGCAAAGCAATCGCCGGCACAGGATATGATTTTGCCGACTTTTTGCTGGGTTTTGCTCAACAAACATCGGTCCAATATGGAGCAAACAACTATCATTTCCGCGGGAATTCATGGGATTTGTACCTGCAAGATGAATGGAAACTGCGCGGGAACCTGACACTGAATCTTGGCGTGCGTTACGAGTATGTTTCGCCATTTACAGAAATCGATAACCGCATTGCGAATCTCGATCTATCTCCCGGCGTATTAAATGATTCAAGCAACGCGCAGGTTGACGTTGTTTTGCCGGGGCAGGCGGGCACGTTCCAGGGAAAATATCCAACCACTTTGGTGCGGCCAGATCGTGATAATTTTGCCCCCCGCGTTGGCATTGCCTGGAAGCCTCTTTCGAAGACTGTGGTTCGGGCTGGGTATGGCATTAACTACAATACGGGCGCTTACCAAACCATCGCGCAGGATCTGGCTTTTCAACCGCCTTTCGCGCTTGCACAGACGAATGTACAGGCGACCGCGGGCCCTTTAACGCTCGCGAACGGCTTTCCGACTCCGATTCCAGGAACGATCACGAATAGCTATGCAGTGGATCCGAATTACCGGCTGGGCTATGTGCAGATTCGAAATTTAGATATTCAACAAGAAATTCGCCCGACTTTAATCATGAATGTGGACTACACCGGAACCAAAGGATCAAGACTCGATATTCTCTCCGATCCTAACCGAAGTCTCGCGGGAATTCGCATTGCGAATGTGCAGGCATTCAACTATGAAGAATCTGCTGGGAGCTCGAGCGCTAATGCCGGATCAGTTCGCATTCGCAAGCGACTACAAAATGGAGTTTCTGTTGGAGGTACCTACACTTTTTCGAAATCCATTGACGACGCCTCCACGATTGGGGGAGGAACAACTTCGAGCGGGAATTCTGCTGGTTTAGGTGCTGGAGGCACCGGTCCTCCCGGTGGAGGGAGTGGAGGAGCCAGCAATACAGGATCGTCGCAACTGGCTCAGAATCCCTTCAATCTAGCGGGCGAACGGGGACTATCCAGTTTCAATCAGACGCAACGTTTTACGGGGGATTTTCTCTGGGAGTTGCCATTTGGCCATGATCATAAATGGCTCAATAACGCGACGGCGTGGCGCGCGATTTTTGGAGATTGGCAATGGAGCGGAGACTGGACCGTTGCTTCTGGGCTGCCATTCACTCCACGCATCCTTGGCAGCTTCAGCGACGTGAACAGTGGTACAAACGGCACCCTAAGACCGGATCTAACTGGAGAGTCCATCAGCATCTCAAATCCCAGCATAGGAAGGTGGTTCAATACTGCTGCGTTCGTCGCTCCGCCTACGGATCAGAATGGCAATACTTTGCAGTACGGCAACGCCCGGCGGAACAGCATTATTGGGCCAGGATCGCACGTTGCCGATATGGCATTCACCAAATTGTTTCCACTAAAGGAATCGCGGGTGCTTGAATTTCGCGCACAACTGAGCAACGTTTTTAATACGCCCCAATACAACACGATTGACACGGTGCTCAATTCGCCCACTTTCGGACAGGTCACGGGTGTGGGATCCATGCGCACCGTGCTTATGAGCGCGAGGTTCCGCTTCTGAGGAGCTTGCCATGACATTTCATTCCATTCGAAACTTACTCCGGAAATCGCTGATTGGGGTCCTGCAATTTTCTCTACTCGCGTTGCCGATGCCAATTTCTGCACAGGATGCCGACTATGTCATGAAAGTGCAGACAGAAATTGTGCTGGTTAACGTTACAGTGCGCGACAAAAACGGCAATCTTGTACGTGATCTTAAGCAGGAAGATTTCAATTTGCAGGAGGACGGAAAAGGGCAGCACATCGTCTCCTTTGATCAGGAAAATACCGACGCTATTCCTGCTACGGATGTTGCCCAGGTACAGCTTCTAAAAAATGTAAATCTGGCGAATGTGGCCACGCAGCCAGCAGGCACTCCAAGCGATTCAAAGGCTCAGTTCAAAGATCGCCGGCTCATTGTTCTTTTTTTTGATATCTCTAGCATGGAACCGGATGAGATTGACCACTCGGCCCAGGCAGCACTGAAATACGTGGACAAACAAATGTCGCCTGCGGACTTGGTTTCGATTGTGTCGCTGGGCAACACGATTACCGTAAATCAGGACTTTACTTCCGATCACGACCAGCTCAAGAAAGTATTGGCTGGGTTTAGCTCGAGCAGTGGGCAGGGTTTTGAAGCTGGTACTACTGGAACGACTGAGGGGACCCAGGACACAGGACAGTCTTTTACCGCTGACGATACGGAATACAACATTTTTAACACTGACCGGCGTTTGGAAGCCTTACGTGCGATCGCAAAGCAACTCGAGCATGTGGATCAAAAGAAGTCACTGATCTATTTTTCCAGCGGTATGGATCGCACTGGAATTGAAAATCAATCGGAACTGCGGGCGGCGATCAACGCCGCTGTGCGTGCCAATCTCGCTATTTACACGATGGATATCCGTGGCCTGCAAGCCATTGTCGCGGGCGGCGAGGCGCAGAATGCCAGCCTGCGCGGATCGTCTGTCTATTCCGGCCAAGCGCAGTTGAGCGCATACGATAGCAACTTCAGTTCGCAAGAAACATTGGTGACACTGGCCGGCGATACCGGTGGGAAGGCGTTTCTTGATTCCAACGATTTCAGCAAGGTATTCAAAGGTGTCCAGGATGACACCGCGAGTTATTATGTGCTCGGCTACCACAGCACAAACGCTGCGCGGGATGGCAAGTATCGTAGAATTTCCGTCAGCTTAAATCGACCGGGGTTGAAGCTTGAATATCGCCGCGGCTATTATGCGCCAGCCGATTATCAACACTCCAACAAAGACGACCGGGAGCGGCAATTAGAAGAACAGTTAGCGTCTGATTTGCCCGCCACCGATCTGCCTCTTTATATGAGTGCGGGGTATTTTCGCATCGCCGACAATAAATTTTTTGTTCCCATTTCTTTGGTCGTGCCGGGATCGGAAATTCCGTTTGTCAGCAAGAGCAATCAAGATAAAGCAACGTTGGATGTAATAGGCACGGCGACTGACAGTAATAAACGTCAAGTCGGAGACCTTCGTGACACCGTAAAGCTTTCGGTTGGGACTTCCGCGCAAGTTAAACAAAAGAATGTGCAATACAATAACAGCTTTTTGCTGATTCCCGGGCAGTATCACTTGAAGTTTGTCGTACGGGAGAACCAGACCGGACGCATGGGGTCGTTCGAGACTGATATCACTGTTCCTGATCTCAAACCACAACCGTTGCGCATGAGTTCCGTTGTCCTGTCTAGTCAGGTTCAGCCGGCCGATAAGAAAGCCGCCTCGAACGATCCGCTCATTCATGACGGCTCAGAAATCGTTCCCAGCGTGACCCATGTTTTTGCCAGCGGCCAACATCTATATCTTTACTATGAGGTCTATGATCCCGGAAGGGAATCGGAGAAGAAGGGCGATCAGAGCAACGCAAAGCAGCCGGGAGGAATTCACGTCCTCAGCAACGTTGCATTCTTTCAAGGGAAGGTAAAGGCTTATGAGAGCCCACTCGTGGAAGTTTCTCAGCCGACGTCAAAAGATGGTAAAACCGCTGCATTCCAGCTTGATATTCCACTTACGCAGCTAAAACCGGGTTTCTACACCTGTCAGGTGAATGTTGTGGATGACGCAGCTGGGCATTTTTTATTCCCGCGTTTAGGTCTGCTGGTTCGGCAATGACATCAGCCTCTCGCCATCGGTAACCCATCCCAAACGCGCCAGAAGGTCTGCATCTCGTCGGGCTTGCCAAAGGAAACGCGCAAAAAATTCGGCATGGCGGGGAATTCCCGACCGACTAAAATTTTGTTTTCTTTGAAATAGCTGACGACATCGTTTACCGGGCGATTGGCGTTCATCATGGCAAAATTCGCCTGCGAGTCAATCGCCTGAATGCCACGCGCTTTGGCTTGATCGAGGAAGAACTGCCTTGCTGAAGCATTTCGCTTGATCGCTTCCTGCATGCCTTTTTGATCGCTCAAGGCTGTGACTCCTACGCGTACTGCAATCGCATTGATGCTGTCCTCGGTGATGAATGGTTCCATGCGATTGACGACATCTTTCGAAGCAACGGCGTAACCCAGACGCAATCCTGCCAGCCCATAAACCTTGGAAAAAGTGCGGCAAACGATGATGCGTTCATCCCGTGCGGGCTGATCGAGAAACGAAGTGTAAGCAGCGCTGGGACTTACGAAGTGGTGATATGCCTCATCCAGAACTACGTGCCAGTTGGCAGGGAGCTTGCCGAGAAATGCTTCCAAGTCTTTGCGCGGGGTGAGCGAGCCGGTCGGATTATTGGGATTGCAAATATAAACCAGCCCCTCCGATTGTCCTGTATGCGCAAGCATCGCGTCGAGATCGTGGGCATATTGAGGGGTAAGTGGCACTGAAATTACCTCCGCTCCACTCAAGCGCGCATAGTGCGCAATTGCCTCATAGGTCGGAGCAGCTTGCACCAACCGTTTGCCGGGTCCGCAAAATGTTGCGGCTGCAACGCGAAGAATCTCCGTGGAACCACAGCCAAGGAGAACCTGCTCACTATGCAGTCCATGGTGTGTGGCAATCGCGTCGGTCAAATCGCCATATTCGCGATAGGGATAGCGGTTGGCTGCAACCAACGCATCCTGCATTGCGTAGGTGACCTTCTGCGAGGGTCCGTAAGGATTTTCGTTGCTGTTTAGGCGAATGAAGTTATCAGAACCGCTCCGTGGCGGTTCGAACATCGCAGCGGAAGCCAGATTAACGAGAGCACCGCTAGTTGCGGTCGCGGCGGCGCCTGCCCCGAATATGCGAAAGAAGTTTCTACGCGAAAGCTGCATATATAAAACTGCACGAAATAACCACAATCCTCGCAAATTTAGGTAAATTATGCCAGTTAGAATGTTGGCCGTACGTCGGTCTTGCGTCAGGGTGGCGATTCTGGTAACGTGCGTCCGACGTAAACAACGAGGAAATCGGGAGGATCTATGGCGTTTTGCTCTGGGTGTGGTGCACAAGTTGCGGATGGAGCTGCATTTTGTCCCGCATGCGGACGGGGAATGGGGCAGGCGACTTCAGTTCCTGCCAATGCTGGAGGTCTCGCCGATAACATCGCCGGAGCGCTCGCTTATGTGACGATTATGCGATTATCTTCCTTGTGATTGAGCCTTTCAACCGAAGCAGGTTTGTGCGCTTCCATGCTTTTCAATCGATTTTCTTTGCGCTGACTTGGTCCGTTCTTTGGATCGTTTTGAACATCGTAGTTCATATACCCATCTTCGGTTGGTTAACCGTGCTTCTATGGCCGATTGTTGGGCTCGCGGGATTTATTATTTGGCTGGTTCTTATACTGAAAGCTTTTCAGAACCAGATGTTTAAGCTTCCAGTCATTGGCGATCTTGCCGAAAAGCAGGCCCAGGCCTAGACCACTATTCATCGCCCTCTTTCGATTCAGCCTGTTTACTGATAGGCTGTTGAATTCTATTTCACGCTGAATAGGGAGCGATGCTTGAAGGTTCGTGTTTTTTTTCATGACCGATGTTTTGACGGGGCTTGTTCGGCCGCCTTGTTTTCGCGCTTCTACAGCGAACGCATTCGCAACGACGTGGAGTTCGTTTTCTCCGGACTACTGCATCGGGCGGGGGCTCTTTTCAATGAAAATGATTTTGATGGCGACGAGAATGTCATTGTGGACTTCAAGTATTCCAGCTCGCCTAAGATCACATGGTGGTTCGATCACCATGAAAGCGCATTTTTAAGCGCAGCGGATGCGGACCACTTTGAACAGGACCAAAGCAACCGCAAATTCTATGATCCTAGTTTCAAGTCATGCACAAATTTTATGGCGATGATCGCCGAACAGCGTTTTGGTTTTAATCCGGCTCCGGTCGCGGATATGATTCATTGGGCCGATATTGTGGATGGCGCGCTCTATCCGGATGCGCGAACTGCCGTCGAAATGAAAGCGCCCGCCATGAAGTTAACCATGGTCATCGAATCCACGCAGGATTCTACATTTGTACCTCGATTAATTCCGTTACTGGCTACGCAGTCGTTGGCGAACGTGCTGGATGCACCTTTCGTCGCGCCATTGCTTCCGCCGCTGTTGGAGCGGCATCAACGCTCCATCGCAATTCTGAAAGAACGGACTGAATCAAAGGACGGTACGTTATTTTTTGATGTTACGGACAAGGAACTCGAGGGATACAACAAGTTTGTACCTTACTACCTGCATCCTGAGACTGTTTATAGCGTGGGCCTGAGTAAGAGCAGTTTTCGGGTAAAGGTCTCTGTGGGGTCGAATCCGTGGGCGCCTGTAGAACCGGTCGTGAACCTGGCAAAAATATGTGAACGCTACGGCGGCGGCGGACACGCCCGTGTTGGCGCAATCTCTTTTGATGTGACCCAGCATGAAGCAGCAAAAAAAGCCGCAGCCGAGATTGTTGAAGAACTTCGGGCCAGTTTTCGCCGCGGAGCTTAGTCTGCCGTGCTGCTGGAAGCCAAACATCTCGGACGCGAAGTAAATTCCAAGATTTTGCTGCAAGATATAAATTTCTCGGTGGCCGCCGGTGAAGTCATTGCGATCATCGGCCCCAGCGGATCGGGGAAGAGTTCTCTTCTGCGGCTGTTGAATCGGCTCGACGAGCCTACCTCCGGTACTGTGTATTTCGAAGGAAAAGATTATCGAGAAACGCCTCCCCGCGAACTACGTTGCAAAATTGGAATGGTTACGCAAAGAGCCTATCTTTTTCCGGGCACAGTCGCTGAAAACATTAATTTTGGCCCAAACCAGAGGGGCGAATCGCTCGAACGTGAGGCGTTGGAGAAGCTGCTTTCTCAAGTTAGCCTCGCGGGCTTTGCGGATCGAAATGTGACAAATCTGTCAGGCGGTGAGGCCCAAAGAGTCTCAGTCGCGCGAACTTTGGCGAACAAACCGGAAATTTTACTCCTGGATGAGCCCACGTCCGCGCTGGATGAAACAGCCAAATCTGATGTGGAAGCATTGCTTCAAAGCATCATGCATGAACGTTCTCTTACCTGCATCCTGGTGACGCACGATGAAGCTCAGGCAATGCGCATGGCGCAGAGAGCGCTTATCCTGCAGGCCGGTAGAATCGTGAAGGACGGCTTCATAAAAGAGGTTTTGCATGCTTAAACATTGGTTTGTCACTCAATTACAGCTGGGATTTGCGCAAGCAACGTTTACAGCGCTGACGGCACTGTTGATTGTCTGGTTGGCGAAGTGGCGTGGCATTCATCTTTTCGGAGAAGCGGCAATCGCCATGTCCCGGGGCATCGTCCAGATTGTTGCCGTGGGCTCGATCTTGGTCTTACTGCTTCATGGGCCAGCATGGACGGGAGCAATTGTGTTGGTTGCGATGATGGTTGCTGCCGGTCAAATCTCCGCACGCCGGGCGAAGGGAATGCCGGGCGCGTTCGCGGTTTCGACTTGGGCGATTGCATGTGGATCTGGTTCCGTGATTGCACTCATGACCTGGATTGGGGTCATTGACACTGCGATCACTTCACTCGTTCCCGTCGGTAGCATGATTATCGCAAACGCAATGAATACGAACGGAATGGCTTTAAACCGCTTTCGATCGGAAGTGCTCGCACACGTGGGAGAAATTGAAACTGCTTTGGCACTAGGAGCGCAGCCCCAGCAGAGCGTCGCTCCGTATGTTCAATCATCGTTTGAGGCAAGCCTGATTCCCGCTCTCGATTCCATGCGTTCGCTGGGCATTGTTTGGATTCCCGGGCTTATGGCCGGCATGATGCTTTCGGGAGCTCGCCCGCTTTACGCCTCTATCTATCAGTTTGTTGTTCTCGCCATGATCTTTACTGCATCTGGTTTGACTTCTCTTGTGAGTACAATTCTGATTCGTGCTCGAATTTTTACTCCTGCACAACAACTGGCACTTCAACCTGGGAGATAATGGACGCATGGGCGTAAGCTTGAGGCACAGTCACAACTATGCAGCCTCAGAACATGGCAAGCACGCGAAAGTTCTACGCGCTGTGGCTTCGCTTGAGTTAGTGAAAGGGCTTGCGGTCTTAGTCGCCGGGTTTAGCGTTCTATTTCTGATTCACAAAGACCCTTGGGATATCGCCGACAACCTTCTCCATACTTTGCACATTAACCCAGACCGCCATATTGCTCAAATTTTGCTGGATTGGGCCGACCGCTTGACGGACTCGCAGCTCTGGGCTGTCGCAGGCTTTTCATTTCTTTATTCGACACTTCGATTCATCGAAGCTTATGGCTTATGGAAAGCGCGCATCTGGGCGGAATGGTTTGCGCTCATCTCAGGAACGATCTATCTACCCTTTGAAATCTATGCAATTCATAAGCAGCCCAATTTCTTCCACGGTGCGCTTTTGATGCTAAGCATTGCCATTATTCTCTATATGGCCTATCTGCGGTTTACCTCACAACGCCGTTTGAATGCTCAGGGCGGAATCTCAATCTAGCGTAATTTGACTTTCCTCATGCAGTGGCACTATTGTGCCTCCGAGATGATGAATATTGTTAAAGCGACCCGGCGCTATGAAGCATGGCTTGCAGAGCACACTCTCTTAGACGCCCGCGATCTGCGCCTCAAGCACAAGCGCATGGCGGAAGGCTTGTTCCCGTTTTTCCGCGCAACATTCTACCGGTGGATGCAGCTTTGGCCGGAAGCCTGCCCGAGTCTTTGCTCGGCTCCAGAGGTCTTGGCTGTCGGTGATTTGCATGTGGAGAATTTCGGCACGTGGCGCGATGTAGAGGGTAGGTTGATCTGGGGCGTGAATGATTTTGATGAAGCGGCAAAGCTGCCCTATACGCTCGATTTGGTAAGGCTCATGGCCAGCGCGATGGTGGCAGCCAGAGAAGGGCATCTTGCTCTTGGATTTAAGAATGTGTGCGAAGTCATTCTGGATGGTTATCGGGAATCATTGGAAGAGCATGGACGGCCGTTTGTATTGGCAGAGAAGAACAAGTGGCTGCGCGATATCGCCACCAATGAACTACGCGATCCGGAACACTTCTGGCAAAAAATGGACAGCTTCAAGATGGCTGAGGGCAAAATTCCGGATAGTGCGGAAGAAGCTCTTCAATTTCTCATGCCGGAGAAGGGCATCGAATGTCGCGTTATCAAAAGAATCGCTGGGTTGGGCAGTCTAGGGCATGTGCGTTTAGTAGCGACGGCATACTGGAAGGGGGGCAGGGTCGCGCGTGAGGTGAAAGCCATGGCGCCATCTGCTGTTCATTGGGCCAAAGGCAAGCGTGGGCCGAATGAATTGAGTTATCAGACAATTATCAGCCGCGCCGTGCGTTGCGTTGATCCATTCGTTGACCTACGTGGCAAATGGCTTGTACGACGGCTTGCGCCATATTGTTCCCGTATCGAATTGACCGTCCTGCCCAAGGAACGTGATGAATTGAAGCTGCTTTCTGCCATGGCTTATGAAACGGCTAACATTCATCTGGGAACGCCAGGAGCACGTAAGCAAATTCTGCGACATCTGGCAAAAGCGAAGTCAAATTGGTTGTTGACTGCCGCCGATGCGATGGAAAAGGCGCTGGCGCAAGATTGGAAAACATGGCGCACTAGCCGCTCTCGCTGACTGGTTAGTGAAGCCAGATAGCGCTTCCTGCAACCACCAATCCAGCAACTCCCAGCAAAATGCCGGCATGCCAGAAAATTCTGCGTCCGGAGAGCAGCGTAATTGAAGTGATGACCAACGCAATTTCCAAAAAGACTTCACCTAAATCGTAGCGATCTGCGCGGCACCGTTCATGGTCGGTCTCCTGTTCCAATCGTCGTGCCTCGGCATCAAGATCCTTTTGTTCATCTTTGTAGCGCTCAGCTTCTTTGCTGTATTTCTCCCGCAACTGGTCCGCTAGAGCCGCATCCTTGGTGGCAACCACGCCGGTAAGGTCTGCAAAAAGTTCATCGGTATGGCGGCGGATATTCTTCGCCTGGTAGTACGCCCATTCATCGCTGACTTTATTTTGCAGGATCACTTCTTCTGTATGCGTCCGATGGCCTAACAGAGAAACCGTGGCAACCAGCACAGCCAGAAGGGCCATGGTCAAGGTAACAGGCGCCAGGCTGTGATCATGCTTGGCATGTTCGGCGTGTTCTTGCAGTTCCTGAAGTTCTTCAGACATTGTGTTCCCTCTGGATTATTCGGAGAAGTTATTCTCCCATGACTTTCACGATCACGCGCTTGTCGCGTTGACCATCGAACTCCGCATAAAAAATGCGCTGCCATCGTCCAAGATCAAGTTTGCCCGTCGTAATCGGCACAATGACTTCGTGGTGGATCAATAAGGCTTTTAAATGAGAGTCGCCGTTGTCCTCACCCGTCTGATGATGCTTGTAATGAGGATTGGCAGGGGCCAGCTTTTCCAGCCACTGGTCAATATCTTCGATAAGGCCGGATTCGTTATCGTTGACGTAAATGCCCGCAGTGATGTGCATGGCGGAGATTAATACCATGCCTTCTCTCACGCCGCTCTTCCGAACAATCTCCTCTATTTGTGGCGTCAGGTGAACATAAGCCCGATGCGTTTTCGTATGGAATATCAGATATTCAGTGGTTACTTTCATGATTGCAACGGGTCTGAGCTTTCTTCTGGATGATTTTATGGCCTGTTGCTCATGCTAACATTTAGCGGAAATTTGTTAGGAGAAGAGTTTGTGTTGTGCCCAGAGTGCAACGACGTTTTACCAGAAGGTGTGAAGGCTTGCAGAAGTTGCGTCTTGCCTGTTCGAGTGGTGTCTCCACCTCAAGAGGATCGGAAATCTGCCCTGAGCAACAAAAACGTCGGGAAAATTGGCACATTCTTTTTGCTGCTTTTCATTATTGTTGGCCTCATTGCCCTATTCAGCAATAACTCTGTCCAACAATACTTGCGAGATAGGATCGGTACCGTACAAGAGCGCTCGCTCACAGAAGGAAAGTTTCACCTGAAGTCGAGTGAATTTGTCTCCTACAAAATCGTCGTGCCTGCTGGAGCAACGGATGTTTCCGTGAATGGGTCATTCAAGGCTATTTCGACGCCAGCAAAGAAAAATTCCGGTGGCGAAGAGGGCGACGGTGTCGAGGTCTATCTACTCACCGATGCGACGTTTGTGGTTTGGCGCAATGGATATTCAGCCGGTTCGGAATATGAGAGTGGCCGCCTCGCCGAGGGGCAAATCCATGCGCAACTTCCCGATGGCGGCGCGATTTACTATCTGGTTTTTAGTAACCGGTTTTCACATCAGTCGGCAAAGTCCGTGCAAGCGAACGTATCACTACGATATAAAAGCTGGTTGCCCGAATATTTATTTACGTTGAAAGATCGTTTTGAAAATTTGCTCGGCTTGTAGCGTTGAACATTTAAAACCATTTATTCGCTTGCTGGTACATAAACACTTTCAGCACCCACTAATTCCACGTTTGGTATTTCGGTACTTAACTTTATGTGCTGCATCCCTGCCTTTTTCTGTGGTTTTGGGATGAACGTGAGTAGGTACTGCTGGCCGAAACGGCGATTCAAGTCGTCCATGTAAGGTACAAACGAGACGGGTGCGCCTGTAAAGCCAATGTAGTAGGATTCTCCTCCCGTTTGATCGGATAGCTGCGACAAATACATTTGACCGTAGGATGTTCTCCAGTAGCTGTGGTCGTAGTGGCCAACCCCCGGGCAGTAGATGGCATAGACAATTACACCTGCGCGTTGTGCTTTTTCAACGGCTTCATCCACATAGGGATTCTCCATGCCACCACCGTAGACGTGATCAATTCCATCGCTGACCATCAGTACCTCATGCCGCGCTGAACTTTGCGGCCATCGCGAGATTAGATCGGTTAGTGACAAGTATGGGCTGCCATCGATTCCAGCCATGCCTAACGGGAGGCGAAGCACTTTGGCTGCTTGTGCATGATCCGACGTGGGGTTTTGCAAGACTTTGGCCATCCCATTCTGCATGTAGGCGATTCCTATTGCAGTTGATGGCGGTTGTGCTTGTACGAACTGCCGAATGTCATCGAGTTGCGATCCAAGGCTAATGCCCGCGCCATCGTCAAGCAAAATCATAAGTTCAAGCGCAGCGTGATCCCTCTGCGCTGGAATCCAGGCGGTGACTTGGTCGCGGTCATGTCCCTCATACACGAACACTTCATTTTGAGCGATCGGGGGGACATTCGAGCCGTGCCTCACTTCCGCGGTTACGATCATTTGAACAGTGGGTTGCGGGCTTTGACCTGAAGCGAAGACATTAGCGGAAAGTAATAAAGCAAAAGTAATTAAATAAAATTTTACGCGGCGATTGTTCACGGCCTTCCTCCAAATCTCTTTCGACACATATTTAGATGCGTGTGCGCACGAGCATAGGCTGCCTATTTTGCACGCACAAGCATATACCGAAACATTTTGGAAGTGTTGTGAGATTGCGGGGAGACGGCGCTAACGCAGCGATTCTTCCACTTCGTCAATCCAGTCCGGACGTTTCAGCAATTCACGAGGTTTGGGCCCATCTGCTGCGCCGACAATGCCATCGCGCTCCATTAAGTCAATCAGATGAGCGGCACGGCCATAGCCGATGCGCAAACGGCGCTGAAGCAGGGAAGTCGATGCCTTCCCGAATTCAAGCACCAACCGGACAGCATCTTCGAACATAGGATCGTGCTCAGCTTCTTCGTTGCCGGAACCGCCAGCAATTCCACCTTCGCGCTCTTCTTTTGGCGCTTCGAGGAATTTCTGTTCATACTCCGCAGTGCCTTGCGAGCGCCAGAACTCTACAACTGCGGCGATCTCTTTTTCGGTGACAAACGGCGCATGAAGCCGTTGAACACGCGCGGATCCTGAAGGCAAATAAAGCATGTCGCCTTTTCCCAACAACGCCTCTGCACCGTTGGAATCGAGAATCGTACGCGAATCCACCTTGGTTGCTACACGGAATGACACGCGAGCCGGGAAGTTGGCTTTGATCAGCCCTGTGATCACATCCACAGAAGGCCGTTGTGTTGCCAGCACCAGGTGTATGCCCACGGCCCGAGCCATCTGGGCAAGACGAGTCACCGATTCTTCAACATTGCCTGAATCGAGCATCATCAAATCTGCAAACTCGTCGATGATGATGACGATGTAGGGAATCGGTCGTTCATCGGCATTCTCCCCGAACAGGCTTGGCGTCGGATTGTCTTCGAACAGCTTGTTGTATTGATCAATGTTCCGAACGCCCTTTGCGGCCAGCAATTTCAGACGGCGTTCCATTTCCCGAACCGCATTGCGCAGTGCGTTGGCGGCCAGTTTTGGTTCCGTAATGATTGGAGTAAACAAGTGTGGCACGCCTTCATAGTTGCCAAGTTCAAGGCGTTTTGGATCCACGAGAATCAGTCTTACTTGGTCCGGCGTCGCCTTAAACAAAATGGACATAATCATCGCGTTAATTGCAACGCTTTTACCGGCTCCAGTTGAGCCGGCAATGAGCAAATGTGGCATACCGGCAAGGTCGGCCGTAACGATGCGGCCGTTAATATCTTTTCCCAGAGCCAGCGTAAGTTTTGACTTGGTGCCATAGAATTCTTGTGATTCAATGTTCTCTCGTAGCCAGATGATTTCACGCTGGCGATTTGGAACCTGAATCCCGACTGTGGACTTTCCCGCCATTCGCTCAATCAAAATGCTTTCAGCCTTCAACGCAAGGCATAAATCGTCTGTAAGGTTCGTGATGCGGCTGTACTTGATGCCCGCCTCTGGCTTTAGTTCGAACGTCGTGACAACTGGGCCCGGATTGATCTGCGTGATCTGACCGTGGACATCGAACTCGGCATATTTTTCCGTGAGCACCTGAGCCAAAGATTTAAGTTCATCAGCATCCACCACTTGTTGCTCATCGGCACGTTGTAGCAGGCTGCTGGGTGGAAGTTTATAGCCCCCCGCTATTTTGGGTAGTAACGTTTTGCTATGCTGCTCGCTGTCGGCGCGAACGCTGACTTCAGGCTCAATCGTGGTTGGTCTTGCCGCTTCCACAACAGCTGCTGGTTGTGGTAAGTCCTCTTCGAATGTCCGCTCTATTCCGGAGCGTCTCGCTTCAGGTGCACGAGTTGGTAGTGGTGGCGCGGGTGTCCGCGCGGGCACTAATTGCGTCTGAATGACTGGTTTTGGCGAAGCTCGCCGCTTCTCCAAATCTTTCTGCATGCGCTCTTTGGAGCGGGACTCCTGCCAGTCCTGATAGCGCTGCCATAGGGCGACGGCGAAGGCAAACCTCGTAGGCGCCCAGACCCGCACTGCGGAGAAGGAGAATGCCGTCGTCAAGTAGAGCGCAACGGCCAACACGCTTGCGCAAACTATATAAGCCCCAGCCAAATTAAAGTAGTGGATAAGGAAATCACCGACGATGCGGCCTACAAGCCCTTCAATTGGAATTACATGTAGCCAGCGTGTATGGCCTGGCAGCAATGCCAGCAGGGCAGGCAGAAAAATCAGTAACCATATGCCGCCCAGTGACTTTGCGACAGGAGACGCTACTTTGTGTGAGCGGAACCAGCGCATTCCAAGAACAACAGGAAAAACGGGCAGCAAAAAAGCACCCAATCCGAAGCACTGCAAAAGCAGGTCAGCAGCCAACGCTCCAACAACTCCCACCCAGTTGCGCGCAGCATGGGAGCCATTTAGCACCGATGCACTATTGAGCGAAGGATCTAAAGGCGAATACGATGCCAGCGCGAGAAAAAGGAGGAGCGCGGAGACACACAACAAAAACCCGATCAGCTCATTGAGCCGACGGTTGTTGGTGGGGGCGAAAAGTCTTAAGAAGTAATCCATAAGCGTATCCGCGCCACCTTGCCGGTGCCGAAATACGCCAGAGCCTTATGATTATGCCAAGAAGTGAACCCGGCTACAATGCCCGTTGCGCGCGGATAGTATCGAGTTAGCTACCCGCCCAATTACCCCACCAATTGGGCTGCAAATGCCAGTACCAGAGCGCCAACAATGATGCGGTAAATGGCAAAAGGCACGAATCCGTGCTTGCGTACCCAAGCCATGAACCAAGCCACAGCTGCGTACGCTACGATAAACGAAACGACGAATCCAATAGCCAGCACTATCCAGCCATGGGAATCAATCTGCGATACCCCGATTGGGTTGGCCATCCCTTTTCCCTTCAATGACTTGAGGAGATCGTAGCAGGTCGCAACAACCATCGTCGGGATGGAAAGAAAGAATGAAAATTCGAGCGCCGAGGCGCGGGACATCCCTGCTAATTGTCCGCCTGCAATCGTGGACATTGACCGAGAAGTTCCGGGAAATACGGCTGATAGTATCTGACAGGCGCCAATCCAAACCGCCTGGCCTAAACTCATCGCTTCCATCTTCCAAGTGTGAATGCGGCTATTCGGAGCTCCGGGGCCTGCGGCCTCAGACTTTGCATTCAAGGCATCAACCGCCCACATTACGATGCCACCAATCAGCAACGCCATGCCCATGATGTGCAGGTCTTCGAGATGTTTGCCGATCACCTTTGTCAGCAAAAATGCAGGGCCTGCCGTCACCACGAATGCAATCATGGTCAGGCTGAGCGGATGAGTCAAAATCGTCTTGTCGCCGTTCTCGCCGTGTGGGAAAGTCGAAATAAATTTTGCAATGCGGCTGCGAAAGTAAATCGGCAGGCACAAAATCGCGCCCAGTTGAATCACGATCGTGTACATCTTCCAATAGCCGTCACCCAGATTGATGTGAAGCAATGCTTCCGCAATACGCAAGTGAGCGGTCGAACTGACCGGCAGAAATTCAGTGAGGCCTTCGACAATTCCCAAGATGACTGACAGCAGATAGTCGTTCAAGTTCCCTCCAGCGGAATGGAAAGAATATCGTATTTGCTGCGATACGACCTAATCGTTGCCGTATGTCGGAATGCCTTGCTCAATCATGTATTGCAAACGCTGCGCGCGTGGGGCCCAATCAGATTGAGGAAATTGCGCTAAGACCTTCTGTGTGGTTGCGACCGCTTTTGCCTTTGAATCGTCAGATTTTTTGGTCTGATCGTCGGTCTTATAGATTTGAATCAGTGCTGCATATCGTACGGCGGCATCATAAAGTGCTTCTGCTGCTACAGATGACTGCGAATGATCTGCGGCAAATTTTTCGTATAAGTCGGCTTCTTTTTCCGGGCACTTTGGTTCACCCTCCCAATCACCACATACTTTGTTCTCAATCAAATGAAATGAGGCCAAATCGGCCCACTTCGTCCCCGGATATTTCTTCATCACTTCGTGCATGTAGTGTTCGTCCATGTGGCCACGCAAGGTTGGATCTTGTTCCTTTGCCGATGGCCGCGACATGATATCGGCACGTTCGATCTGCCAGCGAATATCTGCTGAACGGTACATGGCTTCGGCCGCAAGCGGTGAGGTAGGGAAGTATTCAGCGACCGCATAATACAGCCGCATGGCGTCTTGCGCCGCGCCCCGACGCCCATGGCTACGGCTGGCCTGATCTTCTGAATCAACGGCTTCGCCATAAAGTATCTTGTCGCCGTTCGGCGTCGAAGCTCGTACTACACCCTGGTCTTGAACCCATCCCGTTATGGTTTTCGTGACATCTTGTTCAATATAAGCCTCGTCTGTCTGGCGTTGTCCGATGATTGCCTCGACATGGACCCACCCATTCGTTGTCTCAAGAATGATGAGCTCGCGTCCGCGAGCTGCATCTGCAAGCTTTGCTGAACTGATGTCGGGCGAAAGATAGATCGTCACCTGGCTAATTGGCGCCCCATAAATGTTTTCGGCATTTGCTGGAAAAGAAAGTGTCGCAACCAGCAGTAGAAGAACTGCAATCCAGAACTCTGCACGCAGATGCTTTTCTTTAAAGTGGTTTAGTGCCGTTGAAGTGGAAAATTTATCCATTCATAATCTCCGCTCTTAACGCCGGATCAATATTTCCTCCGCTAATCACGGCGACATTAATCTGGGTTTTCGGTAATTCGTCACGACGGAATAGAAATCCAGCAACCGCAACCGCGCCACTGGGCTCTGGAATCGTTTTAGAGTTGCGCGCCAATAGCTTCATAGCTTCGCGGATTTCATTTTCTGTAACGGTCACAATGTCGTCTACATACTTCTTGATGTGCTCAAAGTTGATAGGGCCAATGCTCTGTGTACGCAAACCGTCAGCCGCCGTTTGAGAAACCTGATCGGCGGGGAATTGTACAATTTCCCCTTTACGCAGGCTGGCCTGGGCATCGCCTGCAAGTTCGGGCTCCACGCCGATCACTTTCACCGAAGGCTTGCTCAGCTTAATCGCTGTGGCAATTCCGCTTAGCATACCGCCTCCGCCGACAGGGGTGAAGACTGTTTCCACCTCCGGTAGATCTTCAAGAATTTCCAGTCCCATGGTGCCTTGTCCGGCGATGATGTATTCGTCGTTATACGGTGGAACGATTACATAGCCATGTTGGGCTGCCAGCTCTTCCGCTTTAACCTGGCGTTCCAGGCTGCCCGGGCCGACGATTACGATTTCAGCCCCCATCGCTGCGGTCGCTTCGCGCTTAACCTCGGGAGCGTTATTCGGCATCACAATGACGGCCTTCGCACCCAAGGCACGTGCTGCATAGGCCACGCCCTGTGCATGGTTTCCACTGGAATATGTGATAACGCCGCGCTCACGCTCAGCATCGCCTAAAGCCGCAATCTTGTTGTACGCTCCCCGTAGTTTGAAGGCCCCGATGGGCTGAAGGTTTTCCGGCTTGAGAAAGAGTTTCCGCGTATCCTCGGAATTCACGGATTGAAATTCAATGAGTTTGGTGCGAGTAGCTATGCCCTTGATGCGGGATTGCGCGGCACGGAGATCGTCTAGGCTGACCATGCATTCGAGGGTGCCGCGTTTTAGGATATTTTGCAAGTTAAAGAGGATTGACATCATGATGCTTATTTGTTAGCATCACGATGTGCGAACAACTCTTACTCTCGACGACGACGTCGCTCGTCTTTTGGATAAGGAAGCGAAGCGCACCGGAACTTCTTTCAAAGAGACGGTGAACCGGGCTCTAAGACTAGGTTTGATGGCGGCGAAGCAACCGCCTCGGAAACCTTTCGTAGTCACACCGGTTAAACTTGGCTTGCCGCCCGGCCTCAGTTACGACAACGTCGAAGAATTGCTGGAAGCCTTGGAAGGGCCGAATCGCCGGTGATCGTCTTAGACGCGAATATTCTTCTTTACGCTTACGACAGTGCTTCCCCCGATCACGTAAAGTCGCGCGAACATGTTCAAGAACTATTTTCAGGAGATATGCCTGTCGGATTGACTTGGCAAACCATTTCAGCCTTTCTGCGGGTTATTACGCATCCTCGGCTTCCGGGTGAAAGGCTATCACCCAATAAAGCGGTGACCATTGTTGATTCGTGGCTTGCTCAACCCAATGTTTTGCTTTTAATTGCGGGAGAGGGCCACTGGATGCGTTTGCGCAGCCTGATTTTGGATGGTGAAATCTCCGGCAATTTAATCAGCGATGCCCAACTAGCGGCTCTGACTACAGAATACGGCGGGGAGCTTCGTACAGCGGACAGAGATTTCGCGCGTTTTCCCGGGTTGCGCTGGAAGAACCCTCTGCTGTAGTTCGTTAAATTTCCAAGATCACCGGCATAATCAGCGGGCGTTTCTGTGTCTGCTTGGAAATATAGCGTTTTAGATCCGTACGGATTTTTTCTTTGATTACGCCGTAGTCAGCTTTTTCTTCCACGCTCGACTGTTCTAAAGTCTGCATGACAATACCACGAGCCTCTTCCATAAAACCGCCCTCGCCCGGAGAGAAGCCGCGGCTGACGATTTCCGGCATAGTCTCAACCCGGCCCGTAAGTTTGTGAATGGCGATAATCGGCAACACAATACCATCTTCGCTGAGATGACGACGGTCTTTGACGATTAGATCTTCGACTACGTCCGTGCGTGAGCCGGAGTCAATGCAAACGCGGCCAACATTCACCCGTCCGGCCTTTCGCGCGCCGTGCTCGTCGAACTCGAGCACGTCACCACTTTCGATGAGCATGACTTTGCCTACAGAGCCTTTCATGGCTCCTGCAAGTTCAGCATGCAACTTCAATTGGCGGTATTCGCCATGAATGGGGATGAAATATTTCGGCTTGACCAGATTGATGATGAGCCGTAACTCTTCCTGGCTGGCGTGTCCACTCACATGCACCGGAGGGGAAGAGCCGTCGTCATAAATGACATAGGCTTCACGGCGGAAGAGATGGTCCACAACGCGGTAAATGGCTTTCTCGTTACCTGGAATAATGCGCGACGACAGCACTACCGTATCGCCCTTTTCAATTTTTGCGTGTTTATGGTTGTCGAGCGCTGCGCGCGACAGTGCCGACATCGGCTCGCCCTGTGTGCCGCTTATCATCACGCACACTTTTTCAGGAGGGAAATTCTTCATCTCGCCGGGATGAATCAGTAATCCATCAGGAATTTCGATGTAGCCCAAATCTTCGGCAATTTCTGCCGAGTTGTTCATTGAGCGGCCGACAAAGGCGATTTTGCGTCCATGCTCCCAGGCCATTTCGACCGCCAGCTTGATGCGATGAATGGACGACGAAAAGCACGAGATAAAGAGACGACGCTCGGTATGTGCGAAGATTTCGTCGAATTTGCGGCGAACAGCCCTTTCGCTGGGCGTGTACCCTTTGCGCTCGACGTTCGTGGAGTCTTGAAACAGCGCCAACACGCCTGATTTACCGTATTCTGCAAAAGCGTGAAGGTCGAAGAGTTTGTTGTCGGTCGGAGTGGGGTCAACTTTAAAGTCGCCGGTGTGAATAATTACGCCGAGAGGTGTATGAATCGCCAAGGCGACGCAATCGACCAGGCTGTGGGTGACTTGGAGCGGATGAATCGTAAACGGCCCAATTTTGAAGCGTTCACCTGCCCGAATTTCGTTGAGCTCGGCGTCATCGAGTAACCCGTGCTCTTCCAGTTTGTCTTCTACATAAGCCAGCGTAAACTCCGTGCCCCAAACGGGAATGTTTAGCTCGGATAGTATCCACGGCAACGCGCCAATGTGATCTTCGTGGCCGTGCGTAAGAACAATTGCCTTAACTTTCGATCGGTTCTCAATGAGGTAAGAAATATCAGGAACGACGATGTCCACGCCCAGGAGTTCGGCTTCCGGGAACATCAATCCACCGTCAATGACAATAATGTCATCGCCCCAGCGGACAGCCATGCAATTCATTCCAAACTCGCCCATGCCACCCAGTGGCACAATCTGCAATTTTCCAGTTGTCATGAAGGTATGATCGTAGCATACGCCTTGCAGGTAAAGGGTTTACCCCTGTAAGCCGTTAAGCGCGGGAGCTGCATCTAATAGCCATGCATCAAACGGGACCGAAATCATGGTTGCGGCGGCGGGTCGAAAGCTCACTGCTGCGCGGATTTCACCGCGCCTATGAAACCGTGCAAGTAGATCCGGCAAGATTTCTTTTTCAACTTCGTGCGGCGTACGGTTTGCCAATTACAGATTTCCGCGGCGTGAACTCTTTGCCTGTCGAGAGCTTGGATACGATTGCCAGAGACATTATTCGAAGCGGTATGAAGGTTGCGGCCGCCGAAGGCGCGGGATTCGGGCTTGGTGGTGCGCTGACACTTCTGCCCGATCTAGGCATCCTTTCAGCGATTACTCTTCGAACCATCCAAAAACTGAGCCTTGTCTATGGATTCGAATATCGCACCGATAATGAAACCGCGGAACTCTGGATCGCCGCAGCGAGCGCTGCGGGTGTGGATATCAGCAGGGAACTGCTGGAAAAAGAAGTGGTAAGCCGATTTGTCCCGCGAGTGATTCAGCGTATCGCGGCGAGAGCCAGCGCGGAAGTCGTCGAAAAATGGGCTGGACGTGTGATCCCGTTAACCAGTTCCCTCATCGGTGCTGGACTGAATTACTACTTTGTTCGCGCATGGGGGCGACGTGCGCAAACCCACTTTCGCCAGCGACATTTAGCGATGCGGAGGTCCATAGAATCGAAATCCATCGCAATGGTGCCAGCTCCTGCTGGCCTTCCTTCTTATCCCTCATAGCTTGCTATGTTGTAATCTGAAAGAACATGCCACTGTTCGATTGCGCAGCTATTCTTTTTGATCTCGATGGTGTTCTCGTCGATTCCACCCACTCGGTTGAGCGCCAATATCGTCGTTGGAGTAAGGAGCATGGACTCGATCCCGAAAAAGTCATGCAAATAAGTCATGGCATTCGCACCATCGAAGTAGTGCGGGCCGTGGCGCCGCATCTGGATGCACAAGGTGAAACTCAGCGGCTGGAAAAATGGGAAGCGGATGATCTCGATGGAGTATCCGTCATGCCCGGCGCGCCGGAGCTGGTTCGGACGCTTCCACCGGATGGGTGGTGCGTGGTGACATCTGGTACGCGCGCCCTGGCAACCTCACGGCTTACGCATGCTGGAATACCCATTCCGCGTGTGTTTGTAACTGCCGATGATGTGAGCAAGGGGAAGCCCGACCCAGCGCCTTATCTGAAAGGCGCTTCATTACTCGGGTTCGAACCTGCGAAGTGTTTGGTAATTGAAGACGCTCCGGCGGGAATTCAGTCGGCGCATGCGGCAGCAATGAAAGTGATTGCCCTTACCAGTACATTTTCGGCGGAGAAATTGAGCGGAGCGGATGCCGTGGTGCACAAGCTTAAACAAATTCAAATCGAAGTTAAAAACAACAAAATTATTGTGAATGTGGAATAGCGCCTACCGCAACCAATCTTCCAGTTCAATCCGCTGATCGGTTTTTTCGTCGCGATATTTCACGATCACCGGCGTATATAAAGACAGGTTCCACTCCGCAGCTTTTCCTCTGCTCACTGCTCGTGATCCCGGCACAACTACAGCGCCCTCCGGCACTTCGAGCGGTTTCTCATCGGAAGCACGATAAATCTCTCCACGAACAATGTCATGAATTGGAGTTGAGCGCGTCAGCATGGTCCCAGCGCCCAGAACCGCCCGCGAGCGGACCAAAGTGCCCTCATAAACACCGCAATTTCCGCCCACTAAAACATCGTCTTCAATAATCACCGGAGAAGCGTTGATTGGCTCCAATACGCCGCCTATCTGCGCAGCGGCGCTCAGATGAACGCGCTTGCCTATCTGTGCACATGAACCTACAAGCGCATGGGAATCCACCATCGTCCCTTCATCCACATAGGCGCCGACATTGATGAACATCGGTGGCATACAAATCACGGAAGGTGCTATGTAAGATCCCATCCGAACCGAAGATCCCCCGGGGACTATGCGAATGCGATCTTCAGGCTTAAAACGCCGGGCAGGGAAAGTATCTTTATCCACGAACGAAAGGCACGATCCGTCGCTCATCTGCGTGAGTTGGCCGAGCCGGAAACCAAGCAGAATGCCTTGTTTGACCCAAACGTTGACGATCCACCTGCCATTGGTTTTTTCGGCTGCGCGAATTTCTCCCGCGGTCAATGCTTCGCGAAATTTTAGAAAAATCTCCCGCGCATCGGAATTCTGCCCAATTTCGCCCAAAGATGCGAGGCGTTCAATTTCTGCTTGCAAAGTCGGCATGGAATTATCCGACGCACTTACATTCGCTGCGGATTAACACACCGGCAAGCTGCTGCGAAGCCTCGCGTGCTTCCGTTACAGACGTATATGGCCCATGCCAACGCGATTGATTAGGATCATGGCCCGGCGGTCTGCCTTTGCCGTGATTGCACTGTCCACAAGAAGAACGGTGCAACTGCGATTTGTGTGGCCCGCCGACCCAGCTTTCATAAATGTAAAAGTCGGTAGCTTGCGCAGGTACGGCTGTTTTAGGGAGAAGCCCGGCATCTGATGCAATTTTCTGCAACTTCGAGCGCGTGTCACGCCGCATCGGAAGCATCGGCAAACGATAAACTTCCTCGATTTTCCCCATCATCGCCAACACAGCTTTCACCGGCATCGGATTCGACTCGATGAAATTTGCCTGCATAAGGGGAAGATATTTTCGGTGAATATTGCGCGCTTTTGACCAATCGTTATTCAGTACCGCCCGTGTCATCTCGGCCATCTCGCGAGGGATTTCATTGGAAGCTACGGAAATCACACCCACGCCGCCGAGCGCCATTACGGGAAGCGTAACGGCGTCATCGCCCGAGAACACCAGAAAACTTTCCGGAACTATATTGCAGACATCAGCAATTTGCGAAAGATTCCCGCTGGCTTCCTTTACGCCCGCAATGTTTGGCACTTCGGCGAGTCGTGCGAGTGTCGCAGGTTCGATGTTTGCTGCGGTTCGTCCCGGCACATTGTAGAGAATGATCGGCTTATCAATTGCCTCAGCAATCGCTCGAAAATGACGATACTGGCCTTCTTGTGTCGGTTTGTTGTAATAAGGCGAAGCGGTAAGAATCGCGGTCACGCCCGGTCGCGCAGCGACTTCCTTGGCCTTTTCGACTGCTTCTTTGGTCGAATTCGACGTGGCTCCGGCTACGATAGGTACGCGCCCGGCGGCCACCTCAATGTTGACGTCAATCACGCGCAGCCATTCGTCATGAGTGAGCGTGGGCGTCTCAGCGGTTGTGCCGCAGGCCACGATGAAATCAATGCCAGATTCGATTTGCCAGTTGATTAGACTCCGAAGAGCAGGCTCGTCAATCGAGCCGTCTTGCTTAAACGGGGTAACTAGAGCTGTACCGCATCCGCGAAGTTCCATTGCATTAAGATAACGCGAATTGCTGACAGAGCAAAACGGGCATCAGGCCGGGGCTTAAAGCTCCCGCCAGATATTCTTAAAGTCGAAGAAGCCTTTTTTCCCAGGAAGCCACTCGGCGGCGCGGACCGCGCCTTCGGCAAAGCCACGGCGAGACTTGGAATCATGGCAAAGATAGATCGTATCGTGTGGAGAGTCGAATACTAACTCGTGCATGCCGACCACCTCGCCTTCGCGGAACGACGTAATTTCCAGTTCTGTTCCGGAAGCTTCACGGACAATGCTTCTGAGCGCCATCGCCGTGCCGGAAGGCGCGTCCTTCTTGTGCACGTGATGGCGCTCAAATATCTGTCCCGAATAGTGATGTTTGAGGGCTGAAGCGGCGTTTCGAATCACGTCATAGAAAAGATTTACACCGATGGAATAATTCGCTCCGTGCAGTAGCGCTGTATCGCTTTTTTCTACCAGTGATCGAACTCGCGTCATCTCGGCCAGCCAGCCGGTGGTTCCGACCACAATGGGCTTATTGGCGCGCAGGCAAGCCTCGATATTCCCGATGACCGCGTGCGGAGATGTGAAATCAATAATGGCATCAATATTTGCAAGGTTTTCCTTCGTCAGTGCTGCGCCTTGAGCATTCTCCACCGCACCCGCCACCTGCACTTCATGGTTGCGCGCGCGCGCGACTTCGGCGACGAGAGATCCAGTTTTGCCCCGGCCTAAAATAAGTAATTTCATGTTTTATGCGAAGACCGCAGAATCCAGCTCCGAAAAGAATGCTTTGTGCAGTCGCTGTACCACGCCAGGCACGGCATCTTCTTCAATGACAAAAGTCAGATTAATTTCCGATGCCCCCTGTGAAATCATGCGTATCTTAACATCAGATAACTCGCCGAAAACCCGCGCGGCAATTCCTGGGGTTTCCCTTAAGTTTTCTCCAACAAGGCAGACAATCGCTTTCCGCCCTTCATATTTCACATCGGCCAATTTCGCCAAATCAGCCGCCAGGGCAGGGATTGCTTCATTCGAGTCCACCGTAAGAGAAACGCTCACTTCGGAAGTGGAAACTACATCTACCGGCACTTGATGCCGGTCGAAAGCTTCAAAAATCGCGCGCAAAAAACCATGTGCTAGCAACATGCGGGGTGCGGCGACGTCCACAATCGTAATGCGCTTTTTCACCGCGATGGCTTTGAAGAAATTCTTACAATGAGGAGCCCGCGCGGCAATGCGTGTTCCTTCGCATGCCGCATTGCGCGAATTTAATACATAGACGGGGATATTCTTCTGAATCGCTGGCAACACCGTCGCCGGATGTAGAACCTTGGCTCCAAAATACGCCAGCTCGGCAGCTTCATCAAAGCTAATAACTTTAATTCGCCGTGCTTCTGGTATCAGGTTGGGGTCCGTCGTCATCATGCCATCAACGTCGGTCCAGATTTCGATGCGTTCAGCATTGAGGCCCGCGCCCACAATGGCAGCCGAGTAATCCGATCCGCCGCGTCCGATGGTTGTGGTGACGCCAGTTTTCGTCGCGCCGATGAAGCCGCCCATCACCGGAACACTCGATTTGTCCAATAAAGGCTGAAGGTTCTTTGTAAGACGCTCGTTGGTTTCGGTAAAAAGAGGAGCTGCGCGCATGTGCGCACTATCGGTAACGATGCAGTCACGCGAGTCCACGAGTGTCGACGGAACGCCATGCGCGGACAATGCTGCCGTCACAATCTTGCTCGACAACATCTCTCCGTACGCCGCTACGTGGTCGGTTGTGCGAGGCGTGAGCTCGCCCACGGCTGCTATGCCGCGCAAAAGCTCATCGAGGGCTTCAAAATCTATACCGAGGTCGCCATGAAATTGGGTGAAGAGGGCAGTTCCCAGCAATTCTCCCGCGGTGTTGTAATGGCGTTCTCGCAGTGTGCGCGAAAGCTTCAACGCAGTCTTGCGATCGCCCTCGCCAGCCGCTTTTGCCATTGCCAGCAGTTGGTCGGTAGCTTTGGACATCGCGCTCACAACCACGACTGGCTTTTCAGGTTGGCGCTGTTTGACGATGTCAACCAAGCGGAGAATCGCGGCAGTGTCCCCCACCGACGTCCCGCCAAATTTCATGACAATCATGGGCGAAAATTCCTTGGCGGGTTCAATTCAGATACCCTTTGACTTTCAGCAATTCCGCATTCAGCAGCGCCGCTCCGGCCGCTCCACGAATCGTGTTATGCGAGAGTGCGGTGAATTTCCAATCGAGCACGCTGCATGGCCGCAAACGGCCGACAGTCGTGGTCATGCCATTGCCAAATTCGACGTCGAAACGCGGCTGTGGTCGATCGTTCGCACTTACGTAGCGAATCGCTTGAGCAGGGGCGCTGGGCAGCTTCAGTTCCTGCGGAACTCCCGCAAATTGCTGCCATGCGGCAATTATTTCTTCGGCGCTGGCTTTCTTCTTTAACTTGATTGAAACAGATTCCGTGTGCCCATCTTCCACGGCCACCCGGTTACATTGCGCGCTCATCGCAAACCCGGCTGGTTTGATGCTCGAACCATTCACCGAACCCAGAAGTTTGAGTGTTTCTTCCTCCATTTTTTCTTCTTCCTTGGGAATGTAGGGGATTACATTTCCGAGGATATCAAGCGACGCCACTCCGGGATAACCAGCTCCACTCACGGCTTGCATGGTGACGGCCATTACAGTTTCGATGCCAAAAGTCGTCTGCAACGGTTTCAAGGCGATGACCAGCCCAATTGCCGAGCAATTTGGGTTTGTCACAACATAGCCACCGGACTTTGCCCGCCAGCTCTGCGTTTCAATCAGTTTGATGTGATCGGCGTTGACCTCAGGAATCACCAGCGGCACGTCGGATTTCATGCGCAACGCGCTGGAGTTCGTGATCACAGCGTGACCCGCTTCGGCAAATCTCGGTTCCATCTCGGCTGCAATGCCGGCATCAAGAGCGGCAAAAATCACCTTCGGTGCTCCATGAGGTTGTGCCGGTGAGACTGTCATCTTTGCGATGCGATCAGGAATCGCTGTTTTCAGGCGCCAGCGCGTGGCTTCACCATAAGTTTTGCCTTCGGATCGGTCAGAAGCGGCCAACCACGCCACCTCAAACCAAGGATGATTCTCCAGCAACTGCACAAAACGTTGTCCAACGACACCGGTTGCGCCAAGAATGCCAATGGGGATTTTCGTTTGCATAAAAAGGCTGAAATTGAATTTTACAACAGAGGCAAAATCGAACTATTACTGCATTGAGGCTCAAACATCAAAGAGGACTGCTGCCTCCGCTGATGTCACTGCCAAATGCGTAATCGTTTAAAGGGCCGAAACGCTTTTTTTCCGCATACACCCGCCAACGTCGCCAGACAATGCGCAAACTCGCCATTACCGGGATAGAAAGATAAACTCCAAGGATACCCGCAACTTCAGCGCCGGCAAGCACGCCAAAAATCGCTGCAAGCGGATGCAGTTCCATGCTGCGTCCCATGACACGGGGAGAAATTACGTAGTCCTGTATCAGTCGCCATCCCAAAAGCAA
This sequence comes from Terriglobia bacterium, assembly GCA_021325035.1. Lineage (GTDB taxonomy): Bacteria > Acidobacteriota > Terriglobia > Terriglobales > Acidobacteriaceae > JAJPHW01. Next base: position 29,453 of record JAJPHW010000231.1, read on the forward strand.
AATCACCAGCGCAAGCCAGTGTGGATAGCTGGTGAGCAGGCTGACTCCAATAATCAAAACTCCTGCGAACAGTGGCCCGACTACGGGGATAAATTCCATGGCCCCACCGGCCGCGCTGAGCGCCAAAGCGTAAGGAACACGCATCGGTCCCATGAAACTGATATACGCAACAAAAGACAATAAAGCGAGAATCAGTTGCGCGCGAATGAATTGCGCCAGCATTTGATTCATATCATCCAGCACGCCCTGCAAAAATTCACGTTGTGGCTTGGTTTCGAGCAGGCTCAGGATTACCCCGCTAAATCCTTTACCGTCTTTCAGGAAAAATGCCGCCAGTATAGGCACTACGATAAGAAGCCATGACTCTTGCGCCGCTTCTGCCACCCGAAGGCCAACCCGTTGCGCCAGGCTGGTGAGCCCGCTTTGATGGTCGGAAAGAAACTGTTCAATCTGTTGAAATGTAGTTCCATTCCAGCCATGTTCCTCGGCGATCTGTGCTGCTACATGTGCGTAGCCACCTTCTTCTAAAAATTTCGGGAAAGTTTCCGTGAAACGATGGGTCTGCCGTCCGATCTGGGGGCCAACGAAGAAGAAAAAAGTAAAGAGCAATCCGACAAGAAGCAGATAAATGACGCCGATGGCAACGCCACGGCTGTGGGCCCACCGTTCGATGCGGGAAACTGCAGGATCCACGAGGTAAGCGAAAAATACCGCAAAAAGAAACGCCATCAGCGTGATGTGTGCAACATAAAGAAACCCAATCGCCAGCCCAAATAGAAGCGTGGTGAAAAGGATCCGCAGCGTGCGTACGTCAAGCAGAGGCATAAGTGGATGTGCTTTTAGTCTCGAATCACTTCGATGTTTTCTCCCGGTACCACGATTCGTTGTAACTTGAATTGGTCATCAAGCCACAGCGCCCAATCCCCGGCATCACTCTTCAAATTCAAACGAATCAATTCCTTCTCCGTTCCATGAAGAGTTACTTTTTCGCGTCCTGCAAATTCCAGGCTCACTGGCGCGGAGCTTCTGGCATGGGGATTCAGTGTCCCGAACATGGTTTTTTGATGTAATGGGCACGCCAGCTGGCCTTTGTCATCTTTGCATCCGCTGGAAAAAAACTTCCATGCCAAAATCTCCCGCTGTACGAAGGAATAGTCATCCAGCATGATGGTGGAATTTGGGAGCAGAAATGGCTGCTCGATTTCTTTCTCATCCGGACTTGTGTTGTAGCGTTCCATTAGAAATTCGTTGTTGGGATATACAGTGAACTGCGCTTTTCCTGGATGGATTTCCTTCCAGCTGTATTTTTTCAACTCGCCATTTGCTGTCAGTTGTAATACCGATGATTGCGCGGCGCCGTCGGTTCCGTCTGATTTAAATTCCGACGTTATTTCGCTGCCCCCGGAATTCTGATGGACACTAAATTTCTCGCTGGCCGCACGCTTTCCATTGATAAGGACAGCAAAGGTACCACTATCCACTTCCTGTCCATTCGAGTCATGGCCCGGCATGGCAGAACAAAGCGCGGTTGCTAATAGAAGCACAATCGCCAAACTTGCTGATTTTAATTTCGCAATCCCAAACCGCATGCTACCTCCGCTACTACCGCTTCCACGGTCTTGCCGTTGGTTTCAATTCTTAGCGTAGCAGCCAAATACCTTGCTCGTCGTGCCTCGTAGAGATTACGAAAGTCATCGAAGTCTTTTTGCAATGGCCGCCCAGAGTTTTGAGCGGAACACCTTTGGAATAATTCTTCCGGAGGAGCGTCGAGAAAGATCGTTACGCATGCTTTTTCCTGGATCAATTTTGCATTTTCCGGCTGTACAAACGCACCTCCGCCTAAAGCAAGAATATGGGAGGCGAAATGATTTTCCGACAGGAAATCCCGCAGCGCGTGGTGTTCAATTTTCCGGAATACGGGCTCGCCAGACTCCTGAAAGATGCGCGAAATGGCCCGCCCCTCGCGGGTTTCTATGCGTGTGTCCAGTTCAACGAAGGGAAAACCTAGTTCCCGGGCCAGCGCTGCGCCCACACTACTCTTGCCGGCTCCCATGAATCCCGTAAGGATGTAGATTTGCGCTGCTGTCACAAGTCAGCGGCCCCGGTGAGTTTATTTGTGGCGTTTCTTGAGGTGGATTTTACCACTGAAGGAATGTAGCTTTACCGACGATGCCGCCTTGCCGATGGTGCCGGCAAAAGCGCTTTCCGCCCGCATCAGGAACGGTGTTGTCTGTTCTGGTTCCAGCCGGAAATCGTTTTCCACCTGCCCATGAATGGAGCGAGCGGAAACGTCAATGGATGCTGAATCTGGTGCGAATGCTTCAATATCACCGGTGTTGCTCATTAATCGGTACTGACCGTTATCGCCAAAATTTCCATCGTAGCGAATTTTGCCGCTGTTGGAGTTGACTTCCACCAACATGCCGTTCACTTGATTCAAATTCACATCGCCGCTGACGGAAGTAATTTCCACGTGGCCTTTTTGAACATTCGTCAATGTAACCGGCCCATCAAGCGTTTTTATATGGACGTGCGCGTCATCTATGTTTCGCACTTCCACCGGAGCGGTCGTTCCTTCTAAAGCAATTTCACCGCGCAAGCCTTCCGCGGATAACGGACCCGTATTGGAATGGAGCATCACATTGGTATCGGCCGGAACCTGTAGTTCATATTCCACGCGGCCTGTTTCTGTGTCGGCGCCGGGCAATAAATGCGAAAACACATTCACTCGATTACCGGTTTGATTTTGATCCACTGTAACTTTGTCGGAGTGCAAAACCGCCGTGACAACAACTTGGTTTCCCGCAATGGGGCGAACAGAGATCGGTCCGTATTGATTTGTTACGGAAACGCTGGCTTTCGGGCCGACGATGAAGCGGAATTCTTTGCGCACTTCACCCGCTCCGAATGCCACACCTGCAAGGATCGTGACTACGGCTGCCTTGGTGAAATTTCCCCTGCTTCGCATCATACTTCTCCCTGCTCTGCGGCTGACAATCCCCGCAGGCTGCCCTCAGATAGATTATTGCAAAGGACGTTCGAATGCCATTTCGTAAACCATCGAACGCTGTTCATACGCGCCCATCAGCGCCCGCTGAGCTTCAGCATCTGTCGGATCCGCTTTTACCGATGCTTCAGCATTTCGGATATACGCATTGACGTGATCCAGGTCTGCCGCATAAGTTGCCCGCAGTGCTGGCGTTTGGGCGGCGACTTCCTGGAGAATTTCATCATCTTCGGTCAGACTGTTCTGCGTTACGCTCTGGCTTAAATCTGCCACCGATTGTTGCTGCGCTTTTCGCTGATAAACAGCTACGCCGGAAGTCATAACTAGAAGCATAGCTGCAATCGGAACAAGCCAGCCCAGCTTCCAACGCGATACATTTCTTGGCACGAGCGTAGGACCGGTGGACAGCGGTTCACGAATCAAACCTTCTTGCCGTAAGGCGATTTCGATTGAATTCCACACCCGCAGGTTCGGTTCTTCGCCGGCACGTAGAAGCATTGCAGCCTGCGAAATTTCTTTCAATTCTTCATACAGGCTGGAACATTCCGCACATGACTTGGCGTGTGCGCTATATTCCGCCTTATCTCCGCCGTCTAAAATCTCCGGCAAAAATTCCTGGAACTCCGAACAATTCATCAGCTTCTCCCCATCAATCCTCAATGCTTTCCCGCCGGTTCATTCCGCTTGCTCTGGAGTAAAGTACGCAATTTCATTCTAGCCTTATGCAGTTGCGACTTGCTGTTACCAATGGAACAGCCAATCATTTCCGCAATCTCATTGTGCTCATAGCCTTCTACATCGTGCAGTAAAAAAATCGTTCTGTAACCCGGCGGCAAATCTTCCAGCGCCCGTTGCAGGTGCAGACGATCCACCGAACCTGCTAATTTCCTGTCCGGCGCTCCCGGTTCTTTCTTCGGGGTGTCCTCGTCGCTCTCGAGCGTTTCTTCCAGCGATACAACCGGCAAATTCTTCTTGCGCAGTTGCATCAGAACCACGTTCACCGCCATACGGTGCAACCAGGTGGAAAACGCAGATTCGCCGCGAAAAGTCCCAATCTTGCGGAATAGTTGCAGAAATGCTTCCTGCGTCAGGTCTTCTGCTTGCGCCGTATTGGCCGTCATGCGCAGGCACAATGAATACACCCGCCTTTTGTGCAAATCATAAAGCACGCGGAAGGCATCCGCATCCCCCAGTTTTGCTCTCTCAATGGCCTCGCTTTCGGCAATTCTGGAGGCGTTCTGTGATCCGCTAACTTCCGTGGAATCGCGGTTTTCCGCCCCATCTTGTCTGATGCCGTCCGAGCGCTTTTTCGTTGTCCCGCGGGATATCAATTGATTTAGCACTTTCCGCTCGCCCACCGGCGGCAGGAGGTCAAAAGCGATGATTACGTAACCAGTTTATGCCGCAGCCGTCTTTGTTGTAATTGTTTCTAACCCATGACCATGGGGGCCAGTCTCTCTTCGACGTAAAAGAAATGCAAAAAATAACCCCAAGAATCCCGAAACCGAAAAAATCCACATGCCAAGGCGGTAACCATCTGGATTGGACGCGCTTGCTCCGGCGTGATCATTGGCCCATCCGATTAACAAGTTGAACCCGAAAAGCCCTATGTTCTGGATCATCGTCATTACCCCATAAGCAGTGCCAAGTTTTGCAGAATCAACAATATAAGAGACAGATGGCCACATCACAGCGGGAATTAACGAGAAAGCGACACCCATCATTCCCATGGTGATAAGTAACAGAACCGGGAGATCCCAAGTGCCGAAGTAGGGGATTGGGATGACGACATGCCGCGCGGAAGACATGTATCCCATCATTAAGTACACCGGAATCAATAACATCGAGCCAAGCATCATCAGGAAAGCGCGGCGGCCAATGCGATCTGCCAATAGGCCAAACAGCGGGGTCGCAAACATGGCGAACAATGTCAATATGCTGGATAGAAAACCTCCAGTTGCTCTTGAAGTGTGATGAGCGTCCATGAAGAAAGTGACTGCAAACGTTTGAAAGGGGAAAATGCCCGAGTAGAACGTTATACACAAGGCTACGATGTACCAATAGCTACGACCGAATTTGAAGAGATCGACAAAGACAACTTTGTCAGTGGAAGCCGCACCCAGAGCGTAGGTTTTCTCGGCGTGGACTTCAAGAATCCAATAAACCACCGCTCCTACCACGCATAACGACGAAAATGCGAGTGCAATCAAAAATGGCGCTCGCCAGGTTGCATAAGCATTGCGCGCCCAGGTTGGTGAATTGAGGGCGGCGAAAGTCCCGAGCCGCGAAATGGTGAGATTAATGCCGAACGCGAAGCTAAGCTCTTTGCCGCGAAACCAGCGGGCCAATGCCGCGGTGACCGCGACAATGAGAGATTCCGCACCCATGCCGAAAATCAAACGCCCACTAGCCATCACCCAGAGATGACCGGATGACGCCGTAATCGCAGGCCCCAGAAGGCAAAGCAGGCCAAAGAGCATCAATGACTTTCGAAGTCCGAAGCGGTCAATAAGAATACCGCCGATGACAACGGTGAAAATATTGGGAAAACTATAAATGGCTTGGAGTAAGCCGATGTTGGAATCGGTAAATCCGAGTTGTTGTTTGAGCACATCGGCGAGCGGGCTGAGCGCATCATAGACGTAATAGTTTCCGAACATGGCAACGCTCAGGAAAATCAAAACCATCCAGCGGTATAACCGCGTTGGTTCTGGACGCGCTCCATCAACCATGTGGCCTCCCACGAAATCGGGATAAACTAACGAACTGACGAAGATAGCAGATGATGGCGTGGTATGCACCAGAGATCGGCCAGCGGCCTTGTGAAAAAGGCTGGCAAGCGGGTTCAATAAGAGTCAGAGGGAAAGGGGATAAAGCGCATGCGAGTGTTATGTGCAATCGTGATCTTGTCACTGGGTTTGATGGCGCAAAGCGCAAACGTAGCAAATGCAGCTTCTGCAAGTCCGCCATCCACGCCAAATGCGACGCAGCTTTCCATCCCCGCGGGCACGCGTGTCCCCATTTCGCTCAAGCATGCTATTTCAAGCAAAGGCAGCCGGGAAGGTGATTCGGTTTATGCAGAGACGAC
>JAJPHW010000001.1 GCA_021325035.1 Terriglobia bacterium
ACGCCGACTACATCAAGAACATGATCACGGGCGCGGCGCAGATGGATGGCGCGATTCTGGTGGTGGCAGCGACCGACGGTCCGATGCCGCAAACCCGCGAGCACGTGTTGCTGGCTCGTCAGGTGGGTGTGCCGTACATCGTTGTCGCGCTGAACAAGTGCGATGCGGTGGATGATCCTGAGTTGCTGGATCTGGTGGAACTCGAAGTGCGGGAGTTGCTGAAGACGTATCAGTTCCCGGGCGACGATGTTCCGGTGGTGCGACTCTCTGCCCTCGGCGCCTTGAACGGCGAAGAGAAGTGGGAAAAGCAGATTGATGCGTTGATGGAAGCGGTGGACAAGAGCGTGCCGCAACCGGCGCGCGATCTGGACAAGCCGTTCCTGATGCCGATTGAAGACATCTTCTCGATCTCGGGTCGTGGCACGGTGGTTACGGGCCGTATCGAGCGTGGCAAGGTGAAGGTCGGCGAAGAAGTAGAAATCGTGGGCTTCCGCGACACGCGCAAGACGGTTGTGACGGGCGTGGAAATGTTCAAGAAGCAGTTGGACGAAGGCATGGCGGGCGACAACGCTGGCTTGCTGCTGCGCGGCATTGCGAAGGAAGACGTGGAGCGTGGCATGGTGCTGGCAAAGACGGGATCGATTACGCCGCACACCAAGTTCAAGGCGGAAGTTTACATCTTGACGAAAGAAGAAGGCGGGCGACATACGCCGTTCTTCAAGGGCTATCGTCCGCAGTTCTACTTGCGAACGACGGACGTGACGGGCGTGGCGGAACTTCCAGCAGGCACGGAGATGGTGATGCCGGGAGACAATGTGAGCCTGGTGATTGAGTTGATCACGCCGGTGGCGATGGAGAAGGGCTTGCGCTTCGCCATTCGCGAAGGCGGCCACACCGTCGGCGCCGGTACGATCGCAGAAATTATTAAGTAGGGAAAAGTTTTAAGAGCTATAGGAGTGACTTATGCGGGAAATTGTGACGTTACAATGCGGTGACTGCAAAGAGCGGAATTATTCGACGACGAAGAACCGTAAAACGACCACGGAGCGGCTGGAGTTCAAGAAGTTTTGTGGCCGCTGCCGTAAGCATACGCCGCACAAAGAAGTGAAATAAGGAAGCGCGCCGAACGCGCGAGTTATTGCGCCTTCGGCGCATCGCGCGGCGCGCCCAGATCCTTCGGCGAAGAAAGCATTTCGCCTCAGGATGACAAGTGTTTATGTTAGGGGCGTAAGCTCAACGGTTAAACTGTCGGTCTCCAAAACCGAACTTGGGGGTTCGAATCCCTCCGCCCCTGCCAGATTTTGGAGAAACAGGCAGCATCCGAGTAAGTGGTGGTTGGGACACAGAAAGCAGAGCCGAACAGAAATGGCAAAAACGATGGCAATCGCAAATAGTGGCGAGGGGCTGGAAAAGATAAAAGCATGGCCCGAACGCATCAAGACGTTTTATAACGATGTCCGCTCGGAAATGCGCAAGGTCAGCGCTCCCTCTCTGAAGGAAGTGCAGGGCACGACTACGGTGGTGGTCATTACGGTATTCTTGTTTGGCTTATATTTCTGGATCGTGGACAACGTTATCGGCAACGGCGTGAATTATCTGTTCAAGTACTTCACCCATCGCTAAACGAGGAGAAGTTTTAGTTTGGTAAACACTATGCTGGACAAAGAAGAAGAGAAAAGCCGAACCTCGGAAGTCGCGGCGGAGACGCAGGCGCCTGAAGGCGGAAGTCCAGCCGAAGCTCCGCGCAATCCGAATATGCGCTGGTACATCATCCACTCGTATTCGGGTTTTGAGCGCAAAGTGAAGGAATCGCTGGAATCGCGCGTGCAGGCTTTTGGCTTGCAGGAAAAAATTGGCAAAGTGCTCATTCCGACCGAATCGGTCACGGAAGTGCGCAATGGCAAGAAATATACGGTCGAGCGCATGTTCTATCCCGGCTATGTTCTGGTGGAGATGGACATGAACGATGAAGTCTGGCACGTGGTGAAATCCACCCCGCGTGTAACCGGTTTCGTCGGTACGGGGCAACAGCCGACGCCGCTCAGTGAAGAAGAAGTGCAGCATATTGTCTTTCGGGTCAGCGAGTCGAAGGACAAGCCCAAGCTTAAAGTTAAGTTTGAGAAGAACGAGTCGGTGCGGATCACGGAAGGCGCGTTCGCCAGCTTTACCGGCGTGGTGGATGACGTCAACGAAGATCGCTCGACATTGAAAGTGATGGTTACGATTTTTGGCCGCTCGACCCCGGTGGAACTCGAGTTCAACCAGGTAGAGAAGGTCTTAACTTAAGAATTTAGCGAGCTTTCAAGTGCTGGGCCGAAAATCCTAGACCCACGGTGAAAGCGGGAAGAAGAATATGGCAAAGAAGGCAACAGGTTTTGTAAAGCTGCAAATCGCCGCGGGTAAGGCGACTCCGGCTCCGCCAGTAGGCCCAGCGCTTGGTCAGGCGCAGGTCAACATCATGGAGTTCTGCAAGCAGTTCAACGCCCGCACCAGCGCAAAGGAGATGGAAGGGCTGATTATTCCAGTGGTGATTACGGTCTATAACGACCGTTCCTTTACCTTCATCACCAAGACGCCGCCGGCATCGGTATTGCTGAAGCGGGCAGCATCCATCGCTAAGGGTTCCGGTACCCCGAACAAGGATAAAGTCGGCAAGGTCACAGTGAAGCAGATCGAAGAGATCGCCAAGCAGAAGATGCCGGATTTGAATGCAGCATCGGTCGAAGCGGCCATGAAGAGCGTGCGCGGTACGGCGCGTTCGATGGGAATTGAAGTAGTTGGATAATTAGTAGTCAGTCAATATCACTACGGCTCGTCAAAGCAGCGTCGAGCGGTGGGAGACGAGGAAAAATGCACAAGGCAGGAAAGAACATTACCAAGGCGCGTCAGGCTGTCGAAGCCCGCGCTTATCCTCTGCAGGACGCAGTTCCACTCTTGCAGAAAGTCAAATACGCCAAGTTCGACGAAACGGTCGAAGTCACCATGCGGCTGGGGGTTGACCCCAAGCACGCCGATCAGATGGTGCGCGGAACGGTCGTTTTGCCGCACGGTCTGGGTAAATCGAAGAAAGTGCTGGTCATCGCTTCGGGCGATAAGATTCGCGAAGCCGAAGCAGCGGGCGCGGATTTCGTCGGCGGCGAAGAGATGGTCGAAAAGATTAACAAAGAGAACTGGACTGATTTCGACGCCCTGATCGCCACGCCGGACGTGATGAAATCCGTTGGACGTCTGGGTAAAGTGCTCGGCCCCAAAGGCTTGATGCCGAACCCGAAGACGGGAACGGTCACGTTTGACGTCGCCAAGGCGGTGCAGGAAGTGAAGGCCGGTAAAGTTGAATTCCGCACGGACAAAACGGCGCTGGTTCACGTTCCGGTGGGCAAGATTTCGTTTACCCCCGACAAGCTGATTGAGAACGCGACCGTTCTCATCACCAGTGTGGTCAAGGCGAAGCCTGCGGTGGCCAAGGGCAAGTACATCAAGGGCTGCTATTTGAGTTCGACGATGGGCCCCGGCATTTCGATTGATACATCCGCCGTGGAAGCTGCGGCAAAAGCGTAAGTTGGCTTGCGAGTTTAATTACTCGAGTTTGACGACTAAAGATTTCGAAGGATGGGAATATGGCGGTTTCAAGAGCGAGAAAAACTGAACAAGTCGAGAAATTAAGCGCGGACCTGAAGAAGGTATCCAGCCTGGTGGTCACAACCTACACCAAGATGACGGTAGCGCAGGACTTCGAATTGCGCAAGACGCTACGCAGCTCCGGCGCGAAGTACGCCGTGGTGAAAAACACGTTGGCGGAGCGCGCGGCGAAGGGCACTCAAGTCGAGGGCGCGCTGCAAAACTTAAAAGGCATCACTTCGATTGCCTACACTGAAGGCGATCCGGTCGCGCTGGCCAAGGTTTTGGCGAAGTACGCCAAGGACAATCCGGAATTCACCTTTAAGTCCGGCGTTGTCGAAGGTCGTGTGATTTCGATCAAAGAGATCGAAGCGCTGGCGACCATGCCTTCGAAGGAAGAAATTTACTCCAAGTTGTTGTTCCTGTTAAATGCTCCAGCGCAGCGCCTAGTCACGGTGATGAACGCCGTTGGCAAGGATCTGGCGGTGGTCATCAACCAAGGCGTGGAGAAGAAGAAGTTCAAAGAAGCATAACGAGTTTTGTTGAGGGCGATTTAAGTCGCTCAAAACGAAGGATTTGCAAGCCAAGGGTTGCGCGGTTTGCGGTTGAAGGCGTTGTCTGGCGCGAACAGCCGAAACTTAACGCACTGGAAACTTTGGCAAGCGGATTAAAAGCAAGACAGAATCAAAGAAATCACAAAAGTGGAGAAATAACATGGCGGATTTACAGCAGTTGGAAGAATCAATCGTAGGCTTGTCGTTGCTGGATGCGGCAGCCCTGGTAAAGAAGCTCGAAGAGCGTCTTGGCGTGTCGGCAGCGGCAGCGGCTCCGATGATGATGGCTGCGGGCGGCGGAGCGGCAGCAGGTGCGGCCCCGGCAGAAGAGAAGACCGAATTCACCGTCGTCCTGAAGGACGTGGGTGGAAATAAGATCAATGTTATCAAGGCGGTACGCGAAGTCACCAGCCTCGGCTTGAAAGAAGCCAAGGATTTGGTGGATGGCGCTCCCAAGACGGTGAAAGAGGGCGTCTCCAAGGAAGAAGCGGAGACGATCAAGAAGAAGTTCGCCGACGCGGGCGCCACTGTCGAAGTCAAATAGCTTTCCGCCGGAATTTACTCCGGCGGAGTGCAAGATCGCCAACTTTGGGCGGTCTAAGTTTGGCTAAGACCTTTGGCGCAAGAAAATCGATTTTTTTCGATTTGAATCTGGTGAAGCGCGGGAAGAGGTGGTAGCATCTATATAACCACTGCTTCCCAACTTCATTGAGGTGACAGCAGCTTCCGCAAATATAACCCAGGGAAGCGGAGCGGCGTTGCTGGCACTGGTTTGCAAACTGTCTCGCGGGCGGCGGGACGGGAACAGGCCTTAAGACTGACGCGGAATAGACAGATTATTAATAGAGAATAAGTGCCGCAATTGGCGCCTGCGGGGAGTCACGTCCCTGTAGGCGATTTCGCGTCTTTGATGATTTGATTGAGTTTTGACACCGCGGCGCGATGGCGCGCCCTGCACATCCCGCGGTCGCTGGCAGCCCGCGAGCTGCACACAGGAAGGTTGGAGCATCCGAATGGCAAAGAACAACGGTTTCCGCACGCGTTTCGATTTCTCAAAAATACCAGCCACCATCCAGATTCCGAACCTCATCGAAGTGCAGAAGCGTTCTTATGAGCGCTTTCTGCAAATGGACCGCTTGCCCAGCGAGCGCGACGATGCGGGTTTGCAGTCGGTATTTCAGTCGGTTTTTCCCATCACCGACTTCCGCAACGTATCACAACTGGAGTTTGTGGATTACTCCATTGGTAACTGGGAGTGCAAGTGCGGCCACCTAAAGGGCCTGCACCACCTCCGCACGACTTGCAAGAACTGCGGCAACACAGTCATCACCGATCCGTTTCACCCCGGCGATGTTTTGTGCCATAAGTGCGGCACGTACAACGCCAATACGCCTGATTTCTGTAACAAGTGCGGCGACCCGGTGGGCTTGCAGTTGAAGTACGACGTGGCTGAGTGCGAAGA
>JAJPHW010000023.1 GCA_021325035.1 Terriglobia bacterium
ACGCCGACTACATCAAGAACATGATCACGGGCGCGGCGCAGATGGATGGCGCGATTCTGGTGGTGGCAGCGACCGACGGTCCGATGCCGCAAACCCGCGAGCACGTGCTCCTGGCTCGTCAGGTCGGTGTGCCTTACATCGTTGTCGCGCTGAACAAGTGCGATGCGGTGGATGATCCTGAGTTGCTCGACTTGGTTGAACTCGAAGTGCGTGAGTTGCTGAAGACGTATCAGTTCCCGGGCGATGATGTCCCGGTGGTTCGACTGTCTGCTCTTGGCGCTTTGAATGGCGAAGAAAAGTGGGAGAAGCAGATTGATGCGCTGATGGAGGCGGTGGACAAGAGCGTGCCGCAACCGGCGCGCGACTTGGACAAGCCGTTCCTGATGCCGATCGAAGACATTTTCTCGATCTCGGGCCGTGGCACGGTGGTCACCGGTCGTATCGAGCGTGGCAAGGTGAAGGTGGGCGAGGAAGTGGAGATTGTGGGCTTCCGCGACACGCGCAAGACAGTGGTCACGGGCGTGGAAATGTTCAAGAAGCAATTGGACGAAGGTATGGCGGGCGACAACGCCGGCTTGCTGTTGCGCGGCATTGCGAAGGAAGATGTGGAGCGCGGCATGGTGCTGGCGAAGACAGGGTCGATTACGCCGCACACCAAGTTCAAGGCGGAAGTTTACATCTTGACCAAGGAAGAAGGCGGGCGACATACGCCGTTCTTCAAGGGATATCGTCCGCAGTTTTATCTGCGAACGACGGACGTGACGGGCGTGGCGGAACTTCCAGCAGGCACGGAGATGGTGATGCCGGGAGACAACGTCTCTCTTGTCATTGAGTTGATCACGCCGGTGGCGATGGAGAAGGGCTTGCGCTTCGCCATCCGTGAAGGCGGCCACACCGTCGGCGCCGGTACCATCGCAGAAATTATTAAGTAAATAATCAAGCGGCTTGCAGCTTGCCGCCAGATCTTTCCTTCCGGAGAAGCCGGGAGGGGTAAGAGAGAAAAACGTGATAGGAAACGAAAAAATTCGGATTCGCCTGAAAGCTTACGACTACCGCATTCTGGACCAGTCCACGGGTGAGATTGTGGAGACTGCGAAGCGAACAGGCGCGCAGATCGCCGGGCCGATTCCATTGCCCACGATGAAAAATAAATACACCGTGCTGCGTTCGCCGCACGTGGACAAGAAGTCGCGCGAGCAATTTGAGATTCGCACGCACAAGCGCTTGCTCGACATTCTCGATCCGACGCCGCAGACGGTGGACGCGCTGATGAAGCTCGATCTTCCGGCGGGTGTGGACGTGGAAATCAAGGCATTCGGCAAGGAACATAAATAGCTTTCGGTGGTTAGCTCTCAGCTTTCACGAAATCCAAAAGCACCAGCCAATGGCAAGGCCAAGCTGGATGAGCGGAGAAAAGGTAAATGGCAAAGGTAGCTGGAATTTTGGGAAAAAAGATCGGCATGACGCAGCTCTTCGACGACAAGGGCGAGGTGCATCCAGCGACGGTGCTGCAGGCTGGCCCGTGTGTGATCACGCAGCACAAGACGCAGACGCGCGACGGCTATGAGGCGGCGCAGATCGGCCTGGTTGAATTTGTGAAGGAATCGCGCCTAACCAAGCCGATGAAGGGGCATTTGGGCAAGCACAACCTGCCGCCGGTGAAGTTTTCCCGCGAAGTGCCTATTGAGGTTGACGAGGCCCCTGCGGCGGATGGCAACGGAGCGGTGAAGGCTGGAGATCGCGTGCTCGTGGATATTTTTGACGGCGAGAAGTTTGTGGACATCGTCGGCGTGAGCAAGGGGCGTGGGTTTGCCGGCGTGGTCCGGCGTCATCACTTTGGGGGCGGCCCCAAGTCGCACGGCTCGATGTTTCAAGTTACCGGGTCCATTGGCTCGTCGGCGTTTCCTTCGCGCGTGTTTAAGGGTATGCGCATGTCGGGGCACATGGGGCATGACCGGGTGACGGTCCGCAATCTGCGCCTGCTGGGTGTGGACAAGGAAGACAATTTGTTGGTGGTCGAAGGCAGCGTACCAGGGCCGAATGGCGGGTATCTTGTCATCACCAAGGCGAAGAAGCCGCCCAGAGAGCGCCGTGGATTTGCGGGTTCAGCGACGGTCGATCCGTTGAAGGCGGCCAAGCGCGCGGCGAAGAAGGGTTAGATACGGGATTAAGACCATGGCAACCATTGACATTCACAATTTGAGCGGAGCCAAAGTCGGAACGTTCGATCTCGCCGACGAAATCTTCGGCGCGGTCAACGAAGACTTGTTGTGGGAGGCGGTGAAGCACTACCGCGCAGCACAACGGGCGGGCACACATGCTACCAAGAACAAGAAGCTGGTTTCAGGTGCCGGCAAGAAGCTCTGGAAGCAGAAGGGTACCGGACGCGCCCGCGTGGGTTCTATCCGTTCGCCTCTCTGGCGGCACGGCGGCACGGTGCACGGACCGCAACCGCGTTCTTACGATTACGCCTTTCCGCGCAAGAAGCTGCTGGGCGCATTGCGCTCGGCCTTGGCATCGAAGTTCGCCGATGGCAAGCTCATCATCGTGAACACGCTCGAGTTGAAAGAAGCGAAGACGAAGGCTTTCCGCGAAGCGCTCGACAAGTTGAAGGTGGATGGCACGGTGTTAGTGGTTGAAGCGCAAAAAGGCGCGAACCGGAATCTCGATCTCAGCTCGCGCAACATCGAAGGGCTGGAGTTGGTCAGCGGCAACGAAGTGCATCCTTATCATCTGCTTCGTTACGACCGCGCAATTTTCTCGCAGCCGGCGATTGAGAAGCTGCAAGTGTCGCTGAAGAGTTCGATTTCCAAGCGGCAGCATCAGCCCAGCGAGGGCGCGGCGACGAAGAAAGCCGCGCGTTCGCCGCGGCGGCGGACGCGGCATGAAAAAGCGGCGGAGGTGGCATAAACATGAAATCCGCATATCAAATTTTGCGCAAGCCGGTGATCACGGAAAAGGGCCTGGCGATCAAGGAAACCCAGAACACTCTGGTATTTCAAGTCGCGCACCAGGCAACGAAGACCGAAATCAAGCAGGCTGTACAGATGATTTTTAAAGTAAAGGTGCATTCGGTGCGCACCGCGAACTTCCCCGGCAAGGAGCGTCGCCGCGGCAAGTTTGCGGGTTATCGCCCGGACTGGAAGAAGGCGTTCGTTCGTCTGAAGCAGGGCGAGAAGATGCCGGAGTACGCAGAGAATTTGTAGAGCTGTCGAAAGCCGTTGCCCGTCGGTCGTTGGCAAATACGCAAACGACAAACGGGCAATGACAAACGACCGAGAGTGATTATGGCAATCAAGACATACAGACCGACAACGCAGACGCTGCGCTACCGCACGACGCAGGTCAATGACGACATCACCTCGACGACGCCGCACAAGGCGTTGCTCGAGCCGCGCAAGCGCACCGGTGGGCGGCGCAACTCCGGCCAGACGACGATGCGGTTCATCGGCGGCGGCCACAAGCGCCAGTTGCGCATTATTGATTTCAAGCGCGACAAGCAGGGTATTCCCGCAGTCGTCGCGACGATTGAGTACGATCCCAACCGCTCGGCGCGCATCGCACTGTTGAATTATGCGGATGGCGAAAAGCGCTACATTCTTCAGCCGGATGGATTGAAGGTTGGACAAAAAATCGTCAGTGGACCGGAAGCAGATATATTGGTTGGTAATGCGCTTCCGCTGCGCAATATTCCGCCAGGCACGACTATCCACAATATCGAGTTAAAGCCGGGCAAAGGCGCGCAGATGGTGCGTACGGCTGGCGGTGCTGCGCAATTGGTCGCGAAAGAAGGCGACTACGCGCTGGTGAAATTGCCTTCTGGTGAAACCCGCAAGGTTGCTCAGGATTGCATGGCGACGATTGGGCAAGTGGGCAACACCGATCACGAGAACATCACCATCGGAAAAGCTGGACGGTCGCGCTGGCTGGGTAAGCGCCCGCACAACCGCGGAGTTTCCATGAACCCAGTGGACCATCCGCACGGTGGTGGTGAAGGCAAAACTTCCGGCGGACGTCATCCGGTAACGCCATGGGGACAGCCGACCCGCGGATACAAGACGCGCAACAACAAGCGGACTGATGCATTCATCGTGAGCCGCCGTAGCAAGTAAAGATTTGAGTTTGAGGATTTCGAGCCAGAGGTAAAGCGAATTTATGGCACGTTCAACTAAAAAAGGCGCATTTATTGACGCATATCTGCAAAAGCAGATTGACGGGATGAACGCGCGCAATGAGAAAAAAGTGCTGCGCACCTGGTCACGGCGCTCGACTGTGGTCCCCGAGATGGTCGGCCACACGATCGCGGTGCACAACGGAAAGAAATTCATCCCGGTCTATTTGACGGAAAACATGGTCGGTCACAAGCTCGGCGAATTTAGCTTTACCCGCCAGTTCAAGGGCCACTCCATGAAAGCGGCGACGGAAGCAGCGGCCAAGCCGGCAGCGGCGCCCGCAGCAGCCCCGGCGGCGAAGGCATAAGGACACGATATGGAATTCAGAGCCAAAGCCTGTTTCGTCCGCGTCTCTCCGCAGAAGGCCCGTCTTGTACTTGATTTGATCAAAGGCCGAAAGGTAGAGGACGCGCTCAATACGCTTGCATTCACCAACAAGCGCGTGGCCGCACGCGTGGAAAAGTTGCTGCGCTCGGCGATTGAGAATGCGAATTATTTGAGCGCGGAAAAGAGCATTGATGTGGATGTGGACAATCTCTACGTCAAGCAGGCCATTGCCAACGACGGTCCGCGCATGAAGCGTATTCGCCCGGCGCCGATGGGCCGTGCGTTTCGTTACGTCCGGCGCATCGCTCACATTGAGCTGACGCTGGCTGAGAGGCCAAGGAAAGACGGCAATCTGGCGACGGTCGTCGGAGATGCCCCGTCAGCAGGTTCGGTAAAAGCTCCGGCGAAGAAGAAAGCCGGCGCGAAGGCAGTTGCAACGGCGAAAAAGAAATCTGCACCAGCAAAGAAGAAGGCAGTTCGCAAGTAGAGGATTTTAGAGGAATAACGATGGGACAAAAAGTTCATCCTTACGGTTTCCGCCTCGGCTACACCAAGCCGTGGAAGTCGCGCTGGTTTGTAGAGCGCGACTACGACAAGCTGTTGCTCGAGGACGTGAAGCTAAAAGCCGAATTGAAAGACAAGCTCAAGTCGGCGGGCGTTAGCTCGATTGAAATTGAGCGTCCGGGCAACAAGCTCCGCGTCATCATTAAAACGGCCCGCCCCGGCATCATCATCGGGCGCAAGGGTGCAGAAATTGACAAGCTAAAGGCGGACGTGCAGAAGCGTACCGGGCGCGAGGTCTTCATGGACATCCAGGAAGTGCACAAGCCTGAGCTTGATGCGCAACTGGTCTCCGAGGCCATCGCGCTACAACTTGAAAAACGCGTCGGCTTCCGCCGCGCTATGCGTAAGAGTGTGGATTCGGCGCTGCGCTTTGGCTGCAAGGGCATCAAGGTCCGCGTGAGCGGTCGTTTGAACGGCAACGAAATCGCCCGTTCAGAATGGTATTTGCAGGGGCGTCTGCCGCTGCACACGCTGCGTGCCGACATTGACTACGGATTTACCGAGGCCCGTACCACCTACGGCGTCATCGGCGTGAAAGTTTGGGTGTACAAGGGAGAAATTCTCCCCACGAAGAAGCGCGACCAACGGCAGGAAGTGGGCGCGTTCTAACTGAGTTAACGACGAAAGACTAAGGGCAAGATTTTATGTTGATGCCAAAAAAAGTAAAGTACCGCAAGCAGCAGCGCGGGCGCATGACCGGCAAGGCGTGGCGCGGAAGCGAGCTGGCTTTCGGAGATTACGGGCTGAAGGTTCTTGAGCCGGGCTGGATCACCGACCGGCAGATTGAAGCCAGCCGTGTCGCGATGACCCGCTTCATTAAGCGCGGCGGCAAGATTTGGATCCGGTTGTTTCCCGACAAGCCGGTGACCAAGAAACCAGCCGAAACCCGTATGGGTAAGGGCAAGGGTGCTCCCGATCACTGGGTCGCCGTGGTCCGTCCGGGAAAGATTTTGTTTGAGATGGAAGGCGTCGCCGTAGCGGACGCGGCGGAGGCGATGCGCTTGGCTTCGCATAAATTGCCTTTGCGGACGACGTTTGTGAAGCGCCCGTCGCTGTCGCATTAAAGACAGCGTTGAAGATTTTAGAAACGAGAACAGAATTATGAAATCGGATAAAGTCCGGAACCTCACCGACGAAGAGTTGAAGCACCAGGAGCGCGACCTGGGTGATCAGCTCTTCAAGCTGAAATTCAAGCTCAACATGGGGCAGACCGAAAGTTTGAAGAAGCTGCGCGGCTTGCGCAAAGACATCGCCCGCGTGAAGACGGTTGCGCGCGAGCGCGAATTGGCCGCAACTGCAACGGAGAAGAAGTAAATGGCAGAGAACACTACTACACAGGCCGCGGGCCGGCGCAAAGAGGTTGTCGGCGAAGTTGTATCCAGCAAGATGCAGAAGACGATTGTCGTGAAAGTCGTCCGCAAAAAGGCGCACGCGTTCTATGGACGCGTCATTGCGAAGAACAAAAAGTTCTACGCCCACGACGAAAAGAACGAAGCGCGGATCGGCGATGTAGTGCGGCTCGAAGAGACCCGCCCGCTTTCGAAATTGAAGCGCTGGAAACTGATCGAGGTTGTGCGCAAGGCGCCGTTGGTGGCGGGTGCTGCTGAAATCAGCGCGTAGTTGTCGCAGTTATCGTAAGAGACTTTGGGAGACTGACCATGGCTGTAATGATGAGAACGTGGCTTGAGGTTGCCGACAACTCCGGCGCGCGCAAGCTGCAGGTGATTCTGCCGCTTGGCGGCTCGACCGGACTGCGCGCAGGTTTAGGCGATGTGGTCACGGCCAGCGTGAAAGAAGCTTCGCCGGATGGCACCGTCAAGAAGGGCGCGGTGGTGAAGGCCGTGATCGTGCGCACGCACAAGGAATATGGGCGTCGCGATGGCACTTATATCCGTTTCGACCAGAATGCCGCGGTGCTTATTAACGAAACCGGTGAGCCGGTGGGTACGCGCGTGTTTGGCCCGGAGGCCCGTGAGTTGCGCGAAAAGAAATTCTTGAAGATCGTCTCCCTGGCGCCGGAAGTTCTGTAAGCGGGGACGCGGGAGAAGTTGGAACAGGTTGGAATTATGAGAACAGTGATTCGAGCACATAAGCAGGTAGATATCCGGCGGGAAGACACCGTGCAGGTGATCTCCGGGCGGGATAAAGGCAAGAAGGGCCGCGTGTTGCGCGTGTTCCCCGACGACCGCAAGGTTCTGGTCGAGCACGTCTTCATGGTGAAGAAGCATGTGCGTCCCAATCCGCAGCGCAACATCAAAGGCGGCATTGCCGAGCAGGAAGCCCGCATTGCCATCTCCAACGTGCAGTTGGTTTGCGGAACGTGCGGGCCGGTTCGTATTGGCCACGAAGTTCGCGGAGACAAAAAGGTCCGCGTTTGCCGCAAGTGCGGAACGACATTAGAAAAATAGGCAGCAATCATTCTTACGAACCGGTAACCAGTCCGAAACCGTGAGAGAAGGCTAAAGAAGAAAATGGCAAAAGAGAGAGAAAAGAAAGAAAGCAAAGCGTCGGGTACGGTCGAACGCGCGCAAGAGGCACGGCACAGCGCGAAGGAGATGCCGCGCTTGCGCCAGCGCTTCAATAAAGAGATCGCTCCTGCGCTGATGAAGGAGTTTGATTTCAGCAATCCCATGGCGGTGCCGCATCTGCATAAGATCGTTGTCAACATGGGCATGGGCGAAGCTACGCAGAACGCCAAGATCATGGATCCGGCCGTAAATGAACTTGGCCAGATCACTGGGCAGAAGCCAGTCGTCACTCGCGCGAAGAAATCCATTGCGGCTTTCAAGGTCCGCGAAGGTATGGCGATCGGAGCCATGGTTACGCTGCGCGGCGACCGCATGTATGAATTTTTCGACCGGCTGGTCAGCGTAGTTCTGCCGCGTGTACGCGACTTCCGCGGAGTTTCCACCAAGAGCTTCGATGGCCGTGGCAATTACACGATTGGCTTGCACGATCAGTTGATTTTTCCGGAAATTGATTACGCCAAGGTGGACAAGCAAAAGGGCATGAACGTCACCATCGTGACCACTGCAAGTACGGATGACCAGGCGCGGACATTGCTTCGTCATCTGGGGATGCCGTTCCGGGCTTAAAACGGTTTCAGGTTTCGAGTTTCAAGACAAGAGGATCAATGGCAACAACAGCAAAAAGAGTCAAGGACGCAAGGAAACCCAAGTTCTCTTCGCGCAAGCACAACCGCTGCAAG
>JAJPHW010000173.1 GCA_021325035.1 Terriglobia bacterium
CGAGCGATGGGCCGGGTGAGACTCCAACGCACGATGACCAGTGTGCACAACGCGATGACCACCATTTGGATCAGGATGCGAGAAAATGTTTCGCGCCAAAGATGCCGGCGTTGCGCTCCAATGTACGTGGCGTCATGGACAACCATGAGGGCACCCGCAACCGCCTCTTGTTGATGCATCGGCAAAACATAAACGTGTGCAGATCCGCCATTCAGTTTGGTGAATTGTCCGCCAGGTTGATTAGAACTCTCTACCGTGGTGACAAGTTGAGGTGGTTTCGAAAGACTTGCCACCAGCCCCGGAGTGATCGCGATGGCTTCGGCGCGGTTGTTATAGATGGCAATTCCAAGAAGATGCTCCCGATTGGCGTAGCGTTCTACAATGCGGCGAAGCTCACTGTAGGTGCTGTGCTCGAAATGTGGCTCTATATTTTCGGAAAGGCTCTCGCCAAATACCTCTGCGCGCCGCTCAAGGTCGGCTCGCTGATGGCGCTCTTCCGAGCTGACTTCAAAGTACGATGAAAATAGCGATACAACGGTAATGCCGATGAAGAGAGAGCCGATCAGACGTGCGGTAAGCAAACGCATAAGAATAAAATATTCGCAACTCAGAAGCCGTTTGCTGCGTTTTGCTGTAACTGCTTAATGAATGAGGTTTATTGTCGTGGATGCGCAATCAACAGCCTGCACATCCAGTGAAGAAAAGGGATGTGATCGCGTAAAAAATCCGTAATTAATCTCTGCTCATTCAAAAAGGCAACATTTGGACGGCCACTAGGGTGACGAGGTTGCTTGCCACGCGAAAGATGGCACAAGTTATTTAGATTGAGTCGGCTGCGAGATCCTGTCTGCCAGCCGAAAATCAAGCATCGGCCCAATAAAAGAAAAACAAGCAGAATGCCTTTGCACTCTGCTTGCAGAAGACTACACAGCGCGTCGCAAGGGTTGATCCTCGATGTCGCTGGCTGATTCTTTTGTCGAGGAAATGTCCTGTGCGCCATTGCGTTCCAGAATGCGTTCAGCAGTTTTCTTTTCGTCGTTGGTATCACAATGAACGGAGAGCAGAATTCCCCCGTTTTTCACCCGTCCCTCGTAACGTTTCGCTTCATATTCAGGAATGCCCATGCCCACAAGCGCTCCGGCAATTACGCCGACCGTGCCTCCGACGCCTGCGCCTGCGAGGGCTGCCATGATTGGGCCTGCGGCGATAAATGGTCCCACTCCTGGAATCGCTAAAGCTCCGATTCCTACGAGCCAACCCAGTGCCCCCCCAATCACTACTCCCGTGCCGGCTCCGGCAGAGGCTCCTTCAGGCGCTTTGGTGCCCTTTTCATGGGCAAACTCTCGCGAGTTCGACCCTTCGGGAAATAGCACAGAAATGTCCTGGTTGCTGAAACCCGCAACTTTTAGAGCGTCCACTCCGCCTTCAACGCTCAGGTAATTGGGGAAAATTCCAAATACGGCTACATTTTTATTCGACATGAATTCCTCCTGATATTTAAACGACTGGTGATCGTCCTTGAATGACTCTGATGAGAATGACAATGATGGCCAACACCAGTAGGATGTGGATAAAGCCTCCTAAAGTGTAAGAACTGACCAACCCGACTGCCCACAGAACTAACAGAATTACGGCTATGGTCCAAAGCATAGTGATCTCCCAAACAGAATTTTGTTTACCCGTTACCCGCGCGTGCCCGTCGAATAAGGTTCAGCCGGCGTCTTGAATTTTCCGGTGAACTCTTGAACCTTTCCAGACATTGCCGATCGCACATCCGCGCCACTTGCGGGAGCGAATAGCAGGCCTGCCCCAACACCCACCCCAAACCCAGCGGTAAAGAGAAGAAAATTGGTCAAGGGTGAATCGTCCTTCCCTTGTATGGCTCTCGACGCTTTTGAAACCCTGCGAGTCGCTTCCCGCATTCTGGCTTCGGCGGAGTCCCGCAAGTCTTCAAATTGATCGACGGCTCGTTCACGCGCAGACCTGCTCGCCAACTCAGACTGTTCCAATAAATACAAACCAGCGCCTAACAACCCTTTCAAGAACTTGTTCACGGCACTCCTCCTTACGAACGATTTACGGTACTAAGCAAGACGAGCTTACGAGGAGCGCCGAATAATTGACATAAGGGATGTCGTGTAGATGACGCGACTATTTGCCCGAATTCCATAAACAAGGTTCGAAAGAAAGACCGCAAGCCTTTACGTGCAGTTTTACGAAAAACTCAGGCTTCAACCCGATGCTCAGAAGCGAGCTTAGCTAATAAGCTGTGTTTGGTTGCGGCTCTACCTAATAAAAAATTTGAGGAGAAGACGACAATGACGAACGAAACAAAACATGATCAAGGACAAGTCAAACAGCAGAATCAAAATCCTTCGGGTTCTGTGAATCCCATGGATAAATCGAAAAACCCTGAACAAGAGGGCATGCGCGATCCCAAAAACCTGCATGATGTTACGAAGAAGGATCCCACGCGTGATAATCCCTCGCAAAGACGTGACGAGGAGCAGGAAGAGCCGGAAACGGGAAAGCGCCGAGCTTCCTAAGCCGGACTCCAATGCACGTTTAGACCGCGGCGAAAAGCCGCGGTTTTTTATTGCAAGTGATGTCAGGTATTAACCGCAATATAGAGGACGCAACGGCCGAATAGATTCTGAGGCGAGGAGCAGGCCACAACTGCATTTGCAGCTATTCGTGGCCTGCTGTGTCGGTAGGAAACATACGGGGGTAGCTTGAAAGTGAAGATAGCTCCGAGCGCGCAGCCACACAATCCGGCTGAATCTGTAGCCCCATGCTCTGATTCCTGTAGGACTTCTCGCGTGTGGGACTTAACAATACGAAATCGAAGCGCACAAATTAGGTGTAGCACCTGATGGTCAGTTCCGCCGGCTGACTTTAACCTTCGATTTGTGCAATTGACGAACAGAAGCCCAATTGCCCGAGGAGGTTGATGGTGACTAATCAGTCAAAGTCGACAGGAATGGATGCCGATATTATCAAACGCGCGCAGGCGGGCGACACGGAAGCTTTCGAGGTAATTTTCAATGCGCATAAGACGCGCGTCTACTATTTGTGTCTGCGCATGACCAAGAATCAGGCGGAAGCGGAAGACTTGACGCAGGATGCTTTCATGCAGGTATTTCGCAAATTGAACAAGTTTCGTGGCGATTCTGCTCTTTCCACCTGGCTCTATCGCATCGCCATAAATACTGTACTGATGCACTTCCGCAAGAAATCATTGGCGCAGATTTCCTTGGATCAGCCTGCACGCGGTGACGATGGCAAGCCGATTCCCCGGGAGTATCCGAGTATCGACAATAATCTTGCCGGATGCGTCGATCGCATCGCCCTGAACAAGGCGTTGCAAGACCTGCCGGAGGGTTACCGCACGATTTTTCTGCTGCACGAAGTGGATGGTTACGAACATCAGGAAATCGCCGATTTGCTGGGTTGCTCCATCGGGAATTCCAAATCCCAGCTGCACAAGGCCCGATTGCGAATTCGAGATCTCCTGGCACGCCCGAAAGAAGTTCAACGTGAAGACGCTTTCATGTCTTTGACAGAAGCGGCGGCGTAATAACAACGAACGTAAATTCAATCATAGTGACGGCGAAAGCTGCACTGAAAACGAGAGATTCTATGCAAATACGACGATGGGCTCATCAAATATCTTTTTTGGCGTTGAGCGCGATTATCGCTCTCACGGTTACGGCCAGCTGGGGCGCTGACGACAAGGATCAAACAGACATTGAAAAGCGTATTGATGCCTCGGCGACGGTGCTCAATGAAATCATGGCGACCCGACAAAGCCATTCCTGACAAAATCATGGATGATGCAAAGTGCATTGCAGTAATTCCTTCCATGGTCAAAGTTGCGCTCGTCTTTGGAGGCAATCATGGCAAAGGCGTCGCTACGTGTCGCACCTCAAGCGGATGGAGTGGGCCGGCGCCAATTACGATTACCGGCGGCAGTTGGGGTTTGCAGTTAGGCGGCCAAGCCGTTGACCTGGTTATGGTGGTCATGAACGATCAAGGAATGCAACATCTGCTTTCCAGTAAATTTAAGCTTGGTGCGGACGCGTCGGCTGCCGCCGGTCCGGTCGGCCGTGACGCCGCTGCGGATACTGACTGGAAGATGAAGGCCGAAGTTCTGACCTATTCCCGTGCCCGCGGAGTATTTGCCGGGATAGACCTCAACGGTTCAGCAATTACCCAAGATAAAGACGAAACCAAGGTTCTCTACGGGAAGACTTGGCCCTTCGCCAGCATCTTGAGCGGGAAGGTTCCCAAACCAGCGGGCAGCGGCACCTTCATGGAAGCGGTGCGGAAGTATTCGCACCAGGCCAAAGAGCAAGGTATGTAATTGCAACGCACGCCCAGCCGAAAAACGCTCCTCTCAAACCATAAGAGGGGCGTTTTTTATGCACTCAATAGAGTGCTCAAGATTGCCAACGAATCACTCAAGTATCCACTGTATTGCGGCGCTGTCGCGGCACATCTAAGCTTTGGAAGGTAATTGCCTCGCGCTGTTCATGTTAAGGAGACTTAGTGGTCCGCATTCTTGTGGCAGATGATAACCCGGCCGTCCGTCGTTATCTGCGAGGACTTTTAGAGCAAAAAGAAGACTGGAAAGTCTGCGATGAAGCTCGTGATGGAAAAGATGCGATTGATTTATTTCGTAGCAAACACCACGACTTAGTGGTCGTGGATTTTCAGATGCCGACCATCAATGGTCTGGATGTAGCTCGGGAAATCGTCAGACTTTCTCCTGAAACTCCCATTCTTATGGTCACGCTTTACCTGTCCCGCCAACTGGAAGAAGAGGCCCGAAAGATAGGTATTCGTGGCGCATGCGCTAAGACGGATATCGGGTCACTTGTGGAGGCTGTTGACGCCTTGCTCCGCCAGGAGAGCTACTTTTCGGTGAACTAACTCTTTATTTCATACAGGATTTCCTGTATTTTTAACGACCTTCCATAATGCTATAAAATCACCTGAAAGTGCCCGAGTAACGAATAACCATTAGCTAAAAACCTGAACATCGGTTATCTCCTTTTTCGGATGAGGCCATGAAACAACGAATTTTGATAGCAGATGATCATGAAGTAGTGCGGCGCGGGTTGGTAACATTGCTGCAGTCGCATGAAGGCTGGGAGATTTGCGGCGAAGCGCGCGATGGCCGCGAGGCAGTAGAAATGGCAAAAACCCTGAAGCCCGATGTTGTCATTCTTGACGTCGGCATGCCGAACTTGAACGGTCTCGCAGCGACGCGGCAGTTGGCGCATCTCGATCCGCCATGCAAAGTGATTGTATTGACCATTACGGACTCGGACCAGGTGATTCGCGAAGCTTTAGACGCGGGTGCCAGAGGCTTCGTTCTAAAGTCCGATGCAGCCCGCGATTTGGTTTCAGCCGTCGAGGCGTTGTTACGAAATCGAGTCTTCTTTACTCCGCGAGTGAATGATATGGTGCTTGCAGGATTCCTCGAGAAAGGAACAACTTTTTCAAATCATGGCGTGCCAAAACTTCCCACGCTGACCACACGGGAGCGGGAAGTCCTCCAACTGCTGGCCGAAGGCAAGAGTTCAAAAGAAGTGGCGTCATTCTTAAACTTGAGTACGAAGACTGCAGAGACGCACCGCAGCAACATCATGCGCAAGCTGGATTTCCATTCCATTCGTGACCTGGTTGTTTATGCCGTGAAAAACAACATTATTCAAGTTCAGGTTCCGCCCTCGGGAACGACGGCCGCCTGAGTGTGGCACCAATTTTTACCTTAAAGATTGCACGCCGATTGCATAAGCAAACGTTCGCGATCGGCGTTTTTCTAGCGCTTTCGCTTCTGCTCGCCGGCCCTTGCCAGGCAAAAACGCGTCATTATTACATCGCCGCTGAAGATGTGATATGGGACTACGCACCCAGCGGCTTGGATCTGATGCACGACCACGGCGTGCCTCAGCCCTGGGCAAAGCAGACGAAGTGGGCTAAGACCCGCTATATCGAATACAACGACGCCACCTTTACGATAAAAAAATCTCAGCCCGACTGGTTGGGAATTCTTGGCCCTATCATTCGCGCTGAAGTGGGAGATACCGTCGTTGTCGATTTCCTGAATCGAAGCAGCAAAGCCCACAGCATCCACCCACATGGGCTGCGCTATGACAAGGCAAACGAAGGATCTTTTTATTTGCCTGCTGGTGGGCCCGGCGCTCGCGTTCCGCCGGGCGAAAAGTTTACCTATCACTGGATTGCGGATGAAGGTAGCGGGCCCGCCGTCGGTGATGCCAGCTCCGTCGTATGGTTCTATCACTCGCATGTAGATGATCCAACCGAAATTAACGCCGGTCTGGTGGGCCCCATCATCGTCACGGCTAAAGGAAAAGCCAATCCTGACGGGACACCAAAAGGAGTCGATCGTGAGTTTGTAGCCCTTTTTATGATTTTTGATCAGCTTGCCGGCAAGAACGAAGGCCTATTTCACTCCATCAACGGCTATGTTTTTGGAAACCTTCCCGGTCTCGCCATGAAGCAGGGCGAACACGTGCGTTGGTATTTGTTAGGCATGGGTAACGAACGCGATCTTCACGCCGCGCACTGGCATGGCAAAACGGTCCTGTATCAATCCCATCGGACAGACGATGTAGAGCTGCTACCAGGAAGCATGGCCACGGTGGACATGGTGGCCGACAACCCGGGTACTTGGATGTTCCATTGCCATGTCTCAGACCACATGGAGTCGGGGATGATGGCGACGTACACGATTTACGAACCGAATCATTGTTCGAGTCCGCTGGAAATCATCTCGGGGAAATTTTGGCAAACCGACGATTATCGAGTAAGGATAAAAAATATCAGCACTAAATCGATCAAAAGCATTCGACTTGATTTCGATTATTTGATGAGCCCGCAAGTGCGCCGGCGACCGTTCAATCATGAATGGTCCTTCCCGGTTGACCTTGCTCCTGGCCAGGAGACGACATTGGCGAAGCCCGCTCCCGGATCAAAGATAGAAGACGGCATTTCGGGATGGGTTCTGTATCCCGAAGCTGTCCAGTACTCCAATGGCGATGAGTGGCGCCCTAAGCCCGAAGGCGAATGTTTCAAAGTCTTTTGGCCGGATCAGGACCATCCTGAAATGCCCATCCTTCCTTCGTTGCAAATGGAAATAGGGAACGAAGACTAGCAGCTACAGCGTTTACCCTACCGCCGATTACAGCTTTTCGTGTATAGCGCATTCGCTAGGCAGACGAATACATTCAGTAAGTTAGCAGGCTCCCATACTTTATCTGGCCGTCTCGCTATAGGTATATTGCTGGAGAAATTTATGAAGCGAAATTCTGCGCCTGCATCTGTCCCTCCGGATCGCGCCGTTGCGGTAGCGCCCAATAACAATAACGGTCATAAATCACCGTCTGGCCCCGGCGAATTAGAAATCATTCTTTCTTCGCTCCAGACGATGAGAGATGGCGACTTTTCCGTCCGGCTGCCGGGATCATGGACCGGCTTGTCTGGAAAGATTGCCGATACCTTCAATTCAATCGTAGCGGCGAATCAACAAATGGCAGTGGAACTAAAGCGCGTTGGCCAAGCTGTCGGTAAAGAAGGCAGAACGCGGGAGCGCGTTCGATACCATGAGTCGAAAGGTTCATGGGGAGAGATGGGACTCTCGGTCAATACCTTGGTAGAAGATCTGCTTCGTCCCACAACAGAAGTTACGGGTGCAATCGCCGCGGTTGCCCAAGGAAACCTTACGCAAGCTGTCCGGCTAGATGTGGATGGCCGACCTCTGCAAGGCGAGTTTCTTCGTTCTGCCAATATCGTCAACACGATGATTCAGCGATTGGGCGTGTTCACTGCTGAAGTGACGCGTGTGGCACGCGAAGTCGGTACCGAAGGCAAGCTGGGCGGGCAAGCGCAAGTTCCCGGAGTCGCCGGAACGTGGAAAGACCTCACCGATTCAGTCAATTTGATGGCCAGCAACCTCACTGGCCAAGTCCGCAATATCGCTGAAGTGGCCACCGCAGTCGCCAGCGGCGATTTGTCCCGCAAAATCACAGTGGACGTGCGCGGCGAAATTCTACAGCTCAAAGAAGCTATCAACTCAATGGTGGACCAGTTGCGATCGTTTGCTTCCGAAGTGACGCGCGTGGCGCGTGAAGTCGGCACCGACGGAAAGCTCGGAGGACAGGCCGTAGTGCCCGGCGTTGCGGGAACGTGGAAAGATCTGACGGACTCGGTCAATGCCATGGCTGGCAACTTGACTTCTCAGGTCCGCAACATTGCAGAAGTGACGACAGCCGTGGCCCGCGGCGACCTGTCCCGCAAAATTACGGTCGATGTGAAGGGCGAAATTCTCGAGTTAAAGAACACCATCAATACCATGGTGGACCAACTCAACGCATTTGCCGGCGAAGTGACGCGCGTAGCGCGCGAAGTAGGAACCGAGGGCAAACTCGGCGGTCAGGCGCAAGTGCCCGGCGTCGGTGGAACATGGAAAGATTTGACCGACAACGTTAACTTCATGGCTAGCAACTTGACCGGCCAAGTGCGTAACATCGCCGACGTTGCGACGGCAATCGCAAAGGGCGATCTCTCGAAGAAGATTACTGTCGACGTGCATGGCGAGATTCTGCAACTTAAAGAAACGCTGAACACCATGGTGGACCAGCTTAACCGGTTCGCCGGGGAAGTGACCCGCGTCGCCCGCGAAGTCGGCACGGAAGGTAAGCTCGGCGGTCAGGCCAACGTGCCTGGCGTCGCCGGAACTTGGAAAGATTTAACTGACTCCGTCAATTCAATGGCAGGAAACCTCACGGCTCAAGTCCGCAACATCGCCGAAGTCACAACCGCGGTCGCAGGCGGAGACTTGTCGCGCAAGATCACGGTGGATGTGAAGGGCGAAATTCTCGAGCTCAAAGACACCATCAATACCATGGTGGATCAACTCAACGCGTTCGCCGGCGAAGTAACGCGTGTGGCCCGCGAAGTCGGTACGGAAGGCAAACTCGGCGGTCAGGCACGCGTACCCGGAGTCGCGGGAACCTGGAAAGATCTCACCGATAACGTGAACTTTATGGCCAGCAATCTGACTGGCCAAGTGCGTAACATCGCCGAAGTTGCCACGGCCGTCGCGCGAGGCGACTTATCGCGCAAAATTACGGTGGACGTGCGCGGCGAAATTCTCGAACTCAAAGACACGCTGAATACCATGGTAGATCAGCTCCGCGCATTCGCTTCTGAAGTAACCCGCGTAGCCCGCGAAGTCGGTACCGACGGCAAACTCGGCGGACAAGCAGGCGTGCCCGGCGTCGCTGGCACTTGGAAAGATTTGACCGACTCCGTCAACTCCATGGCCAGCAACTTAACCGGTCAAGTCCGCAACATCGCGGAAGTTTCTACGGCCATCGCCAATGGCGATTTATCCAAGAAAATCACGGTCAACGTCAGCGGAGAGATTCTGCTGCTAAAAGAAACCATCAACACGATGGTGGACCAACTCAACGCCTTCGCTGGCGAGGTGACGCGCGTGGCCCGCGAAGTTGGAACCGAAGGGCGATTGGGTGGACAAGCTAAAGTCCCCGGAGTTGCCGGAACCTGGAAAGACTTGACGGACTCTGTGAACTCCATGGCGGGGAACCTGACGGCCCAGGTGCGCAACATCGCGGAAGTGACGACTGCGGTCGCCCGCGGTGACCTATCGCGCAAAATTACCGTAGATGTGAAAGGCGAAATTCTTGAATTGAAAGACACCATTAATACGATGGTGGATCAACTCAACGCCTTCGCCGGTGAGGTTACGCGCGTCGCTCGTGAAGTCGGAACCGAGGGCAAACTCGGCGGCCAGGCACAGGTGACTGGCGTCGCCGGTACATGGAAAGATTTAACCGACAACGTCAACTTCATGGCCAGTAACCTCACAGGCCAAGTTCGCAACATTGCAGAAGTTGCGACCGCAATCGCGAACGGAGACTTGTCCAAGAAAATTACCGTGGACGTGCGTGGCGAAATTCTGCTCCTCAAAGAAACGCTGAATACCATGGTCGAGCAGTTGCGGTCGTTCGCAGCCGAAGTTACGCGTGTTGCGCGCGAGGTCGGTAGCGAAGGACGTTTGGGCGGTCAGGCAAACGTTTCTGGTGTGGCCGGAACCTGGAAAGATCTCACGGACTCTGTCAATTCCATGGCTGGAAACCTTACAGCGCAAGTCCGCAACATCGCCGAGGTGACGACCGCCGTTGCCCGCGGCGACTTGTCGCGCAAAATTACGGTGGATGTTAAAGGCGAGATTTTAGAGCTCAAAAACACTATCAATACGATGGTTGACCAGCTCAATGCGTTTGCCGGCGAGGTAACGCGCGTGGCGCGCGAAGTGGGAACTGAAGGCAAGCTCGGGGGCCAGGCACACGTGACCGGCGTCGCAGGCACCTGGAAAGATCTCACGGATAACGTGAACTTCATGGCCGGTAACCTTACCGAGCAGGTTCGTGGAATTGTGAAAGTCGTGACTGCGGTTGCGAACGGCGTGCTCACCCAAAAGCTTACGGTGAATGCGAAGGGCGAAGTGGCTGCGCTTGCGGAAACCATCAACAATATGACCGACACGCTGGCGACTTTTGCGGATCAGGTCACGACAGTTGCCCGCGAAGTCGGTGTGGACGGGCGTCTTGGCGGCCAAGCTAACGTCCCCGGTGCAGCCGGAACCTGGAAAGATTTAACCGGCAACGTGAACCTGCTCGCCGACAACCTCACGAACCAGGTCCGTGCCATTGCCGAAGTTGCAACCGCCGTAACTAAAGGTGACTTGACGCGATCCATCCAAGTGGAAGCCCGGGGTGAAGTTGCAGAACTTAAAGACAATATCAACACCATGATCAATAACCTCCGCCTCACGACGGAGCGCAACACCGAGCAAGACTGGCTCAAGACCAACCTGGCCCGATTCACTGGAATGTTGCAAGGCCAGCGCGATTTGGCGACGGTCGGCCAAATGCTTCTGTCGGAGCTCGCCCCGCTCGTCAACGCCCAACTCGGCGTCATTTATCAAATGGAGAGCACCGAGGAGAAGGAAGAAATGGTGCTGCTCTCGGCATTCGCGGGCGATGGCGAGAACGGACATTTGCGGCGGCTGAAACCCGGCGAAGGATTGATCGGACAATGTGCCAAGGAAAAGCGGCGCATGTTAATTACAGATCTCCCGCCGCAAACAATTTCGGTTCGCTCGGGATTATTTGAAGCCCTGCCGCGCAACGTCATCGTTCTGCCAGTTTTATTCGAAGGACGCGTCAAGGCTGTCATTGAACTGGCATCGCTTGGTGCATTTACTGCGTCTCATCTGGCCTTTCTGGAGCAACTCACAGCCAGCATTGGCATTGTGCTCAACAGTATTGAAGCCACAATGCAAACGGAAGGTTTGTTGAAGCAATCGCAACAGCTTGCGGCTGAACTGCAAACGCAGCAGCGCGAATTGCAACAGACCAATGAGCAATTGGCGCAAAAGGCGCAACAGTTGGTTGAACAAAACGTTGAAGTCGAACGCAAAAACCAGGAAATCGAACAGGCGCGGCGTGCACTCGAAGAGAAAGCCAAAGAGCTCGCCCTTACTTCGAAATATAAATCAGAGTTCCTGGCGAACATGTCGCACGAGTTGCGCACTCCACTGAACAGTATCCTCGTTCTTGGCCAGCAACTCTGCGATAATCCCGATGGCAACTTAACTCCAAAGCAAGTCGAATTTGCGCGCACCGTGCACGCCGCAGGTACGGATTTGCTGCACCTGATCAGCGACATTCTCGATCTCTCCAAGATTGAATCTGGCACCGTGTCCGTCGAGGCCGAAGAAATCTTCATCTCAACTCTTCTTGAAACAGTTGCGCGTCCCTTCCGGCATGAAGCAGAAAATCGAAAACTTACATTCGAAGTGCAAACGGGTCCGCACGTGGGACGAAGTCTGGTGACCGACTCGAAGCGGTTGCAGCAGGTCCTCAAAAACCTTCTTTCTAACGCCTTCAAGTTTACTGACCAAGGCGGTGTTAAGTTCTCGGTTTTCGTCGCGAAGGATGGATGGAGCGAAAATCACCCAATTCTCAACAAGGCCGCTTCCGTAATTGCAATGGAAGTTGCCGACACGGGCATTGGTATTCCACTCGACAAGCAACGCATTATCTTCGAGGCCTTCCAGCAGGCAGATGCAGGTACGAGCCGCAAATACGGCGGAACGGGACTGGGTCTCGCCATTAGCCGGGAACTAGCTGGATTGTTGGGCGGCGAAATTCAACTACACAGCGTGCCCGGGCAGGGTAGCCGTTTTACCTTGTATTTGCCCAATACTTACGCCGGCCCCATTGCTTCGACCCCACGCTCGGAACCGGCTCCCTCTCCATTGCAGCTTTCGAGCATTAAAGTTACGGAGATTCCTACAGAGCACATTCCGGATGACCGTGATCATCTTTCGCCCGACGATGCGATCCTTCTCATCGTGGAAGATGATCCTCACTATGCCCGGATTCTGTGTGACTTAGCGCACGACAAAGGTTTCAAAGTATTACTGGCAATGCGTGGCGCTGAAGCCTTAACGTTGGCCCGCACATTCCATCCCACTGCGGTCTCGCTTGATGTCTTTTTGCCTGACATGTTGGGGTGGACCGTACTTAATCACCTAAAGCAGGACACCGCGACCCGTCATATCCCAGTGCAAATGCTGACGCTGGATGAAGACCGCCAACATGGGCTGGCGCGGGGCGCATTTGCCTTCGTGACTAAGCCCATTAGCGCGGACGAAATTGGAAGCGCCCTGAATCGCATGAAAGATTTTGCCGCTCAAAAATCCAGGAAGCTCCTGATTGTGGAAGACGATGCGCGTGAGCAGACCACGATAAAGGAACTTTTGGGTTACGAAGACATCGGCCTGACCACCGTTTCGAGTGGCGGCGAGGCGTTGAGTATCATGAGCGAGCAGCAGTTCGATTGCGTCGTGCTCGATCTTTTACTGCCCGACATGTCTGGGTTTGAAGTACTGGAAAAGATGCGCGACACGCCTTCGCTCTGCAATCTGCCGGTTGTTGTGTTTACAGGGAAAGAACTTTCCCCCGAGGATGACGCCCGACTGCACGTTCTTGCGCGCAGTGTAGTCGTCAAAGGAGTTGAGTCCCCGGAACGACTGCTCGATGAGACAGCTTTATTCTTGCACCGTGTCGTCGCCGACCTTCCCCCCAACAAACAGAAAATGCTTGATCGTCTGCATCGTTCCGACGAGGCCTTGGCCGGACGCAAAGTGCTCGTCGTGGACGACGACGTTCGTAACATTTTCGCATTGAGCAGCATGCTTGAGCGCCGCGGTATGAGCGTCTTGACCGCGGGTACAGGACGCGAAGCCATTAAGGTCCTGGAATCTACCCGCGACGTCGCGATTGTCCTCATGGACATTATGATGCCCGAGATGGATGGTTACGAAACGATGCAAGTCATTCGCCAGAGCGCGGCATTCCAGCGGCTGCCGATTATTGCACTTACGGCTAAAGCGATGAAAGGCGACCGCGAGAAATGTCTTGAAGCAGGTGCGTCGGAATACCTGGCTAAACCAGTCAATACCGATCAACTGCTGTCCGTTCTTCGCATGTGGCTGCACAGGTAGCCTTTTGAAGGGTTGAGCGAATGCCAAATGAAAAAGTCAACATATTAATGGTGGATGATCAGCCCGGAAAACTCCTCAGCTATGAAGTCATTCTTGAGGAATTGGGCGAAAATCTGATCAAAGCCAGCTCCGGGAAGGAGGCGCTGGAGTGTCTATTAAAAGACGAAATCGCTATCGTGTTGATGGATGTGAGTATGCCCGATTTAGACGGGTTTGAATTGGCTGAGATGATCCGTCAACATCCGCGCTTCCAGACAACTGCCATCATTTTCATTTCCGCTGTACATATGCAGGATATCGATCAACTGAAGGGCTATCAAAGAGGCGGAGTTGATTACATCTCGGTTCCAGTAATTCCAGAACTGTTGCGAGCCAAGGTCACCGTTTTTGCAGAGTTATTTCGCAAGACCAAGCAATTGGAGCAGCTAAACGGCGATCTGCGTCGCCTTTCGAGTCATTTAATAACTATGCAGGACGAAGAGCGACGCCGCATTGCCCGCGAATTGCACGACGGCTTGGGCCAGGACCTGGTCGCCGCCAAAATGTTACTCGATCAATGCACCCCTCGCATTTCCGAAGAGTCAAAAATCGAGAAAGCGAAGCAAGCCTCAGGGATTATGGATCTAGCGATCCAGCAAGTACGCAGCATGTCGCATCTTTTGCACCCTCCGCTTTTGGACGAGGTTGGCATCGTTTCGGCTCTAACTTGGTATGTGGAGGGCTTCAGCAAGCGCAGCGGGATAAAGACAACGGTCGGGATTGAGCCCGCCGAGTTTCCGCGTCTTGAGCGGGAATTGGAAATCACGATATTCAGAGTCGTACAGGAGGCGTTGACCAACGTCTTCCGCCACGCCCAGGCTCGTCAGGCTTGGGTAAACCTCAGTAATCGCGCGAACAAGGTCACGGCGTCGGTACGAGATGACGGTCAAGGCGTAAGTCAGCGGGTGGCTGATCTGAAGCCCGGCAGCATCGGAATTGGAATTGGTGGCATGAAGCAACGGGTTCGGGAATTGGGAGGTGATATCACCATTTCGCAGGCCGACCCCGGGACGATTTTGGAAATTGTTATCCCGTGCTCTACGAAAGTGCCCTTGGAGATGCGGGTATCCGTCTAGTACAGTCACCCGGCCTACGTACAGTATTTGCCCGATTCACATTTTTCGCCGAGTTCAACAAACTAGTTCATTAAATGGCTACTTTTATGCGAACTGCGTGCGTTACCGATCAACCCGCCCCCATGTATGATCATTCTCCCGAGTTCGATTGGCGAGCTCTTTATCAGGCAGCAATTTTCGAGGATGACAAATCAAAGATCGCGGCTCGCATCACTGCTGCAGAAAATGCCCTGCGCGCCAATGCAACCTCACTAACGGATAGCCATGAGAGCTCGAAGGAATTGCGAGATATGGAAAGGGCGATGTATTTCTTGAAGCTTCTCGAAAACCAATCGTGGGACTAGCGGCCATTGTCGGGTGACGCGCGGCGAAAGACTACCACAATACCTTTAATCTGATCCCCGGATTTCAGCCGCGAGGCGCTGAAAACCACTGGCAAAAAGCTGCCATCCTTGCGTACGAATACATCGTGGTACTCTTGCAAGTCGATTCCGTCTTGGAGAACTTGCAGGCCCTTGCAATCCTCCGCCGGAAAGGCCGTTCCGTCGGTGTGTTTATAGTGTGTGACATCGTGCATCTTTTTCCCCAACAATTCTGAACGAGACCAACCAAACAGAGATTCGGCGGCCGGATTCATATAGGTGAGAAGTCCGTTTGTATCCACCGTGTACAAGCCTTCGGCCATGCTCGTCATTGCGGTGCGAAGCTCTTCACTGCTGCGCAGGTGTTCTTCCATGGCAACGCTTCGCTTAAGAATTTCTTCCGCGTCAGGTTGATGCGCCACGATGGGGAGATTTGCGGCCGGGAAGGGAACATTTCGCTGTATATTGTCGAGTGCTGCAAGCAATTGATTTGATATCGCCGACTTCACAACATAGCCATGAGCGCCCGCGATCAAAGCCTGGCGCACCATCTCGCCGATTTCGTGCTGGCTGAGAATCAGGACCTTGGTGTTGGGAAGGAGTCGCCGAATCTCACGCGTGGCTTCTAGCCCATTCATTTTGGGCATGCTTACGTCCATAACCACGACGTCTGGCTTGAGCGCTCTGGCTTGCTCTACTCCCTCAAGGCCGTCCCCGGCCTCACCAACCACACTTATGTCGCGGCGAGTTTCGACGAGCGAACGTACTCCACGGCGTACTACCTCATGATCATCAACGATCAACACCCGCACGTGGCGACCCTCTGCCTGCGAGACTCAATCGTTCTAGACAAGCAACCCATTATCCAAGAACCCATTCAGTAGGCCACGACGAGCCTGAAGAAGTGCCATCGCTAAGGGAATTTCGAAAAAGCCACTAGGTCCTTGGGCATGCCTTGAACTGAAATTCGCAGAACCCAGTGCATACCAATATGCGACTAACCAGCAATAACATTCCATACCATGATTACTTGATTACCAGATAGTAAATAGAGGTGCCGGTCGGCTTCGGGCGATGGAAGTTTTACTTGCGGCCACGTCTTACGTTCCAGAGTTGACTGAGCGCTTGTGCTGCTTCGCTAAGGGCCTGTTTTTCCAGCGTTTGCCGGTTTGGAGGTGCGGCACCGCGTCGTTGGTAGATAGGTGTAGTAGTTGTAGTAGTGGATGGCACTGGGTTGGAAATGGTACCCTCCGCGAGAACCGTCAGGCATACGTTTAGCGCGTTCTTAAGTTCGACGGACGAAGTGGATGAAATGGTTTCGGTGGTCACAGTGGGGAAAATCCTTTCCTCGGGGAGTTGACTCTAGCCTCAACGCTAATGGATCGGTCCCGTCTGAAACATCGGGCGGAATACCAGTTGTTGTGTAAAGAAGACAGTGCTTACTACGAATCTTCACGGTAGAGAATTCACGTAACATGGTCCGCTGGTGTTCTGCGTTGGCGGCGTTGGCGGAGTCACCCAAGGCGGATTGTTGAAATCGAAAAACTCCGACATGTTAGGTTGAGACGCATCCCTCGCGGTCAGGGAGGGAACCGAGAATCGGGTCTCGATGAATTTGAGGATTGCCGTTGTATCAGCAATGGTATGCGATACGTAGTTTTTCTTCGCATACGGCGAGATCACGATCAACGGCACGCGATATCCCGTGTAAGTGAAGTTGCAAGTTCCAACATTTGGGGTTCCATAACAAATATCCGTCGGGAGCAGATCTGAAGGAGCGATACCATCAGGCTGAGCGGCGGACTGAGGAGATACATGGTCATAGAGGCCGCCGAACTCGTCGTAAGTCAAAATGAAGGCCGAGTCTTTCCAGTATTGGCTCTGCATCAATTGGTTGACGATGCCCGCAACATAGTTTGCACCGAGCTGAATATTGCTGGGCGCACCGTCATTGTTGGTCGGATGCTCATCCAAACCTGCATCCGAGGCTGGTTCAATTTGCACAACTTGCGGCAAAGTGCCATTTGCCAAGTCATTGTCAAAGTCAGAATTGGCTACTCCAATTGTCCCGATATTGTTGGGATATAGCGTTGGAATATTCTGACCCCATTGAAAGTCCTGCACGTAGCTCAATGTCAAGAGACAAGACGCTTGATAAGGGGCTGTACAAGGGCTATTGGTCGGATTTACATAGATCTTCCAGCTAACACCTGCTGTGATTAACTCCTGAAAAATTGTTGGAGCTGTCAATAATTTCTGATCATTTGTATTCGAGCCAATCGGATATACGTAACCTTGGGAAGTTCCTGCGATCAAGTATTGACGATTTGAATTTGTTCTTGTCAGGGCGGGGTTGAACCATCGATCCGACGTGCCGAAATTGGAAGCCATAAAGTAGTAATAGTTAATATCCGTCGAGTCGTAATATCCAATGGCACGAATTCCATTGACGTCATAGAACGGATTGCCTCCGTAGTAGCCCATCTCCCGGGCATCGTGACCGGCAGTCCAAACGAAACCATTGAGAGTTGCAGGTTGCAGGCCGGTCTGATCGTTGTAATCCCAATCAACATGCGCTTCGTTCCAAGAGGGGCTCGGATTTTCAATGCATTGCGTAATCAGGTGATATGAAGTCACCGGACTCGTCGTATCAAACTCACAATCTTGAAATGGCGCAGGCGGCGGCTGATAGGGATGGCTAGGGTTGCAACCAGGATTGGATGGTGGCGGTCCATAAAGCGGAGGAATGCCGGAAGTTGGATTAAATTGCGGCAGACCATCAAACGATTGGTCAGGGAATCCGTTTTGAGCCCAATATTGACGCAAAGCGCCGAAATAATGATCAAAAGACCTGTTTTCCTGCGCCAGAAAAACAATATGGTTTATTGGCCAGACGTTGACGGTAGCGCTTACAGACTCGTTCATCGTCATGTCCACCGTGCAAGTGGTACTTCCGCTGCATGCGCCTCCCCAATTTACGAGGTAAGAGTTAGCACTCGGTGTCGCAGTGAGCGTGACCTGCGTTCCAGGAGCAAAATTTCCAGTGCAAACTGTTCCGCAGGTGATTCCAGCAGGGTTGCTCGTAATCGTAGCTCCGCCAGTGCCCGAGAGTTGCACCATCAGGGCGTAAGAGTTTGCCTCCATACCGAAGTTCGCGGTGACCGCAGTAGCGGCATTCATGACGACGGTGCAGGATGTTGTGCCGCTGCATGCCCCGCCCCAGCCTGTGAATGTTGAGGTTCCGGAAGGGGTGGCCGTCAGAGAGACCGCAGTGCCAGAGGGATAGGTGGCTGAACACATTGAGCCACAATTTATACCTGCGGGAGAACTCGTGACCGTGCCGGCGCCCTGCCCGCCGAGCGTGACCGATAGTTTTTCGGATCCAGCGAGCAGGTCAAATGTCGCTGTAATGCTCGTATTCTCGGTTAGTACTATCGTGCAAACACTTGTGCCGCTGCATGCGCCACCCCACCCGGCAAAAGATGAACCGGACGCGGGCGCGGCCGTGAGCGTAATGCTCGTATCACCGTTGAAAGTCGCGCTGCACCTGGAACCGCAGTTGATGCCCGCGGGAGAACTCGTCACAGTGCCGATACCCGAACCCGCGAGCGTTACGGAAAGAGTCTCAGCGCTCGTAAGCAGGTTGAAGGTTGCAGTGACAGCGGTGCTGTTAATGAGAGTCACCGTGCACTTACCAGTTCCAGAGCACGCACCGGACCAACCCGCAAAAGCCGATCCGGAGGCCGGGGAAGCCGTCAGCGTCACGGTTGTATTTTGGTCGAATGTTGCGCTGCAAGTCGAGCCACAATTGATGCCAGCAGGCGAACTAACCACCGTCCCAACGCCTGTGCCCGCTAGCGATAGACTCAACTTGTTAGTCGAGGTTGGCGAAACGCCCAATCCTCCGCAGCCGCCTAATGCGGCAATCAGAACGAGAATTACACTCAGAGACGTAGCGCGCGCGAAATATGAAGAGACCATGGGTGGAAACCGTAAACGGCGCATTAGATGAAAACATCTAAACCTGCGGTTGCACACCGAGTAATATCACCCAGATTGTCGCGGTGAAATCCTGTAAATTTCCAGGAAGCTTTCGAGGGTTCATAGCGATCTACAGCAAACCCCTTACCCATTTAGTGCCAAGAATGTATGGGATTTGCCGATATGCGGTTTTACGGTTGGGGTGAGGCAGACAGCGTCGAAGTCTTTCTGTCCGAGTCCTATGAGCCTTTTGCGAATCGTGATTGCCGACGACCACGAGTTAGTGCGACGAGGAATTCGTGCCTTGGTCATGGCCCGACCCGGTTGGGAGATCGTTGCTGAGGCCGCGGATGGTCGCGATGCCGTACAAGTTGTGCAGGAGACCAAGCCCGATGTCGTCGTCATGGACATAGGCATGCCTAATCTCAACGGGTTGGACGCGACTCGTCAAATTGTGGCAGTCGTGCCGCAAACTCGAATTCTGATTTTGACCATGCATCACTCGGAGCAAATCATCCGGGAGGTGATTGCCGCGGGCGCGAGAGGTTTTCTGTTGAAGTCAGATACGGGAAAAGAACTGATTCATGCCATCGAAGCTTTGCAAAATCATCGGACGTTTTTTGCAACAGAAGCTGCCGAATATATTCTTGACGGTTATTTAAGTACGCATCGCACGGCTGAGGCTGTTTCCAAGAGTGTGCTGACGCAACGGGAAAGAGAAGTGGTGCAACTTCTGGCGGAAGGCAAGAGGACGAAGGAAGTGGCCGCTATATTGAACCTGAGCGTTAAGACGGCCGAAACCCACCGGACGAATATTATGCGCAAATTGGATATCCATTCCATTGCCGACTTAACTCTGTATGCGGTACGAAATGGCCTAGTTCGGCTTTTTTAAGATTCGAGGAATATCATCCCAGAAATCCCTATCTGAATGATTCCAGGAAAGTTGCACGACGTATTCCCTTGAGGGTGAAAAACTGCATCCAAGGAGCACCAAGCGCAAGTTTCGCCTTGGGGGCGTTTGTGGTGAACAGCCACCCACGGATGAGCCGGGGAACGATCGTCATGGCCATAAAAAAACGTATTCTGATTATTTGCCCGGATGGGTCAAGCACTCAAGTCATACAAGAAGCGACAAAAAACTGGCCGGTACTCGAGACGGTCGTCTGCTCCTCGGTCCGTGAATCACGATCGCACCTTGCTGATTCCGATATTCATTTAATCTTCTGCCAAAATTGCCTGCTCGACGGGAGTTATCTGGACCTGTTGGAACTTCTGAAAGAGCTTTCGCGGGATGTCCCCGTCATCCTTGTTGTTCCGGACGATCGAGAATTTGCACACCGCGACGCCTGGGGGCAGGGTGTTTTTGATATTGTCGCCAGTCCCTGCGCGAGACGGGACGTCCAGTGGATCATCATTCGCGCGATGCAACACTTGAAGGCTCGGGAGACGATTTTGCGTGTGAAAACTTCGTATGCAAGTTAGTTTTGCATATACGGAAATCCCTGATTACGCAAAACTGTATCCTTCAGTAACTTTTTAGTAATCACCGTTCGCTGTACTCTCCATAACAACTCCCTACTTGTGATAGCTCCATGCAAATCGCATGGAACCTCAATGATTCAAGGTGTGTTTTATGGATGCAGGAATCCCTCGCTCGAAATCTGCACGACGATTTGTCATTGGTCAAATAAGCTGGCGTTTCGTCTGTTCTTCGTTACTTCTTTTTCTGATTACCTGGCTCTCGATTTCTGCGAGCGCCACCGTAACCACAATCACAATTCAGACTCCAGCACTCACTACCCAAAATATCGTGGATGTCACTTCGCCGATGCACTTTGAAGCAACCGCGGAAAGTTCCTCGACAATCACGGGTTACGTCGTTTACGTGGACCGCGAAAATGTTTATCAGAACTATTCGCCGTCATTGGATGCCTGGATTACGCTGGCACCGGGCACTACGCACTCGATATATGTGACCGCATGGGATTCGAGCGGGGGGTTACTGAGCACCCCAACCTATTCAATCAACGTCACCTCCGCGGCGCCTCCTATTCCGCCGGCAACAGCGATGCGAAAATCACGAGTTGATAGTGGTTCGTGGACAGTTGATAACAACCCAGGCGTAGGAGGCGAATGTAATGACGGCAGCATCGGCGCCTACAGCAATAGCTCTGACCCGAATACCGCCAACTCTCCGGGTTCCGCTACAAGTGGGCAGCACTTTATCGTAACCAGCAAGTGTAAATATGACGACAGTCTGTTCTATGTGAAAGACAGTACATTGCCGTCGCCGTACGCTGGAGATACCAATTTCTTGTGGGACTTCTGGATGTATGTCCCAACAACAACGCCGATCTCGGCTGTGCAAGCCATCGAAGCCGATTTGTTCCAGGCTGTGCAAATGAGCGATGGAGTGCATGAATTCATGTTTGGTTCGCAGTGCGATTATGCAACCAACCAATGGCAGTTCTGGCTTCCGCAGAGCGGCAAACTGACTTGGGCCAACGTGAATCTCTCGCCTTGTCAATTGGCGCCGGGATCATGGCACCACCTAACCTATTTCCTGCAGCGTGTGACAGCGACGGGATACCAAGTCATTCCAGCTACATTCGGTCCCACAAGCGACCCCAATACTTACTTGCGCTTTGGGACTTTGACGGTAGATGGAACCACAATGTTTGTCGGTGGATTGGCCAACTCTACTGTTCCGTCACCGGCATGGGCGCCAGTGGTTGGCATTCAACATCAACTCGATAGCGCGGAAGCCAACGTAAAACTGGAAGAGTATGTCAACAAAGAATCCGTAACGTCCTGGTAAGAAAGCATCGCTGAGAGTTCGCCCTCAGCCGTTGTTTGAGCTTGGTTCAGCAACCAGAGTGGAATCCTCGTTCAACTCTGGTTGTTGCACCTCTCGTCGCGTAATCCTCTCCAAGTCAGAGCCGAGATCAAAATCGTTGTCGTCGAACAACTCGAGCGTGCGTTTGCATTGCTCAAGCTGAAACCAACGTAGATATTGCCGAACTACGTTCGGCATCGTCATTCGGACAGCGGCAGAAAAATTGTGCGCCGCCATTGCGCGTTGCTCTTCGTCAGAAAGTAAAAGACTCGACAGCTTATTCGCGAGATCCGCGGAGTCACCGACGCGGTAGAAGTGAACGGCCATGTCTTCGTCGGCAACCATGCTGCGAAATTCCGGAATGTCAGCGCTAACGATGGGCACGCCGTATTGGCATGCCTGATGCGCAGGACCACTGGATCCTGTCGTTGAATCGTAGGGCAGCACCAAAATACTGGTAGTGCGGAACAATTCGGGGATGTCGTCTTCTGCGACGTAACCTCGAAACTCAATATTCGGATTTCCTCTCTGCGCTTCGCGAACACTCTCCCAGTACCCCGGAGTCGTGTGGTGGTTCGCCCCGGCAATCACCAACCTTGCATTCGGTTCGCGGGCTGAGACGGCAGCGAATGATTCAATAAGTGTTTCCAGCCGCTTGTATGTCCCCCAGTGGCCTATGGCCAAAATACGCTTGTGTGGATTTCCTCTTAATGAAAAATCGGGAGGAGTGGGGCGGGATGAGAATATCCCGTGTGTCCCGAGTAGGACGTTGTCGGCTGCATACTTGTTCGCCAGTGTGCGCTGATATTCGGACATGAGAACCGAGACCGAGTTTGCGGAAAGAAGCGCGCGTGTGGCCACGCTGCTACTCAAGCGGAACAATCTTTCATGTTTAACGCCGGCGCCCGCGAAATCGACGTGCTCAAGAATGTGGTGAAGTGTTACGTGTGTGTAATAACCCAGAGCACGCGTGAGCAACGGCGTACATAATCCAGCAAATGCCGAAATTGGATACTGCTGAGTTCCAAAGGTCGAAAAAACCAGATTGAACCAAACTACATCGGGACGTAATTTGTGAATCGCTCTCGACAAACGGTAGGGATTGGTTGGGTGGTTGAACTTCCAGCAGCGTGTAACATCGAAACCAGGCAACTCGTGTTGAGCCTGGCCACTAAGAGGCGTGCCATTTTCATCCGTCGCAAAATCGTATTGAGTGAGTTCATCGGCAAGAATGGACAGTTCAATTCGAGGGTCGCGCTGAAGCTCCCGCGCGATGTGAAACGCGTATTCATTCAACTGGCGTCCACTCGGGGGGAAAGCGGTAACGAGACAAATTCTCATCGGGCTCCGATCAATATTCCTAAAACAACGTAATACTCACATACGGGCGCATTTGCTGTGAATTTTGCCCGGGAAAGTTATAGAACGTTTCCTGTTGCATGCCAGCGGAGAAGCGGATGGGATAATGGACTTCTACATCGCTGCCCTCGCCTCTGTATTCTTTGCGAAAGGGCATCGCGTAAGAAACTGCGAAGCCGCTTTGTACCGCATCGTAGGCATGAAAACCCATGTTCCGCGAGTAAGCCACTGAGCCTTGAATCGCCCAATTTTTCGACGGTTTATATTCGATGCTTCCTGCCGGACGGATGGCTTGCGCGATTGCATACTGTAGATCTTGTACGCGCCATGCTCTTAAATCCTCAGCTTCTGCGCGAATGCGCAATTTCTCTGAAAAACGATGTTCGAGGCCCAGATAAACGGATGTGTAGTAGAACTCGCGGATGAGAGGGCGGAATTGCTCATCGCGAGCGCCCCATCCTGTGATGAGAGCAGTTTTTGCCCAGGGCGCACCTATGCGGAAATCCAGCGCAGCGCTCAAGTCGCGCGAATGCAAGTCACGCTCGGTGAAAGGCCCGGTTTCGCGAATCGCGTATCCGCTGACCGAAACCAGATTGTAGAAAGAGCTGGTGTTCATGTACACGAATTGGCGGAATAAGTTCTGATTCATGTCTACCGGATCCAATGAATCGCGACGGATGGTCTCCTGGACTCCAGTGTTAAAAGTCAGCGCATTGTTGCCAATGTGAAAGGTTGGATTTAATCCGAAATTGAAGGTGTAGTCGGTGGTGTCCCTGTTAATAATCGTGTCAGCGCTGGGCAAAGAAATTTGTCCACGGGCGTTGCGAACCTGAAAGAAGCCCGCCGCACCTGGAAGGGCATCGAGGTGCAGATGGTA
Source organism: Terriglobia bacterium (assembly GCA_021325035.1). Lineage (GTDB taxonomy): Bacteria > Acidobacteriota > Terriglobia > Terriglobales > Acidobacteriaceae > JAJPHW01. The sequence continues at coordinate 24,161 of JAJPHW010000173.1, forward strand.
TGCGGTCGTCCACTGAGTCTCAAGTGACGAACGTGGCGTTGGGAGTAATGCTTGTTTACCCGGCAAAGGTGTGGCGACGTCCAGCTTGGCGTCGAGGGGATAAACGGTAGTGTCTTCGAAAATCGGCTGCAAGGAGAAGTCAGAGAGGAGGCTCAAGCGGGAATTGACCCGATAGCCTTCGTCACCCGCAGTCTGCATGAGTTCACGTTCGGCAGTGTCATCTTCTCCTGCCGCATTCGCCGCTTGTGCGAACGCCGTCAGTGCCTGGGGATTGTTATGACGCTGACGGAAAATATTGCCCTTCGCCATCAAATATTCAGAAGACTCCGTGACATCGGAGTCCTTGATTGAAGCAATCTCACCCTCTGCTCGCGTGGTATCTCCTATTGCAAGATAGGTGTTAGTCAGGCCTAACTTTGCGGATGTCTCCGGCGCTCCGGCGTTATCCGCGCGTTGGTAATAATCCTCAGCGAGTTGATAGTCGTGCAGGGCCAAAAATACGTCAGCGGCTTGGGCCCACTCAGCGCCGGTAGGTGGATCGGTCTCGCCGGCGCGAGCTTCCATGATCCCGAGGGCGATTTGCCGTCGCGCATCATCATTTTGACCAGAACACACCATGAGCTTGGCGATGGCGAGTCGTACTTTAAGCGAATCGCGATTGCTGTTATCGAGAGCTTTGCTGAAGTGTTCCATTGCGGCGTTGCGCTCGCCCAACGTGCTCAGCGCGTCTCCCGAAGCCAGATACACCGTGCTCTGATTTTGAGGTTGATTGGCAACATATCGCTCGGCAAGTTCTATGTTCTGCATTGCAGCGTCGCGGTCATGGAGTTCCGCATAGCACCGGGCGAGACTTGC
>JAJPHW010000133.1 GCA_021325035.1 Terriglobia bacterium
AAAAATTTGGCTGGGCCGCTAGGATTCGAACCTAGACAAAGTGCTCCAAAGGCACTTGACCTACCATTAGTCGACGGCCCAGTAAGTCTCTAATTTCAGGCTGTAATACCAGTTTAATCTGAGAATCGCGCGCTCGAAACTAAAAACTCGAAACCTGAAACTTGCTCCAATACTGCCGTCGCGTCAGGGTGGTTGTCGCCACCGCCGGTGTGCCGCGCTTCCTCAGCCTTGCCGCGGCTTTTTCAGCGGCAACTCGCGTCCCGAACAGGCCATACAAGGCCGATCCTGAGCCTGATAGCGAGGCATAAACCGCCCCAGCCTGCTCAAGCTCACTTTTTACCTCACGCAATTCGGGATACTTAGGAAAGACGACTCGTTCAAAGTCGTTTTCGATCCCGGTACGGACGAGGTCGAGAAGCGGGGTCTCGGCCCGGCCCCTGCCTTTACTCACAGGGACACCGGATGACTGCCCATTCAGCCACGCAGCAATCATGCGACTGAATAAATTAATTCTATCGGAGGGATGGGCTGCCGTCAATTTATCAGAGGCAGTTGCCACCTGCGCGGCCAGGCGCAGCTCGTCAGCTAATTTGTCCCAATCCGCAAATGCTTTTGGAGTTGAGACGCCAATTTCTGGAGTCGCGATGACGCACGGCATCGCGGGCAAATCAGGGAGCGGATAGACCTCCTCGCCTCTGCCAACCCCTAAAATCGTGCCTCCCACGAGAAATAGCGGCAGATCCGACCCCACTTCCGCAGCGATGCGCAAGCGCTCTGGTCCGGTAAGTCTTTTCTTTACAGCGTCTTCCAGCGCAATCAAGGCAGCGACTGCGTTACCCGACGCTCCTCCCAAACCTCCTTGCACGGGCAACCGCTTTTCGATCTCGATTACCGCTCGCCCATGCGCTTTCAGCGCCGCCATCGCCCGTTCGACAATTTTCCAGCAGGTATTGGAAGCATCTCGCGGCACCCGCTCGTCGTTGCTGACAATCTCAATCCCATCACCACGCTTCACCGAAACGCGGAGGATATCATGCAGCGCGATCGTTTGATACACCGTACGGAGTTCGTGAAATCCATCAGCCCGGGACGGACCAATGCTGAGTCCGAGGTTGATTTTCGCGAAAGAACGGACAGTAACAGGCATGGATGGATGATTTTACGCGGCCCTGAGTCTATCGTGCTATTCGAAATAGCTAGATCCAAGTTTCTACAAAAATTCCGCCTTTCCACCTTTCTTTCCTGACATGCACGAATGCCAGCTTCTATCTGCCGAGATCACAGCACTGCGATTACGGCCAGAACCGCCAAAGTGGCGAGCGTCGCGACGTGAAGAATGATGTGCAGCGTATTTGGCCGGATGCCGTTGCGTTCAGGCAGGAAAGCATGGGTGTTCCCGAACATTGTCTGATAGCGCGCTGCGCGCGCTGGATCGGAACGAAAAAAGTATGGAATCCACCAAGCCTGCAATTCGCCCATGAATAAAAGAACATAGCTAATACCGAGGTAATCGAATAACCATGCTGGCAATGGCTGCCCGAGATGGACAGTGCTGGCCACAAGACCGAAAGCAAATGGAGCAGCGCCCATGAGCGTATCAGCGATAAGTTTGCTTCGCGAGTTCTCAGCATGAACAGCTCTTAAGTCATTAAGGCTCCCGAGAGGAATCCAATCGTGCAGAGCCAGAAACAGCACATGGAAAACCTGAAGCACAAACAATGCCCATATTGCGACAGAGTGCATTCGGCTATTAGACCATCTCGACACAAACGTCGCGCTACAAAATTTTGCTTCAGGCTCCGGCAGTCGCGGAGAGCTTCCTGTCGTGCTTGTCGTCAAATTTATTGGGAGCCACATCGGCGGTAACGTCGTGCACGAACTCACGGCGCCGCTCCGGGCCTTTGCGCTCTACCACCCGCACTCGGCGCGAGGGCATGTTGCTAGGTTCGAGGCTGAGGATGCGCCCATCGCGTACATGGATTTGTGAGCGAAACCAGTCCGTCCGGTACATACGGCCCGAGGCATAAAAAGTCATTGAGGCCGCAATGGGGCCCTCAAATTCTCCTCCGGTGCAAGCCAGGATGCCCTTACCCATCTCCTGCGTCCAGGTCATGCTGCCGACCAGCGGATCATTCAGACGGCAACGTTCGAACGGGACCGCATGCGTGAGCTTGCGGAGTTGCAACAATTGCAGCAGGACGGAGCATTTTGCCAGGTTGGTAACAATCACCCTCGCTTCCGTTGCGGATATGCGCTCGAGCTTGATGTGCAGATCAGGCGACCATTCCCGCTCGAACTCTTCGCGGGCGAGGGCCAGGCCTTTATCGGTAGCTTCCACATAGCGCAGCGTCGCGCGGGCGAGAATCACGCTGAAAAAGCAGGTCACGACCGTTGCGATAACTGGAATGTAGCTGATGAAAGTCGAGAACGAAATTTTGAACGAGTGAATCGCCTGCACGGGCATAATGGCTTGGCTCCTTGCTACGCGAAAGACTCAAGCTCAATAAGGGGAGGGCTTTTGCAGCGCGCTTATTGCTACGCCTGCTTTTAACATCCGAAAGAGTCTAGCGGGGGGAGAGCGACCGCCCTAGATGCGCATGGTGCAGAGGCGAGAACCCTTGGTGGACAAGGACTTTAGTAACAGAGAAAATCGGAGAATCCTCTATCAGCAATGCTAGCTCTTTCTCTTGTACTGAATCGAGAAATCAAACCCCGGATTCGGTGGAAACAGCTCCGCGACTTTTCTCAGGCGTTCAGCCAACGGCTGGGGCGCGAGCAAAGGATAGTCGCGCTCGCGGAGATCGTAGTAATCCACATCAATGTAGAGCGACAGCAGATAAATCGAGATTGCATCCGCAAAAGCCGCAGCGAAGTATTCGTTCTTGTACTTTTCCGTGTCCGGGCCGTTTTCAGTCGCCAATTTGCGGGCTTCCCAAGCATCGAGCGAAGTCTCACCGCGAACCGCGGCTTCGACTTGCTTCCACGCCAAATCCGAAAATTCGCGCGACACTCCCGCTTTTTCGACGAGGGCATGGCCGACGTTAATAAAAAACTCGAAAGCAACGGAAAATTTGTCGTCCATCAGGCGCGTGGAAATAAACACACACTGCGAGCCGCCGAGGTCGAGATTGCGATGGCACACCGCGTTGTCACTGAGCGCGATGTCGTAACGGTCGGCGATGACGGTGTCGTCGCCCTGATTCACCGTAAGCGGGACAAAATAATAGGCTTTGCCGTGAAGTGCGCAGGCCGCGGCATCGGGCACGGCGGAAACCATGCGTTCCAGATCGGCCAAGGCAACGGTCAGATCTCCGGCAGTAGCGTAGCAAATACCATTGGGCGCCTGGGAAACGGGGCTTTGGCGGACGACCTCCGCCGGGGTGCGAGTCATCGCGGATGCAGCTTGGGGCATGGTTGTATTCTAGCGCACGCTGTTCGGCTCTGTTAGTTCGGGCTGCGGGATTTACAATTAAGTGATGGCAGCGATTGCCCAATCCGCTCCGCACATGCCGCGCTGGTATCTGGTTCCAGTTCGGGCTCTGGTTCTGACTTTTGCCTTTACTCTGATGTCGTTTGCCATCTCGCTATTCCTGGGCATTCTGGGCGTTATTGTTGCGTCTGCATTGCGGGGTGTTCATCCGAATATGACTCTGGCCTACCGCAAAGTGGCCTTCCCCATCGCGGTCATCGTGGCCGTTGTCGTTTTTATCTCAGCCTTGATAATGGAAATTCGCCGCTATCGCCAGATGAAAACCCTGGCCGGAATTGAAAGAGCGAGCCGACAAAGCGCATGAAACCGAGAATTGCCATTCCTGTACCCCACTCCGGTTTGCCGGAGTATTCCGAACGCGCGCTCCCGCAATATGAACGCGCGGTGGAATTGGCCGGCGGCGAGCCGGTGCGCATTGCGCTCAACCAAACTCCGGCGCAGGTCATGAAGACTATTGAGCGTTGTGACGGAGTTTTGCTACCGGGCAGCAGCGCGGACGTTGACCCGGCAAAATACGACCAAGCACGCAATCCTAAAACAGCAGACGCGGACAAGAAACGCGACACCGTGGACGAACTTCTGTTGCAAGACGCCTACAACATGCGCAAACCGATTTTGGGAATTTGTTACGGCATGCAGACGTTGAATGTCTATCGCACCGGATCGCTGCTGCAGGATATCGAGTCTCCGGTTAATCACCGCGCAGGAAAAACTGTGCCGGTGGCCCATTCCGTGGAAGTTGACGCAAAATCGAAGCTCGCTGAAATCATCGGCGGCGAAAAAATCATTTCGGTAAATTCCAGCCATCATCAATCGGCGGATGCAATCGGAGATGGATTGCGCATTGTTGCCCGCTGTCCTGACGATGGAATCATCGAAGCTGTCGAAGGCACTTCGCCGGACCATTTTGTGCTGGCGGTGCAATGGCATCCCGAGCGGTCTGTAGATTTGGATGAGCCTTCACGAAGGATTTTCCGGGCTCTGGTGGAAGCCGCAAAATCCCGCCATAAAACACTGGCTGGAGAATTCGAATCAGTTTAGATTCAGTGCGTTTCTTCCGCGGCTGGCGCGGCGTCTGGAGTATCTACTTTTAGGCTCGGATTTGGCGCCAAATCCGGCATGGGCTGAAATTCTCCCGGATCTTTTCCCGCCAACGCGACTTTCATAAAATCCATCCAGATGGGGAGGGCCGCGCGCGCGCCGGTCTCTTTTGCCCCGATCGGTTTCTTCTCGTCGTAACCAACCCACACGCCGGTCGTAATCGTGGGCGAGAACCCAACAAACCATGCATCCGTGAAGTCGTTGGTTGTGCCAGTCTTCCCTGCTAACGGCACCTTCATGCTGCTGGCGGCGATTGCAGTCCCATGCTGCACAACTCCTTGAAGCATGGAAGTCATGATGCGCGCCGTGCGCGCGCTGACCACATCCTTTACGTCGGGATAATCCTCCTCCAACACGCGGCCTTCATAGTCCGTCACTTTGGTGATGTAGCGGGGAACGAGGCGCACGCCATCGTTGGGAAACACGCTGTACGCCGATGCCTGCTCATAAAGCGTAATATCCGCTGCGCCCAAGGCAATGGGAAGGTAGGGCGGCATGTTGGAAGTAATACCGAAACGATGCGCATATTCGATGACAGTGCGAATCCCCAGGCTATCGGCCAACTTCAACGCAGGAATGTTGCGTGACTGTGCCAACGCCCGGCGCAAAGTAATCGCACCCTCAAAGCGCTCGTCGTAATTGTGCGGAGTGTAGGGCCCTGAGTCGGTCTGAAAAGTAATAGGGGCATCGATGACGATGTCATCCGGCTTCGCGCCGCGATCAATGACCGCCGTATATACATAGGGTTTGAACGATGAGCCAACCTGCCGTTGGGCCTGCGTGGCCCGATTGAATTTTGATTGGTTCGGATCGCGTCCGCCGACCATGGCTTTAATTTCACCGCTGGCATTATCAATCGCAATAAGGGAGCCTTCGAGGCCGGAGTCCTGCTCCAGACTTACCCGCGATTTTGCATCGGCCAAAGCAAGCACTTTTACGTAAACAATGTCGCCGGGTTTGAGAATGTCCTGTATCTTCTGTTGCGTCCAAGCAGCATCGCTTTGCGCGAGCATTGCCGAATAATGGCTGAATTTGACGATCGCAGAACCGGGCGCGGAAGCCGTTACCAGAGCGTGAACATATCCGTTGACTTCAGGTTCGTCATCCCAGTCGGGGTGCGAATAGTTTTCCAGACTCGTGCTGCCATTCAATACGTTTTGCAGATGGCCTTTCCAGCCGTGTCGGCGTTCGCAGGCTGCCAAGCCATCCAGTACAGACTGGTTCGCGGCGCGCTGCAAATCCATGTCGAGAGACGTATAAACTTTCAACCCTCCCTCGTGCACTTGATCGCTGCCATATTTATTTTCGAGATAACGGCGGATGTCTTCCACAAAATATGGCGCAAGAGAATTCGGCTCGCGATGCAACTTCAATTCAATGGGCTGATTGCGTGCGATATTTGCCTCTGAGGCTTTGATCTTTCCGTCTTCCAGCATGTTGTTGATGACCAGATTGCGGCGTTTAAAAGCTCGATCGGGATGCGTAATCGGAGAGTAATAGAACGGCGACTTGGGAAGCCCTGCCAACAATGCGGCTTCGTCGAGCGTAAGTTGTTTCGCCGGTTTGCTGAAATAAAATTCGGAAGCTGCTTCAAAACCATAGACGCCATGCCCCAAATAAATCTGGTTGGCATAAAGCGTAAAAATTTGTGGCTTGGTAAATCGCCGTTCGATTTGAATCGCGAGTAGAGCCTCCTGCATTTTGCGGCGAAAAGAACGATCGGGCGAGAGAAAAAGATTGCGCGCCAATTGCATGGTCAGCGTGGAAGCGCCCTGCACCCGCCCGCCCGAAGCGATATCGCGATAAGCCGCGCCCGCAATGCGCCAGACATTGATGCCCCAGTGCCGGTAAAACTCTTTATCTTCCGTGGAAATCAGCGCATCGCGGAGAACCTGCGGATAGTCATCATAAGTTGCGATGACGCGGCGTTGTAATGCGAACGACCCAATCACGCGGCCGTGATCGTCATAGAGTTCGGTAATCGAACTGGGTCGGTAGCGTTCGAGTTCTTCCACTTGAGGTAGATCGGTGGTGTAAACCAGCAGCAAGCCTGCTCCCGCGCCGATCGCCGCGGCAATGAGGACTAGAACGGCAAAAAGAAGCCTGCCGACCGTCTTGCTGGGTAGGGTCGGAGTCTCAGGAGCATCTTCAAAAATCGAATGCATGATTTCAAGCCCAGCATAACAGGGGGAGGAGTGCGCTTGTAATATCCACAAAAAGAAGCCGCTCACCGTAAGTTCGGTGAGCGGCTTCTCAATACGATTCCTAAACTAGCTGGCGCGGTTTTTCAGGACTTCAATGGCTTTCTGCAATTGCTCATCCTGTTGCACAACCGGCTTCTTGTTGTTTTCGTCGGCGGGCGTTGCGTTTTCATCTTCATCGGGAAGCGCAGAGTCATCCTGCTCATCCGCCACAAGCACGTTCGGAGTTACCGCTGTATCCTGAATCGCTTTGCCGCTGGGTGAATAGTATTTCGCCACCGACAAAATCAGCGCAGAACCGTCTTTCAACTCGATCACTTTCTGGACGGAACCATCGCCGAAAGTCTTATCGCCCACGACGTCTGCGCGAGCATTATCGAGCAATGCGGCGGCAACAATTTCAGCCGGACCTGAAGTCCCTTTGTTCACGAGCACGACTACAGGCAGAGTTGTAATCGCCTTGGCCGCGTCCGCATTAAAAGCTTCGCGCGGATATTTTTGCCCCTGCAAATAGGTAATCGTCCCGTGATTGAGGAAGAGGTTCGCAGTGGCGATGCCTTCGGATTCTTCGCCTTCGGCGCAATTGCGCAGGTCCAGAATCAGTTTTTTGACGCCGGACTTCTGCAAAGCTTTGATCTTGGCAGCGATCTCGCCGGATTCGCCCTTAGTGAAAGTATCCACATGAATCACGCCGACGCCATCTTGCAGGACTTTGTCGGAGGCTGGTGGAACATTGACGATGTCCCGCGTAATCACCATTTTTTGCGGCTCAGCCCGGCGCGCTCGCACCAGAGAAACCGTGACGGTGGAACCCGGCGTCCCGCTGAGCAAATTGTGCACTTCCGCCAGCGACATTTCGCGGGTGCTTTTGCCATCAATCGCTTCAAAAATATCGGATGCTTCTACGCCGGCTTTATCCGCCGGGCCGCCGGGAATTACAGCAATCACCGAAGCATATCCAAAACGCTTGGAAATCGCGGCCCCGATATCACCCTTCGCTCCTGCTTTATGCACCTTGAAATCTTTATATTGCGCAGGATTCAAATAGCTTGAGTTGGCGTCAAGCGATTCCAACAATCCGTGCAATGCGCCATCCGTGACCGCAGGGATGTTTGGGTCTTCCACATATTCCTGCTGCACGCGCGATAACACTTCGCTATAAACCTGCATCTGGCGGTAAGCGCCCTCGTTGCTGGAGGCGCGAACGCCGTTCATTCCGCCAACGATCACAAAAAGCAGTAGAACCGCGGAGCAGGCAAGAATTGAAATTTTTGTTTTCATGGACATCGGGTTAGGTCTTTATTCTCAATTCGGAGAGGGCGCTCTTGGGAGCGCGATCTACCTCAGATTATATCTCTTTGGATGCGAAAAGCCCGATACACGATGGGACTAACATTTCTTAGGTAACCAGGGGTTATTGCAGGGAGATGGAAGATTTGTAAAAACTGCTACGCCGTGACTTCTGTAGCTTTTTCCACCACCGCGTCCAAGTGCGCCAGCGTTTGTTCCACTGTTAGGGCATACATGTCGCGACCTACACCTTCGCCGGACTCCAGAGCGGATTTGAGGTAATGTCCAGCAATTTGAATAGCCAAAGGATCGGTAATATCCCTGCCTTCGCGATTTTTGTACTCTACCCACGCCGGCAGAGGCAGCGCAATCCATATCGTGCGGCCATCCACGAGGAACTTTATATCCACGGCATCGGCGTGACGGGTGGCAATGGCCACAATCAGAGCCTGATAGACGCAATGCACCTGTTTTTTAGTCCAGCGGTCGGTAGCTGTGAAGTCGTTGTACATGGAATACGGGAATTATAACGGACGAGGCCTTAGCGAACCAATGGCTCAAGTATGATGATTTTGCGAAGAAATGAAGAACATCGGCATTCTCCTTTCGGGACGAGGCTCAAATTTCGAGGCCATCGCTAAGAATGTGGCCACGGGCGCCGTTCGAAACGCCCATATCGCCGTCGTCATATCCAATAAACCCGATGCCGGCGGCCTCGAAACCGCACGCAAATTAGGGCTTAATGCGGTCGCCATTCCCTCCAAAGGCAAAGACCGGGAAAGCCATGATCGCGAAGTCGTTGCGGCGTTAAAGCAGCACAATGTTGACCTTGTCTGCCTCGCCGGATACATGCGGCTGCTGTCACCGTGGTTCGTGCAGCAATTCCCACAACGAATTCTGAACATTCATCCATCCCTACTGCCGGCATTCCCCGGATTGGAGGCGCAAGAGCAGGCCTTCGCCTATGGCGTGAAAGTCGCTGGATGCACTGTGCATTTTGTAGATGAAGAACTCGACCACGGTGCGATCATCGTGCAGAAAGCCATCCCAGTACTCGATTCCGACGATGAGCACACGCTGGCTGCCCGCATTCTCGAGCAGGAACATATCGCATATTCCGAAGCTATCAATCTCGTCCTCAGCGGCAAATTCAAAACCGCAGGCCGAAGAATCGTAAAGACCTGAGGTTCGCCTCGTTCCCATCTCCGGTATTAAACTGATAAGGCATTCATTGCCAGGAGCTTCCTATGCCTACCGCAACTCGTATTGATCCTCTTTCCTATCTCACGACGCAATTAAACGATCTCAAGGCAAAAGGTACGCATTTCAAACTACGCGTGCTGGATGATGAACAGGTAGCCGTCTGCACATTCGACGGCAAGAAAGTCATCAACCTCGCTTCGAATAATTATTTAGGCTTGACCACGCATCCTTTGCTTCGCGAGGCTGCCATCGAAGCCACGCGTAAATACGGCGTGGGATCGGGTGCGGTGCGTACCATCGCGGGCACGATGAAAATCCACATGGAACTGGAAGAAAAGATCGCCCGATTCAAGAACGTCGAAGCCTGCGTGGTCTTTCAATCCGGATACGCCGCCAATGCCGGCACGGTTTCGGCCATTCTGGGTAAGGAAGATTTCATCATCTCCGACGCGCTGAACCACGCCTCCATCATTGACGGCGCGCGCCTTTCACGGGCGAAGATTCTGGTGTTCCGCCATAAAGACATCGCCCACGCAGAAGAGCAATTGGCCAGCATTAAAGATGAGCCAGGCAAGAAGCTGCTCATCACCGACGGCGTTTTTTCCATGGACGGCGACATCGGGCCGCTGCCCGCCCTGTGTGATCTCGCCGAAAAATACGGCGCCATCATGATGGTGGATGATGCCCATGCCTCTGGCGTGCTTGGCCGCAACGGCCGCGGCACCATTGATCACTTCCATGTTCACGGGCGCGTGGATATTCAAGTAGGAACACTCTCCAAAGCCATTGGCGGGCTCGGCGGCTACGTCTGTGGATCAAAAGATTTGATTGATTTTCTCTACCATCGCGCCCGTCCGTTCTTGTTTTCGACTTCGCATCCGCCCTCGGTCGCGGCGACCTGCATTGCGGCCTTCGATGTTCTCGAAAACGAGCCCGAGCGCATGGAAAAACTCTGGCACAACACTCACTTTTGGAAGAAAGAATTGGGTCTGCTTGGCTTCGACATCGGTGGCAAGGCCACTCCAGCGAGTGAGACGCCGATTACGCCCATCATCATCGGTGATGGCAAGCTCACCATGGACTTCTCCCGTGCTCTCTTCAACGAAGGCGTCCTTGGCACTGGCATCGCGTTTCCGACCGTACCCGAAGGCAAAGCCCGCATCCGCACGATCATGACCGCGACGCACACGAAGGACGAATTGGAGCAGGCCTTAGCCGTATTGAAGCGTGTTGGAAAACAGATGGGCATCCTGCAATAGTTGCGCGCTAGATACGTTGTGTTTTGTATTGACGCGCCACTACTATTGGCTTATAAAGATTCAGTACGAAACCGCCTGAGATCTCCCACTTAGGCTTAAGTCCACCGGGCTGTCTAACGCCTCGCCACGAAGGAGCGTATCCATGCGAAAATTCCTGAGCCCTCTGTTTTGCGCATTGCTGTTTTCTACTTTCATGCTGGCTCAATCTGCGCCGGTGGCCTTTCTCAGCCAGCTTTATCCGGATACGGTCGCGCCCGGTCATGCCCAATTTCAACTGACCTTAAGCGGAGCGGGATTCCAGACAGGCGCAGTAGTGAATTGGAATGGCTCGCCCCGTTCAACAACTTTTGTTTCAGTTAATCGGCTCGAAGCAACCATCACGGCTGCCGACGTAGCGCGCGCCGGGACCGCAGCGGTCACGGTCACGAATTCAGGCGCCATCACTTCGAACTTGATTTATTTCCCAATTCATCATGCATCTGCCAATGTTGCCTTCGCACGACGCGATTTGGGGATTGTCCCAGGGTGGGGTGTTGCCGTCGCCGACTTTAATCACGACGGTAAGCCGGACATAGCTGCGGTGACGGGTGCAGGCTTCGGACCATATTCTCTAAATATCTTTTTGAACAATGGCAATGGAACATTTAGTGGACCAACCACGTTTTCTAACAGTGCGGACGGCTCCCAACAGATGATCGCCGCTGACTTCAACAATGATGGGAACGTTGATTTATTGGTAGTAGGAGCATACGGCGTGAATTCAATGTGGCTTGGCAATGGTGATGGCACATTCATTCTTAGCCCCCATACTCTGAACCTAAATGATGAGAATTGCCTGGCTGTGGGCGATTTCAACCGGGACGGCAAGCTCGATTTATTCATTACGGGCGGAACTGACGGTGATAATTCTGCAGTAGTTTTTCTAGGCAATGGTGACGGCTCCTTTACCCTCGGACAGAATCTGGGAAATGTGTTCAACCCTCAACCTCCCGTTATTGGCGACTTCAATCGTGATGGGAAACTTGACGTGGCTGTACCACAAGAGGGTGTAAATATTTATTTGGGCAATGGGGATGGTACTTTTGCCAGTCCAGTGAGTTATCCCGTTCCCAACGCGCCGTTCGCGTCAGTAGTAGCTGATGTTAATGGAGATGGGAAGTTGGACATCCTCAGCGATGGTATGTCCGTCCTGCTAGGCAATGGCAATGGAACTTTCAGTTCTGGCTATGCGGATGCCATTCCCAATGCTTACTATGCTTTGGCGGGAGACTTTAACAACGACAACAAGATTGACCTTCTAATGGGATATAGCGATTTGTTTCTTACCTTGGGCAACGGTGATGGGACATTCCAAAGCCCCTTACTTTGGAATGCGGGAGAAAATGCGCACTTAGGAGCGATAGGCGATCTGGACGGGGACGGTCGGCTTGATTCTCTGGTAGTCATCACAGTGGATCCGCTAACAAATACTTCGGCGCTTTCCATCTTTCTTCAGACGAATCTCAGTCTCGAATCTTCGTTTTTGAACTTTGGAAATGTGAAAGTACGGACGACGAGCCCACCGCAAACTTCGACCCTGACGAATATTGGTACAGCTGCGGTTACGATTGGCGCAATCAGCATTTCGGGTGGCCCTGGCTTCGCCGAAACGAACGATTGCGGCACATCACTGGAACCGGGAGTAAGCTGCACTATTTCTGTGAGTTTCACTCCTCACGCAAAAGGTTCATTCCAAGGAAAAGTTCGTATCGGTTACTCAGGTACTACAGGAAGCCCGCAATATATTGAATTACTTGGTTTAGGCAACTAGAACTGATTGCTTTATTCGCTACCCTCCTCCCGCTTTCGAGGAGGGTTTATTTTTGCCCCGACTTCCTTGCATCCATCCATAACTTCAATATGTCCGCGCAAAGTAGGACGCATTAACTCATGCGGCAAAACATCTTTGGCTGGTGGAATACACCTCCGCAACTCGCGAAGGCGCCAGTCGGCTTGACCCGGGGAGCCACCAACAGATGGTACAAGCACTCTTGAGTGCGGTCGAAAACCCTCCTCAAGGAATACGAATTGTCGAAGCACCTGAAATCCGCTCTGGGCTTGGGCTTTCCGCTGAGCAAGGGCCTGCTGTTGTTAGTCTTTGAGCAAACTACACCGTCTAAACTTACGCCGAGGACAGGTTAATTTCGGCTAATGCCGTCTCTAAAGAACCAAGGTAATACGCACAAGTACCCTCTTACCAAAGCGCATGCACGTGGGATATTTGTCAGCGCAAGGGCTTGGTGAGATGTTGAGATTGCACCGGAGAGAGTGAGCCCACGGATGGCGAGAGAAGATTATCTGGACGATGTGCACAACCGGATACTGCGAGTGACGGAAGACCTACGGGCAATTCAGCGCGAACTGAATTGCGCCGCAATGGAAGCGCCGGGCGATCCCGAATTGATGGAAGCGCTCAGTGCGATTCCCGAGATGGAGTCTCTCCAGACGCTTCGCTCCGCTCTCGACCAGATGCGGCACTTTTTGTTTTTTTATATGCAGGTGGTAATGAACGAATCCGAAGCAGGCGACAAGATACGCCAATCTTTGCGGCAAAAAAACAATGAAGGCGTAGTGTTAAGCCCCGAAATTACGGAATCAGAGAGATTGCGCTCAGCCGCCGATCTGGCACTGCTGCAATATCTGGCCGAAGGCAAGACCCGCAAACCCAACTAAATTATTCCAGCGTGACCGACTTCACCAGATTTCGTGGCTTATCCACATCCAATCCCTTTTTCACCGTTATGTAATAAGCGATCAGTTGCAAGGGGATGATCTCGAGTATCGGCGAGAGTAACTCCGGCGCTTGCGGAACAAAAATGACCTGGTCCACGATATTCGGCAGGAGACTGTCGCCTTCTGTGGCAATCGCAATTACCTGCCCCAATTGTTTTTTGTACGCTTCAATATTCGAGACGTTCTTTTCATATCGAAGAACCGAACCGAAATCGTTCTTATCGCAAGTGGCAATGGCAACAACGGGCAGATGTTCATCCACCATGGCTATGGGACCGTGTTTGGTTTCGCCTGTGGGATAGCCTTCGGCGTGAATGTAGGAGACTTCCTTCAGCTTGAGCGCCCCATCCATCGCCACCGGGTAATGAATCGCCCGCCCGACAAAAAGAAAATCCTCAAATTTGTAATAAAGTTTGCCAATCTCCTCACAGGCGGTTGAAGATTCCAATGTTTTTTCGACTTTTTCAGGCAAACTCAACAACTCCTTGATGTGTGCCCTGCGCTGCTCTTTGCTAAACTTGCCGCGAACTTGCCCCAGATAAAGCGCGAAAAGATACAGCACAGCCATCTGCGCCGTAAAAGCTTTCGTGGAAGCAATACTGATTTCCGGACCCGCATGAGTGTAAAGCACTCCGTCAGCTTCACGCGCTATCGTCGAATCAATCACGTTTGAGATCGCAATCGTCTTTGAGCCCTTTGCCTTGGCCTCGCGCTGCGCGGCGGTCGTATCTGCAGTTTCTCCGGATTGCGTGATGACAATCGTCAACTCTCCCGGTCCAATCAAAGGATTGCGGTACTCGAACTCACTGGCATAGTCCACATCCACAGGAATATTCAGCAGTTCCTGGATCATGTATTGGCCAGCCATCCCTGCGTGGCGGCTGGTTCCGGAAGCGACAATGTTGATACGGCGCAATGCGCGCAAATCGTCCACGCCGATCCGGATTTCATCTTCCAGGCGCACGACCGCATCATCCAATGACACACGCGGTTCGATGGTGTCGCGTAAGCCCTTCGGCTGGTCGAAGATTTCTTTCAGCATGTAATGCGGAAATTTGCCCTTATCAGGCATGAAGGCTCCTCACTATAAAATTTCGGATCATGAATAGTTCCCGCCGATCACAGTTTGCAAAACCTCGCCTTTCGAATTGAGGACGGCGAAGTCAGCGCGGGCGCCAGACTCGAGGCGTCCGCGGTTTTTGAATCCCATCACATGCGCAGGATTCAATGAAGCCAGTCTCGTTGCCCGCTGTAAATCCCATCCAGCAAATTGCATGACGTTGCGCACTGCGCGGTCCATGGTGAGTACGCTGCCGGCAAGCGTTCCGTTGGCGAGACACTTCCCATCTTTCACTTCGACCTCGACTTCACCGAGTAGGTAGCATCCGTCAGGCATGTCGGTCGCCGAAATCGCATCCGTGATAAGAACAGCGGAATCTGGCCCTTTTGCTTCCAAAAAGAGCTTGACGATCGTCGGATCAAGATGGATTCCGTCGGCGATGATATCGGCGGTGATTTTGGGATTAGTAAGAACTTCCCCGAGAATTCCCGGATCGCGGTGGTTCAGAGGCCGCATCGCGTTAAAAGTATGGGTCGCATGGCGTGCTCCCGCGGCAACGCCTGCTCGCGCTGCATCCAGGGTCGCATCGGAGTGCCCCATGCTCACGCACACTCCACGCCGGGCGGCATGTGCGATCACTTCCTCAGCGCCGTCCAGTTCTGGTGCGATGGTCACGAGAGCGATGTGCCCGCGTGCGGCCTGCCAAAAGCGCTCAAAGATAGCAATTGTTGGAGGCACCAAATTCGCGGGCGGATGCACTCCCCGCCGGGCATGGCTAATGAATGGCCCTTCGAGATGAATTCCCAAAGGAACGGCACGATTCGAGGGCTTACGTTTTGCCGCATCTTCAATTTCATTCGCGAGGCGCTCCAGCGAACTGAGAATTGCATCCACCGGAGCGGTGACCGTGGTCGGAAAATACGCACTCACTCCGTGCCTGGAGAGAGATTGCTCCAGTGCCTCAAAACCGGATGTATCGGCGCGCATGACATCGTAACCTGCTCCGCCGTGGATGTGAATATCAATAAAGCCGGGAACGATGACCGCATCACCCAAATCAATCACGTTCGTGGCTGAAGGTACTTCCTTATGATCCCGTGGGGCCACAGAATGAATCATGCCGCCTTCCACCATTACAACCGGATGGACGATGCGCTCCAATGGTGTAAGAAGAGATTTTGCGGTAAAAGCGATCATTCGTAAATTTATGCTGCTAGCACTATAGCTGAATCAACGCTCGCGTATATAAACGATTTAATAGAGCGGATTTTACACTAGACGGCGCACGCGCGGACGCAAACAGCCCGCATCAACCACCCGCAGAAACATCACGACCGCGATGTTATAATTTTCAAGTTGTGCGAGTTTATCGCATTACTGCGCATCCCGCCTGAATTGCGCGCATAACACCGTCGGGGAGTGGCTCAGCCTGGTAGAGCACCTGGTTCGGGACCAGGGGGTCGGAGGTTCAAATCCTCTCTCCCCGACCAATTCTCAGATTTTGCGTGTTTAAAGATCACATCGAATGGCTTTCTATATGTGGGGACTAGATTTACCCCGTCCGTAGTGCAGTTCAAAAGTATTGATTTCAGCAAGCCGCCTCGATCCGCCGAATTCCTCGTAAGATACAGAGAATAAGCCTTGTTAGCGAGTTCAAAGATTCTTTCAAGATTTAGCAAATTTTCGTCATTTACAGGTGCGCCCAAGCCTTCAGCAGATGCTTCTAAAGCGCGTTCTTGCGCTTGGTATTCCCTCTGCTTGCGACTCCAAAACTCTTCATCAATCTGGCCGTCGAGCTTATCGTCGTAGAGCTTGTCGATACGTGTACGCAGTGCCGAGAGCCGTTGCTGGATGTCTGCCAAGCGTTCTTTTCTCTGGTTATCGCTCCGCTGCCTATCAGCGCCGAGTGACGCGACGATGCCTTGAGCGATCTGCTCTGGCACATAGATGTCCTTCACCAATTGACCGAGCTGCTCAGAGACTTTTTCTTCCCGCATGTAGGGCAGTGCACACTTGCCACGACCATGCGAACAACGATAGTAGACGTATTGTCCCTTCTGTAATTCGCTGGTAACCGTGCAGCCGTCATAGGCACATTCCAGCAATCCGGCAAATGCGAAATTATGCTTCCGAACTTTTGCCTTGTGTCGCCCTGCAAAGACATCTTGCACCCTTTGAAATTGTTCCTTCGAAATCAAAGCACCGTGATTGCCTTTGAACTCCTCCCCTCGCCAGAGGAACTTACCAATGTAGAAGGGGTTCTTAAGTACAGTTTCGAGATACGAGCGATTGATTCTGATTCCAGTCTCGTCCCTAATGGCGATTCTCAATGTCACCAGAGAATGATTGCCTGATCCGTATAGTTCGAAAATTCGCTGCACTATTACAGCCCGTTCGGGATGAACTTCTATTGCTCGTGTCACGCGATTGTTTGTGTAACCCATCGGTGCGCGGCCGGGATAAAACCCCTGCTCCGCCTTTTCGCGCATTCCCTTTTTTACTTCTTCCTTGAGGTTCTCCACATAGTGCTTCGCGACTGCGACGTGAATATCGTGCATGAATTTGTCTTGAGATCGAGAGTTTTTCCCGATGATGCGGCCCTCTTTGACTAAATGAATTTCTATGCCGCGATTTTCAATGAGTGCTTCAAAAGCCAGTGCGTCAGTACGATTGCGATACAACCGATCTGTCTTTTCGACGAGCACGATTCGGGGCGCACCCGGGGATTCCAGAAGTCTCAGCATTTCGCCGAACTGCTTGCGACCGGGGTTCTTGGCTGACTCAACGTCGATAAATTCGTGCTGGACGTGGAATGCCTGCCCACGAGCGTATCCGGCTAGAAGCTTGCGTTGCGCTGGAATCGAATAGCCTTCGCGCTCTTGCTCACGGCTGGAAACTCTGGAATATGCAATCGATGGAATCATCAGATCATCCCCTTTTCAGGCTCCCTATGGTAGTCGGCCCTAGGGGTTTTGCAAGCCAAATCCCAACAAAGCGAAATCAGTCGCGAGTTGGCTTTCTAGCCATCGAACGCTCGCTTAGTTGCTCTTTTATCGCTGTATACGCGTTGTTAACAGCGTTTCTCAGCACGTCTGAGCAGATACGCTCACAGAACTCTCGATAGCACTCTGCGCAAAACGGGACTGATACAGACGACTGCTGAAGTCGCTTACTGATTCCGACTGTCGATGTGATGAGCACGACAGAGTAGTTGGCATTCGCTTCACAGTTGCTACATGACTTTTGCATTTTGATTTGCCTCCCGATCCCATTCGTCCAACAATCTGAACAACTCGATTAGCTTCGCAATCTCTTCTGCATCCAGCTCGCGTATACATGTTTCAGCGCATCGCATTTGATCTTCTGGCGCGTCAGACTTCGCGACATCGATCTGGGAGCGCCGGGCCATGACTTAACTTGTGAACTCGCTATTCGCAAGCTGCTCTAATCGGGACAGCAGATTTTTGATACGCTGTTTAAGCAGAGTTCGACTACGATGTTTGTCTTGATCGTCGGTGAAGATGCCGAGCAAGCTGTCGAGCTTGCTGAGTTCTTTCTTTAGGCCGCGAAGCTCAGTCAAGATCGCTTGAATCTCGTGCAGCACACGAGCATGTTCACGAAATGGAAAGTCATGTTTGCGAAGCGTTGAAACTAACTCAGAGAGATTCAGAATCCCTTGACGACCCCGAACGAATATCTGCATTCCACATGGGTCACAAATGAAGTATGGTTTCGCGTTCTTATCTTTCCTTTGTTGCAATTCTTGACTACATAAGAAGCAAGGTATCTTTGCCATAAAATTCGATTTTTTCTCTAACGTTACGTTGTAATCTCTGCAATCAGTTGTTCTAGGCCATTAATGGGGCAATCGAAAAACTCTCCAAGAAGCCATCGTTGTCAAACTTAAAATCTGTCGCCTGAGTCAAGAATTGCGCTAGGACGCTCCAAATATCGGCCCTGAGCAATGTCCACTTTTCATCGTGGGGCGCCTTCTCAATCAAGCGAAGCGATCTCGCAGTGGTGACCCGACGTGATCGTCCGGCAGCCGATAACAAAAGCTCTTTGGTCAAATACTTGGAGAGATAGCACGAGATTTTGTGAACGTCGACGAACCGAATATCGACAACCGTCCCGCCGCCAAGAGCGCTCCAGCTTTCGCGAATCCATTGCCACTCAACGAATCGATCAACTAAAACGTGGAGGTGAGGTGTACCGTTCCGCTGGAATTCAAGAACAGCGATGTACTTTATGGCAGACCCGAATTTCCGCCGCAGATAGAGCCGGAACTTATTGAAAACGCGACGCAAATAGCGAACCGGCTCGCCTTTGACGCGAACGGGGTCAAGAGTTAGCGTGAGAAATCGGCAAAGCTGCTCGCTCTCCGCCAACCGCTGAATGTGAAATTTGTACAATCGAGCCTTGCGTGGCCCGCAGAGACTGCACCCCCATGTTTTGCAGTTAACACGGATTGCTCTTTGAGTTCCATTTTCCGCAGAACCTATGACTGTCCAGACCCCGCAGTAAGATTTCCGCCCAAGTACGTGATTAATCGGTCGCGTGTATTTGTTTCGATTATTCTTAAGATAGTCAAGAGAAGAAACCAACCCCTGCTGCGTCCCTTCGCTCCGCAGTACGGCGCTCGCTTCGCGACCGCCGCTGAGAACTCCGTTCTCAGACTCTTGCCCACTTTTACGCTGAGAAGTGTTAACAACAAAATTTGATGGGCAAGCCTCCGAGTTTCGTTCGGCTGTTAGTGGAGTTGTAGGCTCTCTCAGCACCGGACAGGAGTGGTCAACCTGTTCGCCGGAATTGGATCGAACCGCACCCCGCTTGCCCGCGTTGAATTCTTCATTCTTCACAAGCCGAGCGTAGAATGACCAACATCCCTATGTCTGTTTCATCTCGCAGCGCCAAATTGAAACGAAAACCTCAGCAAAATAGTTGGCGAGGCAAACTCAGCCCCGCAGGAATTCAATACATCGAGAAACAACGATTGGCGCGGACAGTCGCAAAAGTCGTCCGTAAACAACCAACCATCAATGTTGTGGAAGAGGTGATTTCTAAGCTAGGAGAGATGTCCACACGATTTGCAAAGAGTGAACGTGATTCCGCCGAATCCGCCAAATGGGAGAAACTAGTTGAATCAAAACTGCGCGAAATTCTCTACGAAGAAACCCCTTCTGTACAACACATCTCGACCTTCATCTCCGATGTGTTGGAACACATGGGCCCAGTGGCTAATAAGGCTGTAACCCTTATTTTGGCCATTCCGATTCATTTCCTATGGAGCACAATCGCGGATGTTCGTAAGCGACAATTCGGAAATGCAAAGCTTACACCTCGCGAATCATTGTGGGTGCTAGGTACGGCGCTGGTAGAGATCGGCAAGGTTTGTCGTACCGGCGATACAACGCCGATAACCAAAGGGCGAGGAAACCCAGACTTGATTGATACGATTAAAGCGATTCGAAGGCATCAACGAGGGAAGCTATCCTATCGAGAGCTTAAGGATGCGATCGACTATACGGGTCTGCATTGCCCCCAAATAGATCAGCTGCGTCTCTTTGAATTCCGCGCTCGAAAAGGTAACCGATTGTAAGTCAGATACATTCAGGTATTTTCCAAGAGCGAGGAATTTTCTCATGGAATGCAAACCTAGCGCGGAATGGGGCTAATACCCTCTTCTCTTGCCTTCTTGATGTCAATGAGACCGTAACTAGGATCGTTATTACCTAGTTTTGGCGAGACTTCTAACTTGAATTCCTGATCGCCTTTTTTGGTGGCGGCAGCGAATTCGGTGTAAGAAATCGTCGATTGCAACCATTGGCGGTCGTGGCGGGGAAATGGCTTGTCTACGAGTGCGACTGGGTTTCCACTGCCTAGCATTGTAGTTTCCAAAAATTCCAAACTGTTCAAGGTTCCATGACTCCGAGGATCGAGATAATAGCCCACAAACATGTGCCCTGGCTTTCTCACCAATACCGGAAAAATACCGATTTTGTATAAGACGGAAGCAAAGAGTACCGATCCATCGACGCAGTTTGCTTGATCCATTCGGAAAGTCTCATCTACAAAACGCACACTCTGACTCCGCACGTTATCTGAAAAACCCGAGGCCGTGGTGATGCTCGAATACTTGACCCTGTGACGTTGGAGAACATTCCATATTGCGAAGACTTGCATACGCACATCGTCAGCCGAGGCCTTGCCTTGGCGGTAACCAGTGATCTGTTGCACCGCACCCCATTCCAATGATTCTTTCAGAATCTCGTCAATGATGGGGCTATTTTCATTCACGAACGCGGCGAAGAGTCTCGATTGATCGGTAATATGGCCTTCTTCGTCTTTTACGGCTACTGGAATGTCGTTCACTGCACGAATCTGGAGGCGGCTAGTCTTTTGCCCGAGGTCGAGGCCGTCGGCCTTTACGTTCACCACAATAGTCGCTGGGCTAGGTTCATCGTTATACGCGAGTTTATGCATGTCCCATCGCGGTGTTGGAGCAATCAAGTATTCCTGCCCTGCATTCTCAAGAGTCACATCGCAAGAACTTGCGTCGATGAAAAATCCGTCAACTTTCACTTCGACGTGGACGCGAGAGGCAGGCGTTGAAGATTTGACTTTGACTCGAAAAGAGCTACGAGGATCACAGAGGATGGGACTTGCTCCCTTCGACTGCATCCCTCCCACGGCAAGAATTTTAGCCGGGAACATCTGAGTAGGAAGTACGGGTTCCCAAGTAAGGCTCACAATCTCTTGCGGCACACTGTAAATAGAACCAATGACCACAGTTACGCAAAGAATGACCAAGGCGCTGGCATAGGCCCTTCGGTATTTGTGGAACGCTCGTGAATTGTCGGATGCGTCACAGTGTCGGTTCGGTTGAAGCATGCTGCCATCCCTCTATTCAACGAATGTAAGACCTACGTCAGAGCGTCCTATGACAGAGCGTGGACGACGGCAAAGGATAGCTCGATTGTATGAAGGATGCAAGATGCTATTGTAGTCAGAAAAAAGTTGGGAATGCGTGTTCGGAAACTCCGCGAATCGCGAGATTGGTCGCAGGAAGAACTAGCACACCAAAGCGGACTTGCTCGTTCTTTCACGGGAGCTATCGAGCGCGGCGAAAAGGACCTACGCCTGACAACCCTCGTTAAGCTGGCAAATACGTTCAAAATTCCAGTGAATCAGCTTTTCAAATAAAAGACTTGTTGATCCGAGCCCTAGTGCAGATAAAACAACACTGAAAGGAATAGAGTGGGCGTAATTTGTTGCTAGTATTTGCTTCGATTCAACCCTAAAACAATGATTCCTGTTCAATCTCTTTTTCGGCTACGCGCTCCGAGCAAGCTGGATCATCGTTTTTCGGATCGTTCACGCGATTGCTGACGCGGCGACATTCCATAAGTGTAGCGTCGTAAGGTGTGAGCATCGAAAATAAACTTTCCTCGTTGTGAAATTTCGGATCGAGCCACAGATCGTAATTCTCAGGGCCAAGGATCACCGGCATTCGGTCGTGAATATCCGCGACGAGAGAATTCGGCTTGGTCGTCAGGATCGTACAGCTTTCGATTATCTCCTTGCTGGGCGAGCGCCATCTGTCCCATAACCCTGCGAATGCAAACACGTCCCCATGTCCGATCTGAAAGCAATAGGGTTGTTTAGATTTTCTGTTTAGTTTCCATTCATAGAATCCGTCAGCGGGGATAAGGCACCTTTGAGATTTGAACGGCTCTCTGAACGCTGGTGTCGTAGTGACAGTTTCCGACCGTGCGTTAATCCTTCGTGCAGAGCTAGACAAATTCTTAGACCATGAGGGAACGAGTCCCCAACGCATCGAAGACGCCCTACGAATGGGTTTGTCCGGTTCCTGCCGGATCACAAGAACGGGTTGAGTAGGGGCGATGTTGTAACGTGGGACTATCTCATAGTCCGAATCAAAATGAACTTGAAACATCTCTTCGAGAATCTGACGTGACCGTGATTGTCTAAATCGACCGCACATAAGCGATTATCCCGAAGCGCCCGCAAATTCAGATTTACAGCGGATTCGACTGATCAAATTACCATTTCTCCGGCGACTAAAGATCGGGGGAAATAAAAAATGACAATCCGCATCCAGGCGGCCAGTTCTCTTCGGATGTCAACGGAGCGGCAACAGTATTCGTTGGAATACTAAGCTGAATTTATAGAAAAATACGCAGAAATGAATGGGCTTTACGTCGTAGAAACATATTCGATGGTGCAAAATCGGGTGTCATCTTTCGCCAGCGGAAGGGTCTTCGAATAGCGTTTGGGAGCAAACAAAAGCCCTCATTGTGTGAGGGCTTTTTCCGTCGTAAACTGCTCGAATTGTGGTGAAGCTTTGACGATTACTGTAGGCCTGGAATTTGTTTGTGTCAACGACACCATTACCGGGGAAGTTTAAGCGAAATTCGTTTCTATCTATGCTTTGCTCACTTAAACTTTCGCCACTTAACCCGAGTCTTGCCCACGATCTGAGCAAGATGATGCGGAGGGACTTAGACACATGGTCTAGCTGGTGGTTTTGGATACTAGTCGGCTCGACAATTGCCGTAGTTATTGGCGTCCTCTGCGAAGCTCCTGAAATTTGGCAAGAGGTCGGATTAAGTCGAAAGACCGTGGCAGGTATCAGAAGATTTTGGTACTTCCGGGTACGAAAAATTGACCTAAACGGTTGGGAGAGGCTTTGCCCGGAGCTTATAACAACGAATGAACGCCACAGAAAATTAATAGTGCTGGCAGGATTCGTCGGTTGGACGTTCGTTGCGCTCGGCGTCGCCGGAGAAGGGTTTGCTGAGTATTTTGTAAACGATGCTGAAACTAATCTTCGTGCTTTCGACCAAGCCGAGCTAGTTGAGACGCAGCAATCCGCTAATTCTGCGGCATTTGCGGCATCGCTTGCCGATACTTTTGCAGACAAAGCAGACGCCACCGCTAAACGTGCGCTCGGCAAATCCGAAGCTGCTGTATCTGCGGCCAGCAACGCCGAACGTTCGCTGGGGAAGGCAAAGGATGAGGCCGACAAAGCACAACAAGCATCACTAAGTGCCTTGAATCTTGCGACTGGCGCACGACAAAAAGCGGATTCATTTGAGGCCGACATTAAATTCGTAAAGACGCAAGCGGAAGAGGCGAAAACAAAAATAGAAGAAGTAGTTGACGAGGCGAAGGAAGCTACAGAGGAACTACACCGAATCAAGGTTGATAGATCGCTGACAAATGAACCTTTATTTCTGAAAGAAGTCAGTAATTTTCCGGGCGCTGAGTACACGTTTTCTGGCGTTTCCCAAGATGAGGAATCCGTAAAACTGCTTTTGCGGATTGATGAAGTCCTACAAAGGGCAGGATGGGTAAGGGTTAAGCCGAATGGAGTCGTTATGGGTCTGCCAGTATTTGCCAAGGAGCCTGACTTTATCGTTGCGGTAACAACGGGCACAGGCGTATTTGTCTCGATAGAATCCCTAGAATCTCCCGAGTCGATTAACCTCAGGCCCCGAATGAAATGGACACGACCTGTCCAAGCTGCTATGGGTTTAGCAGAAGCGTTAAATCTATGGATTTCCCCTAAGCAGGACGCGAAAACACTGACCGTTAATCGAGGAACGTCAGATATTGTCCAGATTACTGTTGGGAAAAAACCCATTAGATAAACAAACAACAACACCGTTGATGGGTGCCCAGTGCGTCGAACGTTTACCCTGCGGGCGCGAAACGGCACCACTACCGATCTACTGCTTAGTCCGCCACACGTGATCTCGCACTTGATAAATATCTTTAAGTGGCCATGACAAATCTTTCACTACGCCATTCTGTATAACGCTTACATTCACCGCTTCTTCTACTGGCGATGCCGCGTAAAGAACGAACCAGTCATTAATGGTATCGCCTGCTTTGGGGCATTGCTGATTTTCAGCCATACTGCCACTTCCTACCTAGAATGATTGTCCTAATCTCTTAGAGCAAACAACTTACTTTGGTCACCCCGTTGAAAACAACGTCCGTTCCCATGTCGGTAGGTTGCCCTATTGGTGCGCTGGTGGGCTTTGTTTGGCACGCTTTCAGAGCCGGAATCATTAACTCCAAAGGAAATAATCGACCGATTCAAAAAGGTCTTCGGCAGGGATATAACACCCGCAGAGCGAAAAAGTTTATTCTTCGATGAACCCCAACTAGGGAGGAAACCTACCTAAACGGCTTTTTCTGTTTCTCGTTGCCGCAGAACCCTAAGGCGTCGCTTCTTCTCTTCGAGCAGCCGATCTATCTCCTTCGCAAGCTCGATGAGTTTTTCCGAGTCTTGTTCATTCGCGGCTTGTTCGCACAGTTCCATCCAGCGTTCTTTTTTTTCTCCCTTCATTGGCTTATCTCCTACATAAGTCAAACCCAAAAAACATGAGAAAGTTTATACCCAATTGCCTGAATCCTAGAGAGGCAAAGACCCTACTTCCTAATAGGGCGTTAACGGAGAACTCTTAGTGTTTCCTCAAAAACTCTACGGGTATATTGCTTACGAAGCCGGGGAAGGCCGCAGGCAATAGCGTCAACGAACCGATAGGACACCACCCTTGCGTTTCATTTGCGAACTGCGCCAAAATGTCGGCACACTGCCGTCCATTAGGCAGTAAGACCCACAAATTACTAATGCAAGCTGCTGAATCTAAACCCCGATCTGTGCTGGGCACGAAAATGCCCTGTTTCCCTCTATGTCGAACTTCAACGAAGCTGAGGCTATTACCAGGATCGAGGCCTTGGTGGCCGAACTCAAAGCTATCGAGCTATGGGATCGAGAGTACTTGAAACCACCAAAGCCTTCCCCAGAGATGAAGGAGTCATTTATTGCACGAGGGTTGAGAAGAACTGAGATCCTCACCGATTTGCGCAGAATCATCTCAGAAATTGAGAAATATCACCGGATCATTGCCGTTTGGAGCGATCCGACAACTTTTTTCAGCTAGCACTAAAGTCCTAGAAATTCTTGCCGATAGTGCCTCTTAGGAGGCACTATGCCCAAATTTGAATCCCACAAAGCAGTAAATCTTGAAGCGGTTAAACGTCTTGCGCGATGGTTACATGCGCAAAATTATAGAGAGTCCACGATTCTCGGCTATTGCAGCACGGCGAGGAAGCTCTGCACTTTCGTTGGGGATCGCCCACTCCGTTCGGTTACTCCCATGCAAATCAGCGACTTCATCACTTCGACCTTGCCAACACAGTGGTCAGACAGTCGCGTTCACGATAAGTTAACAGCGCTCAGGTGTTTTTTCGATTTTTTATACTTGGGTGGTGTCGTCGACAGCGTTGCTCCTCGCTATTTGTCCGCGCGAGGTCGAATCAAAAAACTCCCACCTACGATCAGTCAGCCTCAAGCCCTCAAACTCATCAAGGCCGCGAAGACTCCGCGTGAGAAAGCAATAGTCGAGCTTTTTTATGCGACTGGAAGCCGCACAAAAGAAGTTGCTGAGATTAGAGTCGAAAACATTAACTTTAAAAAACGATGTTTTCCCGTACTCGCAAAACGGAAAGAGCGCATTGTCTATTTCGGCCCTGCGGCCCACGAAGCCCTAAAACTATATTTAGGCGAACGTAAATCGGGGTATCTGTTTCAAGATGAAATACGCCCACAACGCGGCATCCTTGCGTATCACAACGATGCGTGGTTGGCGACTTGGCGCGATCATCACGTCGGCATTAAGCATGGCCAGCGACGCAGCAAAGGCCTTGGAAGCACCAAAACAACGTCGCGTGCCCAAGCAAAAGCGCGATTCAAAGAACTGATGAAGACGATCAACCTCGTTCGCCCCAAACCTGACCGACCCTTGACGAATTCGACTTTCAACCGAATCATCCAAGAAGTTGCTCGACGGGCCAAACTGGGTATCATCGTCACTCCCAAGATGCTCCGGCATAGTTTCGCCACACATCTTCTCGAACGGGGCGCGGATATTCGCGTGATCCAAGAACTCTTAGGCCACGCCTTCCTGACTTCGACCCAAGTCTATACCCGCGTTAGCAATCTACAGGCTGAGGAGACATTTCGTCTCTACCATCCAAGGGGAGGCCAGCAATGAAAAAGGAAGATCAAAAGTTGTTGGACGATATTTTCCTTCAACCGTGGTTCGTACCCCGCAAGACAGCATTGGCTATTCGTCGAATTCTGCCCCGGCAGTATTGGCACAAGATGAGGTTCTACTTCGAGGAATACGGATGTGTTAAGTGCGGCAAAAAGAAAGGGCGGTACAACGCGAACGGTTTATGTTGGCCATGCGGACGACTCCTGAAATGGAGAATGTCAGTTGTTCTCAAACACCGATGGAAGAACTTACGTGTTGAAGATGAAGCGCCGAGCGTGATGCGGATTTTGACTGCTAAACAGATGCTGGAGGATTTGATTCGGGAAAAACCGGCCAACCGAAAACGTTAAGGCAGAGGATCGACGGAAGGTTTAAGGGGTTAGGAGAGATAGCGATGCCCAAAGTTGAACCCCCTTAACACAACTTGCACCGCAATGGTGTGTGCGTAACTGATGTTGTGTAGAGTTACGATTGCAAAAAAAGAGACTGCGACTGGATGCCTTCGAGTAAACTGTTCCACGAACTGAAATGCCTGACAAGTTTAAATGTCCAACTTGTGGTTCGGGAAGAACCAAGCCGTTATCGATGACAATCTCCGAAGGCACGAGACGAAGGAAGACAATCGGATTTTCAAAACGGTCGGTTTGGAGTTCGACGAGCACCTATAAGTCTGATCTGGTTTCCAGTCTTCCCCAACGTCCTGGAACGGTGGCGCGTATAGGTGTATTTTTATTGGAGTCTGCGGTCTGTTGGTCGCGATCTCTCTTGCTCTAGCCAAGGCGCGGGAGGGATTTGCGGTGGCAGTTGGCCTAGTCAGTTTTTTCCTGCTAGTCGGGGGGATCGGCGCTAGAAAATCGGCGGATCAACTACAGAATGCTCAAGCCGCCTGGGATCGAACTTGGGTTTGTGCTCGTTGTGGTCATCGGTGGCAATCTTGGATCACAAACTCAATCAATCTTCTTAATCGATAAAATAGGATGTATCTCAAACCCATTGTTAGCTCCGCCCTTCTGGTCGTGCAAAAAATCGAAGAAACCAACACCCGTAAGCTCAAGCACAGTGTGAGCAGGCAGCGCCATCAGAGTCCTTCGCACAGAGAGGTACTCTTGCTCGTGACCCGTGCCTTCCGCACAGTCCGGCGCGGGAACTTCGGCGATCATTCGCTGATCGGATTCGTCCAAATCTTGTAACAAAAGGTGGAGGTCTGAATCCTTTTCGCGCCTGACCTGCAAAAGCCTAGCCTTTATGCGGAAGATATGTAGTTCCTCTGGAGCGATGCGTCGGTCGTATGGGTACGGTACTTCGTGGATCGCCAGCGCACTCAGAGCCGCAACTGTAGTATCAATTGGTTTTGGATCAATCTGCGCTCTATCTTTGTCCGCAAGAACCTTCACAGGCCATCGTTCATAACCGCATTCGCGGCTTTTACGAGCTTGGCAGGGTGACCCCAGACTGACGGACAATACGAAGAGTATTAAGCTACTGACAAGTTTTGCCATAAGCGGGTCGATAACCTTTCTCAAGGGCTTGCTTCTGAGTCATGTACTCCCCACTCTTGGTATTTCCGTAC
This sequence comes from Terriglobia bacterium, assembly GCA_021325035.1. Lineage (GTDB taxonomy): Bacteria > Acidobacteriota > Terriglobia > Terriglobales > Acidobacteriaceae > JAJPHW01. Next base: position 28,039 of record JAJPHW010000133.1, read on the forward strand.
CATCGCGTTCCGGGGCAGTGGTATATACCCGAGTTGGTGTTGACCCAGACCTTGGTATTTGGGTTACCCTGCGTCGTGCGTGGCCTTGGAGGATTTTCTTGAGGCGTGCCGCCCTCTAGCCCGGCACCGAAAAATAAAAGGCAGACTAGCAGGATTAAGGAGAGTTTCGAGAACAACTTGTGCATAGCGGCTAGTCCCAACCGAACCAATATAGCCAGCAATTCTGCTCTTCGACAAAAACAAATGCAATCAAAATACTCGCAAATTTCAAGTCTAGGGAGTATGCTATGTGCGCTGCGTTGGAACTCGTTTTCTTGAAGTTTGCGCAGCCCGGTGCTTTCTTCCCCCTGTTACAGCCAAAAACATTGTGAGCAGACTAACTCTTTCAATGTAATAAGGAGACCAATCATATGAACGAAGACGACGAGTCTAAGTTGAAGGAAATCGACGCCTTGATCCGACGCGGAACCGAATCAATTGTTCCGGCTGCGGCTAGTCAGGGCAATGTGCTCTCCGGCTTAGAGGAGCGATCTGAGACTCTCAAGAAACAACAATTGGACTTACTTGGAAGATTTCAAGCTAAGAAAATTGAGCGGAAAAGTGCCGTCGAGCAGTTGCGGGCTATACATGAAACTCGGCTTGAGCAGGCTAAGTTTGCACTTACGAAAGCGCTGGAGGTCGAAAAAGGAAGAATAGACCTCGTGGCCAATAAATATCTCTATCAAATCACACAGGAGTATTTACATGATATGGCCCTCATGGGGCTATCGAATGAGGATGCCCGAACAAAGACCCTCTTCGCCTTGAACGTTCAAACCACGGCGCACTTGCAACAAGCTCAAGCGGCGCAGTGGCCTGAGACCTTGAGGACAAAGACGATTGCGGCGATTATGAAACGCTATGAAGAATTTTCAAACAACTTGATGGATGGGGACAAGAAAAAAGTCTGATTCTGAATCGAGGAGATTCCCATTAAGAATTTTCTGCTCACTCTGACAACCCGCCGAGCATTCAAGCTCTTCATACTTGCAGGGATCCTGGGGGCAATTGGTATCGCAGCCGATTTTGCACTCCCATGGTTCCCTGCCGCCATCGTGGCAATTTACGGATCGTGTCTCATATACGCGGAGATCGTCGGCCATATTTCTCACTCGGATTTAACTAATAATTCTCCTTATTTCCTGGGGTTCGTCCTTTTTCTCTTCTCATTATTTGTCACCTTCACGCGCTATGGTGTCCAGGCAGAGCACATGCAGATGGGATTCGTCATTCGTGAACTAGGGTCATCACTGCTGACGACGGTTGTTGGTTTACCGTTTCGACAGTGGTTGTTTGCCTATGACCCTGCCCAGCAAGATCAGGATGCGTTTTACCGAACTCTGGAAGAAGAACTTCGTCGAAGCGCTGGTGAGTTTAAGAAATCACAAATAGAGCTTGTCGGCTTGGTAGAACAATTCGTGGAAGTCCGGAAGACTCTTTTTGAACAAGAGCAGACGGCGGCAGAACAATACGTCAGTAATCTGCGACGAGCGGTCTTGATCTTTGAGGATAGCTTTGGAGGGTACCCGCAACTCATAGCGTCGTCTTTGGAAGCTTGCACAAAGATGTTCGACAAATTGAAAGCTAGGATGCAGAAGCTGTCAGAGGTGGTGGAGCAATTCGATTCCAGCCAGCTCAAAAATGCTGAAACCGAACTACAAAAATTCACAGAGCAAGCTATTGTCTTGCGTCAAAGTTTAGATGCATTGAGCGAGTCTGTGACCGGGCTAACGTCCCAAGCGGGAGCGATCCCCGGTGTAGTATCGCAAGCATATGGGGCTTTCGCCGAGACAGCTGGTCAAGGGGCAGCCCAACTTAGGGCCAATCTCGGCATTCTGTTGTCTGACTTAGGGAACTTGGATCGGCTCCTCACTGAGTTTGTGGATATTCAGACGAAAGCAATCGGAAGGGCCGGGTGATCGATGCGAATTGATATATTCGGCCTGACTTTCGCAGAAACTGCACTCGTCCTGCTATTTGGTGTTTTTGCAGCTTTGCTGGCTGGCAAGGCAGAGGAGAATCGTGTACTCAGCGAAGCTAAGATTCAGCAAGAGCACATGGCAACTATGCAGGCCAGCCTGGATGCAGAGAAACAACGTAGCGCCAGCCTTTCGCGGAAATTAGAGAGTCTGGCGCCTAAGCTCCGGTCTAGCGTTCTTCCAAGTTGCGCAGAAACTGGACTAACGCAAGGGTGGCTTTTTACTGCGACAGTAAAGTCCAGTGATTCATATGAAATCGATGGTGCATCCCTGAATCTTAGCAAGTTACTAGAGGTGTATTCGGCGCAGTTGCAACAAGCCAGTGGGGCTGAATGCCGCGAACGAATAAGGCTCTACGTTGGGGAAGGCATCTCAGGAGCGGACTACGAATATGCTTTGCGACGAATTAGTCAATATTTTTATGTGGCATACATGGGATCGAGATAGATGCTAGCGTGGCTAAAGCGACTGTTCCGCGGTGCGTTGAGTTCAAATTCAATTCGATCGGACGAAGACAAATGGATGCAACTGGCTGAAATCATCCGACAGACGGAAATCAAATCGCGGGAACTGACCGACAGATACAGGCACTTCGCAAAGGCTACTGAGTAATGAGCATCCAGCTCTCAGGTTCTCACACTCGATCGGAAAGAGTCCGACGCCTCTTCGTCGCGCTCATGAAGAGCCTAGTGCAGTCAGAGTTAGGCTTTTCGATCAGAGATGGAGAGGCTTCTGACTTGGCCGTTCATGAACGTCTCTCGGATGCTTTAGCTTCGATAAAAGAAAAGCTCGAAATCCATCGACAGGTTCCAGATGCCAGAACCCGCTTGACCTTAGCTGTTCACGAGGCTTCCCTGACTGGCACGAAGCATTCCGGTGATCCCTATGTGCAAGAACAGATTATAAAAGCCCGTCGGGCAGCCTTCTCAGCGCTCGATACAAAGAACGCGGCGAAACGACACGAAGATCAAAGGGCTGCATCTCTACGAAGGCAAATGGCTGAGATTATGAGCTGGGGGCGAAGTCATTCGCGTTTCGTCAGCGAACTTCAGAGACTCTATTCTCAGACTCTGTTTGATCTAAAGCGATTCGATTTGCCGGAGCACCTACTAGTTCGAGCTATTAGTGAACTCAATGCGATTTTTGAGATCGCTGTTGAGAACGGGCTGTCCTTGGAATGTAGCCGTTCGCGAGGTCGCTAGTTCTGGATCAGCCGAAAACACCTAAGAAACCAACCAAGTTTACTGCGTAGACAGAATCGCAGCGAAATCCGCAAACGACTCTCATTTCTTGAGCCCACTTTGCATATATTGCCAAAGATTTAAGAGCTTTGGTCTTAAGTTCCGATTCTAATGGTTTCGGCACCGCGCAGCTTGTTGATGCGCTGCGCATCGCAATGGTGGAACATAACATTTTTCGTCCTGCTGATCGCCGCGAGTCTATGTCTATCTCTGGCGACCGCCAGACGAAGTATCCAAATTCAACCGATTAGGATCAGGAAATAAGACGAGAGTCAGTGAGTTGAAACCGTGGTCATTGTGACAGATTCGTTCTAATGTTTGCCATTAGGCCCGCCACGCTTCGTCGTTTCGCCGCGGGTCTGTCGGCTAACCGTAGTTATCCGAGCACTCCGAAAGCTCGCCAACTCAATGGCGCAAAATCGCCTTTTCCCTCACTGACTTTCGTACGTCTCAGAGTGAGATGTCACGGGCTGCACGAACATAAAATTTCGAAAGCCGTCTGCTAGGGCCAATCAATGTTACAGAGCGTGAAATAACTTGTCGAGAATGTGAGTTCGAAGAATCGAACTAGGTTCGACCCTGGCAATTATAAATATACGTCGATTTCTTCATGGCCCTTCCTTTTCGAGTCAACGTGTTTTAGTGCCAAGTGCATTTTCGCCGTAACTAGTGTCGAGCTACTTCTTGGCGAAATCTAGTGCCTCAAGAGTGTCTTTGACCCTCGAAATGTGCGTCTCAGGGTGAGACAGCCAAAGGATGGGAGAGCAGAAAAGTTCGAAAGTCGTCTGCTAGGGCCGACCAATTCTCAAATTTCACGTGTTGAAAGATCAGATCAAACGGCTTTCTGTATGACAGGATTAGATTTACGTCGTCCGTTAGCCGCATGGATTCCAAATCTTGCGCGGAAAAACTTGCTTTGATGCAGGGGAGATTCCCCTCCGCTCTTCGATTCCTGCGAGGAGAGCGCCGTATCGTCCAGCCAGTAACCTGTGCTAATGAAATCCTGTGGCCAGCCATCGCACTCCGACCCCATATAGCTAAGCTTGCCTGCTTTCGCTTTTGCAGAAGTTGTACTTAACTCACCCTGTGTAAAGTGCACTATCCTGGCAAGAAACGGTGAAAATGCGTCTTTCACCCCTCAAATTCAATCTATATCCACTGTATAATCATAGTTTGCCCTCATGCCTACGAAGCGTCTGATTCGATCCACTACAGTTCTCTGCGTGCGCCGCAACGGCTCGGTGGTCATGGCCGGAGACGGACAG
>JAJPHW010000188.1 GCA_021325035.1 Terriglobia bacterium
CGGCTCGAAGACGCCAAACAAAATCTGGCGCGCATCAACGACATTTTTGATGAAGTCACGCGACAGATGAATTCGCTCAAGCGGCAGGCTGCAAAAGCCGAACGCTATGCCAAACTTCGCGATGAAATGCGGGACAAGTTGCGTGTAGTGCTAGCCAGCAAGTTCGCCCAACTTGACCGCGAAAGCGCCGAGGTAGATTCACAAATCAATGCTCTCGGCGAAGACATTCATCATCACAGCGAAACCGTGCAGTTGCTTGAAAGCGAGCACAGTGAAGGCACGCAGCGCGGGTATGCGATTGAGGCTGAACTCCGCGAAAACCGCGAGCGGCTAAATGAAATCAAGCTCGAATCCGACCGCGGCGTCGCCCAGACACGCCACAATGAAGAGCGATGCACCGACCTAACTTTGCGCGCTGCGTCATCTGAGGCAGAGTTGGCCCAGGCTCGGCACAAACTGACTTCGCTGGAAGCCGAACGCGACGCGAACCGGCAAATTCTGGATTCCGCGGCTACTGACGTCGCCGCCGCGCAACAGCAATTGGCCGCATCCCTGGAGCAGGCTACACAAGCGGCAAGCGCTCTCGGGGAAAAAGAACGGCAACAGGAGCAGGTGCGTGTCTCCATCATGGAAGCCGTGGCTTCCGCCGCAAGTTTACGAAACCAGCTTACCCAGGCCGAAGAGCGCATGGCGGCCATGGATCGCGAAGCTCACCGCCTGCAAACGGAAGCGGCCACTGCTAATTCGCAAGTGGAAGCATTCGGCGGGCAACGCGGGCAGATCGCCATTGAATTCGAAACCGTCTCACAGCGCCTTGCCGGATTAACTTCTGAGATCAACTTTGCGCGTGAATCGTTGAACGTAAAGCGCAGTGAGGAAGCAGAAGCAAAGCACCACCTTGACAGCTTGCGCGCCGAGTATGCGACCGCTCTCGGCAAGAAGGGTTCGCTTGAGGCTGTCATCGCTGAGCATGGATATTCCACCGAGTCTGTCCGCCGCCTATTTCAATCTGGCGTGATGAACGGCGGACTGGCTCCCGTAGGGGTACTCGCCGATTTTCTCGAAGTAGAAAATCGCTATGAAGGCGTGGTCGAAGACTTTCTCCGCGACGAGCTCAACTACATCGTCGTCAAGTCGTGGGACGCCGCCGATGAAGGCTTGCGCCTGCTGCGCTCTGATGTGGACGGCCGCGCGACATTCCTCGTTCATCCCGAAGATGCGCAAGCGAAGTTTTCTTTCATCCTGGATGAGAGTCTGCATCATGCTCCCGATCGCCATGCCGTCGTACCCCTAAAGAACACGATTCGCGTGCTTGATGGCTTCGGCAAATCGCTGGAAGTGATTTTGCCTAAGCTCCGCGACGGCTATATCGTCCCAGACTCCGGCATCGGGCGCGAACTGGCGCTTGAGAATCCCGATGCGTTCTTTCTTTCTCCTTCCGGTGAGTGCTTTCACAATGTGACGGTTACTGGGGGCAAGCAGCGCAGTGAAGGCCCGCTTTCCATGAAGCGCGAGCTGCGCGATGTAGCCAAGCTGATGAACGATCTGGAAGCCGCCCTGCGCAATGAAGAAACTCGCGTTCTGCGCCTCGGGCACGAGATTAAAGACCTCACTTCCCTGCTGGATCGCCTGGAAAACGAAAAGCGCGAAGCAGAAAAGCAGGCGATGACGTCAGGCCACTTGCTCGACCAGCTGGACTCAGAAATGACTCGTGTCCGCGAGCGCGCCGACGTCTGCCAACGCGAATTGATGCGTCTAGCATCCGACCGTAACGAGCAAACAAAATTGATTGCAGCCCGCCAAGCCGAGATTGCCGGTGCGGAACAAACCCGTGGCGAACTCGAACGGCAGGCCACCAGCTTGCAAGAAGAACTCTTTGTGCTTCGCCAGCAACGCGATGTTAGCGCGCAGAATGCATCCGAACGACGGGCCCACGTTGCGACACTGGAAGAGCGTCATCGTGCGGCGGCATCTGTTCTTCAGCGTATTGAATCGCTTGTCCTGGAGTTGGCCGAGCGTGTTCAGTCCCTGATCGCGCAGATAGAATCGGCAGCCACAGAAAAACTTCAGCGCGAGACGGAAAACCAGCAGATTGCAACCCGTCTGCTCGATCTCGAAGCCGAGCAGAATGCGACCAAAGCCCGCGAAGGTTTGCTGCAATTTGAATCCGATCAACTTCGTGCGCGGCTCACCGAAATTGACGAATCTCTGCGCAATGCTCGCGTACTCCTCGACCAGGCACGCGACCGCCGTGGAGAACTTCACGCCGCTGCCGCCAAATTGCAATCCGACGCAGAATACATGGGCCAGACCTGCCTGAATGAGCTCGGCATCGAGCGGCCTGCGTTAATGGCTGATGCGACCATTGTTCCGGTTTCCGGCGACGAACTTACACAGGAAGACGGAATCTACCGCGAAATGCGGACACGCCTTGATGCCATGGGCCCTGTGAACATGATGGCGCTTGAGGAATACAAAGAGACCGCCGAGCGGCACGGATTCCTGGAAACGCAGCGTAGAGATTTGCTTGAATCCATCGAAAACACGCAAGCGACGATCAAAGAAATAGACGTATTCTCACGTCAAAAATTCGAAGAAGCCTTCCATAAGATCAATGAGAACTTTGGGGTTACCTTCCGCAAGCTGTTTGGGGGAGGCCACGGCTTCATGCGCCTTACCGATGAAGAAAATAGCGCTGAGAGCGGTATTGACGTGGTGGCATCTCCTCCGGGCAAGAAGCTTCAAAATGTTCTCTTGCTCTCCGGCGGTGAAAAGGCATTGACGGCGCTGGCTTTGCTCGTTGGCATCTTCCAATATGCGCCGAGCCCGTTCTGCATTCTCGACGAAGTGGATGCGCCCCTCGATGAGGCCAACATCGGCCGCTTCACCGAACTGGTAAAAGAAATGAGCGTGCAGACGCAGTTCGTGCTCATCACCCACAGCAAAAAAACGATGAGCATCGCGCCCGTGCTCTACGGCGTCACCATGCAGGAGCCAGGCGTTTCCAAGCTGGTCTCGGTGCGCTTTGGCGCTGCCTGATCTTTTCCGCCACGCGAGCGGAGTCTTTCCGCCCGGTTGCTTCGCTCGCGATCCTTAGTACCCTTTATAAAAAAAGATCTGAAATATCCACTTCCCTCCTCAGTTTTTCCACAACAATGCCACGCGAAACACCCTGTCCAGCGAGGCTTTCACCGATCCAGCCCTCTGTCAAATTTTCGCTGACCTGTGGCTTCGCAATTTCTTGCACATCGCCCATAGAAATCATTGACAAAAATTTTTAGCACGCTAGAATACGCCTCTGTTCCAGCCTGTAGAATTCCAATATGAGCACTGACACCTTAGACAACGTCCTGCTTCGTACAGATTTTCCCGACCTCAATCTCCACGCCAGCGGCAAAGTTCGTGATGTCTATGAAATTGACCGCGACCATCTGCTGTTCGTGGCCACCGACCGCATTTCTGCGTTCGATTACGTCCTTGCGACTGGCATTCCGAACAAAGGCCGTGTTCTTACGCAGATCTCGCTCTTTTGGTTTGAATTCCTGAAAGACGTGATCGCCAACCACGTCGTGACTGCCCACGTGGAGCAATATCCCGCAGCCGTCCGCAAATATGCTGACCAGCTTCGTGGGCGCTCCATGCTGGTAAACCGCGCGGAAATGTTTCCCGTCGAATGCGTCGTTCGTGGCTACATCTCCGGCTCGGCTTGGAAGGAATATAAGACCACCGGCCGCGTTTGTGGCATTGAACTCCCTAAGGGACTGAAAGAGTCGGACAAGCTGCCGGAACCGATCTTTACCCCAGCCACCAAGGCAACAACCGGCCACGATGAAAACATTCCATTTAGCGAGATGTCCCGCATCGTCGGCGAGGAACTCAGCCGCCAACTGCGCGACGCCACGCTGAAAATCTACACCAAAGCCGCCGACTATGCCCGCACGCGCGGCATTATCATCGCCGATACCAAGTTCGAATTTGGCATGACGCCCAAAGGCATAACTCTGGCTGATGAAGTCCTCACGCCTGACTCCTCTCGTTTCTGGCCTGCTGACAAATATCAGCCCGGAATCGCCCAGGAATCGTACGACAAGCAATATGTGCGCGATTATCTCGAACAGATTCGCTGGAACAAACAACCACCTGCTCCGGCTCTTCCCGCCGAAGTGGCGGTCCGAACCAGCGAGAAGTATGTAGAAGCGTACGAGCAGTTGACCGGACGCAAGCTGAATGTATAGATCCGGTTTGGCCGGGAGAGCAGAATGAACATTGCTGACTTTGTCATTCTGTTTTCCGTATTAGGTTTTGTAATTTCGGCAATTATCTCCGGCTTCTTTCAAGAAGCCTTTGGGATTGCCGGGTTGGTTTTCGGTTATGTTCTGGCGGCGTTGAATTATCAGCGCCTCGCCACATGGCTCGGTAATTTCGTGAAATCGGCGTGGATCGCGGAACTTGTCGCATTCCTCGTGATTTTTATGTGCGTCATGGTGGTTGCAGGACTTGCAGGCCGCCTGGCGCATTGGATGATGAAGAAAGTCGGGCTCAGCGCCATTGACCGGATTCTGGGTGGAATGCTGGGCCTTGTTCGTGGATGTTTGGCAGTGGCTATTGTTCTGGTGGCGATGACGGCGTTTACTCCGTCATCCAAGTGGCTGGAGGGCTCGTTACTCTCTCCCTACTTTCTGGTGGTTGGACGCGCAGCGACCTGGGTCGCGCCTTCGGATTTGCGAGCGCGGTTTTATCAAGGCATCGATCTGCTGCGCCATCAGGCGGAAAAGGCTGAGGCAGGGGCGCGGGCGGTTTCCAGCAAGTAGAAGTACTGCCGATGATTTAATACTACTTTTTAAGAAAAGAGATCCCTGTGAGAGATCAGCTAGAAGCGCTCATCATGCAGATGTACAAGAGCAATATCCTTTACTCCGAAGCAGTGCGGGAATTCAAAAAGCGGTTCATCCTGACCGTATTGCAGGAGAACAAGGGCAACCAGTGCCGCGCCGCCAAGCAGCTCGACATGCACCGCAACACGCTCAGCCGCACCATCAACGAACTCAAAATAGATGTGCACCAGTTGCGCGATGGCGCAAAACGCCCTCCCCG
>JAJPHW010000026.1 GCA_021325035.1 Terriglobia bacterium
CCTGAGGCCGGTCTGGCGGAGATCGACGCGGTCTTGGAACCTTCTTCTGGAAAACAAGGCGAATTGGCCAATTATTACCTGGCGCATTCCGTCCGCGCGGATATGTATCGTAGGCTCGGCAGAACAGCTGAAGCTCGCGCTTCGTACGAAAAGGCTTTGGCGCTAACCCAACAGGAACCAGAAAAGCAATTCCTCAAAAAGCGGATTCGGCAGTTGAAATAATAAAGACTCAAAGGTCTCCGTCGAACAGGGACGCGATGATTGGCAGCAATCATCTTCCTAAATAGAGGATGTCAAAATGCCCACCCAAGCGGAGCTTGGATGGGGCACCCTCGCGGTCTTACGCGACCTTTTCAACGAGGCCAGATCCGTGCGAGGAGACACTCCATCAGCGGTCGATGTTGCTTATGCCCCCGGGAATCCGACCATCAGCCAAGACTGCTTGGCGACCCAATTCGTGTACAGCTTCGTCATCTGATCGAATAGCTCCTTGCCGGTCGTCGCGGTTTTCTGCAACCGGTCGAAATCCTGTTAGTAGCGCTTGGTGGTCGAGGGAGAGTCGGGCGCGCCAGGTTTCTTGCCTCAATTGCTTCCGAAATGCAGACTCTGATTTAACCTTGCAGAGTGGCACGCATCAAAGAAGGGAGGCGGCCTCGAACAATTGGGAGATGGTATCGCTACGAGGACCCGACCTGCAGCACGATCTTGCCGGGCTTATGGGGTGCGCCCGCGAGCATGCGTTGTGCCTGACGGGCCTCCGAAAGCGGCAGGATTGAGCCCACGCGCGCCGTGATTCTGCCTGCGTCAAATAATGTTGTAAGTGTCTGTAGGCGCGCTGTGGTCACCTCTGCATAGAAGAAAATGGCCCCTGCCGGGAGGGGTTGCGTCGAGACTGAAGTGACCAGTTTGCCTCCGAGCCTCAACGCAGCGACGCAACGCTGAAGCGTGCTCCCTCCGACCGTGTCGAGGATAGCATCCACCTGCGGGAGGTCCCGCTCGAATGAGGATTTGCTCGAATCGATGATGGATTTCACGCCCAAAGATCGAAGCAGGTCCTCGTCGTCGGGGCGGGCTATGGCAACGACGTTAATTCCGGCGTCCAGGGCCATTCGTACGGCGTAGGCCCCGACGTTCCCCGCGGCGCCAACGACCATTACGGTTTGTCCTCGTATCGCTTCTGCATACTGAAACAGCATTTGCCAGGCGGTTACCGCAATGACGGGAGCCGATGCTGCTTCCAGGTGATTCAGGGATTGCGGTTTGCGGGCGATCATCCCGGACGTGGCCACGGCGAACTCGGCCTGGGCGCCGCAGAACTGCGGATTGGTGACGCCATAGACTTCGTCGCCGGGCGTGAAGCCCGTTACGCCCGGGCCGACCTTGCCGATGACACCCGAGAAGTCCGAACCGAGGGTGAGTGGGGGTTGCGGACTAACCTTGCTCTTGCCCTCGCGGATGATCGCATCCCAAGGAGCGACGCCCGCGGCCATCACGCGCACCAGAACTTCGTTCGGGCCCGGCGACGGCGTGGGCACATCCTCGACCACCACGACCTCGGGCGGCCCAAAGCTATGGATCCTGGCTGCTTTCACGTCCACTTCTCCATGCACCACCGTTAACTGTTGATCTGATCGGCGCTCTGTCCAACCTCCGATTCTTATGCCGCTGAAAGCGACTTCTTCTTTGCATCGAGCGCCGGAAGAAGAAGGTTCAGAAGCTCTAGATCAGAGAACGGGTTCTGCCCTGAGATCAGCTCGCGATCTTGAATGACATAGCTCTTCCAGGGAGCGAGCACACTGACATTCCCGCCCGCCGTAGCTAAGGCGAAGTCCGGATAGAAGAGGACCTTGCCATCAATCTCAATCGGCTCACGCTGTTGCTCTTCGGCGGTCGAAAAGATGGTCATCTTATATCCGGCGTAGATCCAGCCCTTAGCCTTTGCCCGCGCTCCCGCAATGTCGCCCGCGCTGAGCGCCGCGACATATTCGACTGAATTCGGAAGAGCCGAGAGAAGTGAAATGGGGCCGTGGCAGAGCACTGCCGTGGGCTTGGATGTTTCGTGAAAGTGTCGCATCACGATGCCAGCATTGGGATCGTCGAGAAGATCGATCATCGGGCCATGGCCGCCGGGGACGAAAACGGCGTCATATTGATCCAAACCGGATGCAATGACATCCGCGATGCGCATTGGATCTCGAAGTCCAGTCAGGCCGTCGCGGAACAGCATATAGTCCTCAAGCTTGGCCGCGTCCCCACCGAAGAAATCAGCGACCTCTGAATGCACATCCACCTGGGCGTGTTGCCTCTAGGGTTGGCGAAGGTAATTTCGTAGCCCTCCTTCATCAGAGCGCGAACAGGAACGGTCAACTCGTTGAGATAGTAGCCGGCGCCTTTGTAAATCTTGCCATCTTTCAAGGGCAAGCCGCGACCGCTCGATACCAGTACTAGTATTTTTCCTTTGGTTGTCATATTGTTCTCCTTTTTCGAAATCAAATCTGTTTCCGAGGGTTAGCCGTAGATCTGATCGGTGCTCTGTCCCACTTCAATGATGTAACCGTCAGGATCGCGGATGTAGCAGCGAATCTCGCCGTATTTGGGTATTGGCGGCGTGAGGAACTCAGCGCCACGACTTTTCCATAATTCGTAGCATGCTTGAATATCCGCAACCCGGAAATTCATAAAGCTGTTGATGTGATTTGGGTCGGGGACGCTGAGCGTTACCGTCGGCTTATCCGGGGTGGGCCCGCCGCCAACATTCAG
>JAJPHW010000178.1 GCA_021325035.1 Terriglobia bacterium
AGCAGCCCAGGTCTTCTCCCGGAGTTCACCATGACTTTGACCGGCTTCGTCAGTAAAAACGCCTTCCGCAACAAGCGCCGCAGCATTCTCACGGTGTTGAGCATCGGCTTTTCCTTGCTGCTGCTGACGTTGATGATGACCATCTGGCATGCTTTCTATGTGGACCAGGGCAGCGCTGAGTCCTCGCAACGATTGGTGGTCCGCCACAAGGTTTCGCTCACATTCGCACTGCCGAGTTTCTACCGCGAAAAGATTCGCGCCGTGCCGGGCGTGCAGGCTGTCGTGCCCGTGTCCTGGTTTGGCGGCTTATATATTGACGAAAAGCCCGAGCATTTCTTCGCGCAGTTCGGCGTGGATCCGGATGAGTTTTTCAAAGTTTTCACCGATTTCAAAATCCCCGCAGATCAGCTCGCGGCGTGGCAACGCGATCGCCAGGGAGTGATTGTGGATGCAGACCTTGTCAAGAAATTTGGCTGGAAGATCGGTGACCGCATTGTTCTCAAGGGAACAATTTACCCCGTCAATTTAGAGCTGAACATCCGAGGCATTTTTACCGCAGATCCCTCGACGCAGTCGGTTTACTTCAACTCCAAGTACGTCGAGGAAGCGGTCCCATTTTTCAAAGGAACTGCGGGAACATTCAGCATTCTCGCCGACAATCCGCAGGATGTAAGCAAAGTTGCCACTACAGTGGATGACATGTTCCATAACTCGCCACAACCGACCAAGACGGAAAGCGAGAAGGCCTTTCAGCTCGGTTTCGTAGCCATGCTGGGCAATGTGAAGGCGTTCATTCTTAGTATCTGCGGAGCGGTCGTGTTCACGATTCTGCTTGTTTCGGCGAACACGATGGCGATGTCCATACGCGAACGCACCCGGGAAGTTGCCGTGCTCAAGACCCTAGGCTTCCGGCGTGAAACGATTTTAGGTTTGTTTGTGGGCGAGTCCGCGACTTTGGGAATAGTCGGCGGCTTGTTTGGATCACTTGTGGCTCTGATGCTTACCAGGGTCCCCATCGCGCTTGGCGCTGTAATTGCCGGTTTCGTTGTATTCCTTCTTCTGGCACTGTTGTTGGGATGGATTCTGAACCTGGTACGCAAGTCGAGAATTTCTCTCGGCCGGTTCACGCTCATTGGAGGCTACGTCGGGGCATTCCTGGGCTTAGTCGGCGGTCTAATCGCAGGAAGAGGCGTTGAGCTCAACCCGGGCGGATTTTTCGGGGACGCGATCAAAGTGCATCTTCCAACCATGCTCCTCGCATTGTTAGTTGGCATGTTGGTTGGGCTAGTCAGTTCCATCATTCCCTCCTACAACGCTTCGCGCATCAACATTGTGGAAGGGTTGCGTCACATCGGATAGGTATTTATGACGTTGGCTGGTTTTGTCGTGAAGAGCGCGTTCCGCAACAAACGTCGGAGCATTTTGACCATCCTGAGTGTTGGGTTCTCGCTTCTGTTGCTTACGCTTATGATGACCATCTGGCGCAGTTTTTATATTGATCAGGGCGCACCTGAATCAGCCAAGCGGGTCATCACTCGCCACAAAACTTCGCTGGCAAATTTTCTGCCTTCCTACTATCGCGAGAAGATTCGCGCGGTTCCCGGAGTCGTTGCCGTAGTTCCCATGACGTGGTTCGGCGGTAAGTACATTGATGACCGCCCCGAGCACAACTTCACCCAGATGGCCACTGATCCGGATGAATACCTGAAAGTCGCTTCAGACAAGATCGTGCCTGCCGATCAACTCGCCGCGTGGCAACGAGATCGCGCGGGGGCGATGGTGGACATCGAGCTGGCGAAAAAATATGGCTGGAAGGTCGGCGACCGCATTACTTTGCAGGGAACGATTTTCGAAGTGAATCCTGAGCTGACGATTCGCGCCATCTATACGATGGACCCGTCGCCGCGCATCCTCTACTTCAATACGAAGTATTTGGAAGAAGCAGTCCCGTGGTTTAAAGGGACGGCAGGTTTCTACGACACCCGCGTCGCCACGGAAAAAGACGTTCCGGGAGTGCAAAAGGCCATTGATGAAATGTTCCACGATTCGCCGGCCCCGACGAAGTCAGAAACCGAGCACGCTTTTCGGCTTTCGTTTATCGCCCAGTTGGGAAACGTCAAGGCCTTCATTCTGAGCATTTGCGGAGCAGTGGTGTTCACGATTTTGCTGGTCTCCGCGAATACGATGGCCATGTCGGTGCGGTCCCGCACCAGCGAAGTGGCGGTATTAAAAACTCTCGGGTTCACGAAACAACGTGTTTTATCGCTGTTCGTTGGAGAATCGGTGGCGTTGGCGATGATGGGCGGTGTGCTCGGCATTCTCGCCGCTGTCGTACTGACTTTATTTTTGAGCAAGTCTCCCATCGCTTTGGGCGTGCCTGCGGGTTTCCACGTCACCCCTCCAACCATGCTGGTCGCTTTGCTGGTGGCGGCTTTCGTGGGGCTGGTCAGCGGTTCGTTGCCGGCTTATAACGCATCACGAACCAATATAGTGGAGGGCTTGCGCCACATCGGCTGAGAAATCTATGGCAATTCCCATTAAATATAACCTTCGCAATTTGAAAATGCGCAAAGGCCTCACGGGCATGACCGCGCTGGGCATCGCGCTGACTGTAACCACGGCGATCTTTCTCATGGCATTGCTCGCTGGCCTCGACCGCGCCTTCGTCAGCACTGGCGATCCGCTGAACGTCCTGGTGCTGCGCAAAGGGTCCATTGCCGAACTGTCCGGTGGATACGACGCGTCTTTATTTCCAACACTTCGCGAATTACCCGGCGTGGCCAAAGACTCGAAGGGTGAGCCGATGGCGTCGGCAGAACTTGTCGTCGTAATTGTGCTGCCGCGCAAAGACGGCACCGGAGAGGTGAATGTTACCGTTCGCGGCATGATGCCCGATGGTCTTGAAATGCGGCCCAAAGTAAAGCTGGTGCAAGGGCGGTGGTTCACTCCCGGACAACGCGAGGTCGTGGTCAGCGATTCGATCCAGAAGCGCTTTTCACACGCCGGTGTTGGCGACACCATGCAATTCGGCAAAGGCCCCTGGACGGTTGTCGGCGTCTTTGACGCTGGCGGCAGCGCCTACGAATCGGAAATTTGGGGCGATGTGAATCAGATGACGTCGGACTTCGACCGTCAGGGCGGTTATTCATCGGCATATCTTCGCGCGACCGATCCCGTCAGCGCCGATGCGCTCAAACACCGGGTCAGCGACGATCAGCGTCTGAAAATGGATGGCTTGCTTGAGCCGGAGTACTACGCCAAGCAAACCAGTTCGGGTGCGCCCATCAAGTTTGTCGGAATCATGGTGGCGGTGATTATGGCCATCGGATCAAGTTTCGCTGCAATGAACACCATGTACGCGGCTGTCGCCTACCGTTCGCGGGAGATCGCTACTCTGCGCGTGATCGGTTTTTCACGGTCAAGCATTCTGACTTCATTCGTTTTTGAGTCTGTAGTTTTATCGCTGCTGGGCGCGGCTGTCGGCATTCTGCTAATGCTGCCCTTCAATGGAATGGAAACAGGTACATCGAATGCAGTTACCTTCAGTGAAATTGTTTTCAGCCTGCGCATGACGCCGCTCGTCGTCGCTTCTGCTGTAATATTTGCGGTTGCCATGGGGTTATTCGGCGGAATCGCTCCTGCGTGGCAAGCTGCTAGAAAAGATATTTTGAGCGCATTAAGGGACTAGTATGCCGATTGATGCAAAACATGAAGATCTGCAAGGCCTGCGAATAGACCGCAGCGCGCGCCATCCGGGCGATGGCGACAGTTCGCCATGGGCAAAGCGTTTCATCGTCATTGGGATTGCAGTTGTTGTTCTGCTGGGAATTATCTCGCTTGCCTATCGTCTGTTTTCTTCGGATGCTCCGGAAGTTGAAACCGCCCGCGCCACGGCTGAGAGCAGCGACGTGGGTGGAATTGTTCTTTCCGCCAGCGGATATGTCGTCGCCCATCACAAAATCAACGTCAATTCCAAAGTTACAGGCCTTGTGGCTTGGATCGGCGTCGAGAAAGGCGACAAAGTAAAAGAGGGCCAAGTTCTGGTGCGCTTGCAGGATGAAGAGTATCGCGCGCAGTATGAACAAGCCAAAGGCGCTGCCGACAGCGCTCACGCCTATCTTGAGGAATTACAGAACGGTTCGCGTCCGCAGGAAGTGGACCAGGCACAGCACAACCTCGATGAAGCCCGCGCGACTTTGGTGGATGACAAAGCGACATTGGATCGCACCAAAGCTCTTTGGGCCCAGGGAGTGGTTTCCAAACAACTACTCGACGATGCCACCGCGAAATACGAAGCCGATCAGCAGAGAGTCAATTCCCTCACCAAGAGTTTTGAGTTGATGAAGATCGGTCCCCGGCAGGAGGAAATCGCTCGCGCGAAAGGCGCATACGAGCAGGCAAAGGGCCAGGCCGATTATGCCAAGACCTTGTTGGATGCGACGGTCATTCGTGCTCCCGTAAGCGGCACGATTCTCGAGCGCACCGCGGAAAAAGGTGAGTTGATCACCGCTCAATTTGCCAGTTCTGCCGAAGGCGGCCCACAGGGCTCTGTGGTCGCGCTGGCCGATTTGAATGACATTCAGGTCGAACTCGACATCGCACAGGATGATTTCGCGAAACTCGGACCGAATCAAAAGGGAATCATTACGCTCGATGCCTTTCCCGATCGCAAATACAACGGCGTGATCGCGCAAATTTCTCCCGAAGCAAACCGGCAGAAGGCCACGGTACAGGTGAAGGTGCAGATATTGAATCCGGATAACTATTTGCGGCCTGACATGAACGCGACGGTGAAATTCCTCGCTAATGAAACCGAGAAGAAAGGTGCAAACGCAGGCCCGGCAGGCGTTTTCGTGCCGACGAACGCGGTGCGTGATCTCGAAGGCAAGAAAGTAGTCTTTATTGCCTTCAACGGCAAAGCCCTCATGCGCGAAGTGCAAATCATCTCGCAACGCAGCGGCGGAGTTTTGGTGACAGGGCTGGTGGGCGGGGAAAACGTCATTACTTCCGCACCACCCAATTTAAAAGATGGCGAAAAGATCAAATTGAAGGGGCAATCATGAGCACAGCTACTGCTTCGAATGTTGCAACACAAACCAAAGTTGTCCAGGTCAAAAACGTCAGCAAAGTATTTAAGCGCGACGCCTTCGAAGTGCGCGCTCTGGATGACGTTTCCATTGATATTGCGGCCGGCGAATTCATGGCCCTGATGGGACCTTCCGGTTCCGGGAAGACGACACTGCTCAATATGATTGCTGCGATTGATCGCCCAACCAGCGGCGAATTGTTAGTACAAGGCGAAAACATTTTCCGCCTGAGCGATACGCAGTCGGCGCGCTGGCGTAATGAACATGTCGGCTACGTGTTTCAGACGTTCAATCTCATTCCAGTCTTGACTGCATTTGAAAATGTCGAATTGCCATTGCTCCTTACCAGGCTCACCTCCGCCCAGCGCCGTGATCACGTCATGACGGCGTTGAAACTCGTCGGCCTGGAAGAACGTGTTCATCACCTGCCCAAACAACTCTCCGGCGGACAAGAACAGCGCGTAGCTATTGCCCGCGCCATCGCCAGCGACCCGACATTGCTGCTTGCCGACGAACCAACGGGGGACCTCGACAGCCACTCCGCCACAGAAATTTTGGAGATTCTCAAGCGTCTCAACGAAGATTTTAAAAAGACGGTTGTGATGGTGACGCACGATCCGCACGCCGCCACCTACGCGCACGTGACGCGTCATTTAGAAAAAGGGATGTTGCTTCCGCCGGCATAAGACACTCACACAAATAACAAAGGCTTC
Organism: Terriglobia bacterium; assembly: GCA_021325035.1. Classification (GTDB taxonomy): domain Bacteria; phylum Acidobacteriota; class Terriglobia; order Terriglobales; family Acidobacteriaceae; genus JAJPHW01. Next base: position 5,801 of record JAJPHW010000178.1, read on the forward strand.
ACATTGTAACGATGTGAAGCCTTTGTTATGCCACTTAACGTTTTTGTTATGCCAGCGCGTGGTTCTCGTAGTGGTCGGCGGTCAGCGCCTTGTCGGTCCGCTCCGAAGCCCAAATCCAGGCCCGGCGGCCATTCTCACGCACAATACTTTGTGCCTCGCCGTATTCCGCCAGACGATTCAGCACCGTCGTGACCGACGCGAGCGGATCCTTGTGGCGCATCATGATCGCCGGATTGCGCTCCTGAATCAGTTGACTGACTTCACGCGCGCTCAGTGGATGCCCCGCCTCCATCAGTACTGTGCGGCACATTTTTGTGAAGCCCGGTTGTCGATCGCTGGTTTTGCGGTCCATGATCTCCTGCAAGTCATCGCCCAGCACATCGTCCCCAAAAAGGTTGGCCAGCCCCTGAATGGTCTGTTTCAGCGTGCCGATGCGCTTCATGATCTCTGCCCGCTGCTGAATAAGCTGTCTGAGTTCCTCATGTGCGGCCTTCACTACGCCCTGCACGTGCAGGTTTTCGCCGTTGATGGCGTGCGACATGTTGATCTCATTCCCGATACTGCGTGCTGTACCCATCGTGACCTCCACTTCACTTTCTGTTACCTATTTAGACGGTATGATGCGGGAATCGTTAAGGTTGGTTGTTGTAAAGAATTGTGACAACCGTAGTGATAAGTCCATGTTGTCTGGTACGTGAAATTTTGCAGGAAGTTCCGGCTTTCCCTTATGGGGAGCCACCTTCCCAGTTCGTGGAAACCGTTCCAGTAGAGGAAATTAGGGCCTTTTTTACCTAGCCCGATAGGCAAGAATTCCTCACCCACCGGTCAAAAATCTGTTACTCTAACAAACAATAAGTTGTAAGTCCCAGCCCTCCCAGCGCCAAGTCGTCTCAAGAGATTCTTAAATTTAATGAACTCTATACTTTTGTGCGAACTATGAGACCCAGGAAGCTTCTTCTAGTCTGTACCTTGGTTTTGGGTGTATTACTGGGGCTACATCGGTTCCATTCGCCTGCACACCCCGTCAATCTCACGCAGTACCCGCAGGTCTCGGCCCCAGTCCAGCATCATGCGATCAAGCGCGTAAATTACCCCTATTCGGTTGTCCCGTATGGTGTGCACGATCCCTCAGACCTCAAAAATGCCATGACCGGCAATGCGGAAGTGGCCCGCCACTTTGAGGCTTTCGACTTCCGCCACGCCAAGTACATCGTCCTCGATAAAGACGCCTGCGCCTATGTTTCTTTCCGCAAAGAAGGCAAAATTCGCTGGACGCAGAAGTGCATCACGCTCCACAAGGGCGAATTGATCCTGACCGACGGCTTTTATATGATTCGCGCACTTTGCGGAAACCAGGTTTCCTACACTCCGCAGGCGCCCTCGGCTCCTGTGGAACTCAGCCAGCTTGGCCCAAATGGCCCGCTTGCAGCTCCGGAGGAATTGCCCGCCGCGGTTGCGCCGGAAGCCGCTGCCATGCCACCTGCTGGCAACATGCAACCGGTTGGCGGTGTGCCCCCCACTTCGCCGGGCGCTCCGGGTTCCGGAACTCCACCGGGCACAGCTGCTGGCCCGCCCGTATTTCCCGTCGTCATTCCGCCGCATGGCGGTGGCGGCTGTTGCAGTCCGCACAAACCGCCACCGGGTCCCCCTGGCCCTCCCGGACCGCCGGGGCCACCGATTCCCGTGCCCGATTCTGGTTATGCTGGCATGATGCTGTTCGCTGGTGGGATGATTGCGCTGGCGTTTTATGCGAAGTATCGCTGAAATATGCGGCTGAGCTCCCAGGTCCGCCGCACTACCTCCCCCGCCAATTTTCAGATTAAATTTTTGGATTAGTAACCCGCGCAGAGAGCGCGGGTGTTTTATTTAGGGATGATGCTTTTTAGATGACGCTAGCTGGCCTTGTCGCTTCGGCCTGCTCATGCGCGTGATAGCTTGACCGCACCAGCGGCCCGGACTCGACATGGCGGAAGCCGAACTTCAACGCTTCCTGCTTCAAATGCACAAATTCTTCCGGCGCGTAATACCGCGTCATCGGCAAATGATCTTTCGAGGGGCGCAGATATTGCCCGACCGTCAGAATATCCACGCCGCGCTGACCCAGATCGCGAAAGACTTCAATCAACTCTTCCGTGCTCTCGCCGATGCCAACCATCACGCCCGATTTAGTCACCATGCCCGGAGAAAGCTTCTTGGCGTTTTCCAGCAAATCCAGCGTCCGCTGATAACGCGCGCCTGAGCGCACCGCGCGATATAAACGCGGGACGGTTTCCGTGTTGTGATTGAGCACGTCCGGCTTGGCATCGAGGACGATTTTTAGAGGCTCTTCGAGACCCTGAAAATCAGGAATCAGCACTTCTACCCAGCAACCCGGCGTCATTTCGCGAATCAACCGAATTGTCTCGGCAAAAATCTTGGCTCCGCCAACGTTGTCATCGTCGCGGTTTACGCTCGTCACGACCGCATGTTTTAATCCCAAAGTCGCAACCGCTTCGGCCACGCGCCGTGGCTCGTCCAAATCAATAGCCTCCGGACGCCCTTTCGGCACCGCGCAAAATCCGCAACGCCGGGTGCAGATATCGCCCAGCAGCATAAACGTCGCGGTTTTGTGGTTCCAGCATTCGCCGATGTTAGGGCACTGCGCTGACTCGCACACCGTGTGCAGTCCCAGTCCCCGCGCCAGCTTCTTCAATTCATGGAAGTTATCGCCGACCGGGGCCTTTGCCCGCAGCCAGCTCGGCTTCGCCTGCCGCACCGGGGGCCCGAGTTCGATCTGAATCAGCTGTGAAGAGCCAGCCATGCTTCAATTTTACAGTATTACAGGATTGCCTTGTGTAACTCTGTCTTTAACCGACCCTGCGCAGCGGCTGTATGTTTAGTCCACGCAAGTTCCCTCGGACCGCTGGTACAAGCGCGGTCCTTCGCGATGACAGTATTCCTCTAATAAAGCAATCCGCGCACCACCCTTGAGCCTTATGCGCTTCTCCGCTTTTTGCTACATTGGCGCTATGCGGGCTGCGAAATCTCTCGCCTTGATCGTTGTCGTCACTCTTTTTGTCGCCTTACCTTCGCCGGCGCAAACCACGGACTCCGCCAGCCAATCGCGCATTCTCGCCATGGAAAACGCCTGGGCGCAGGCTGAAGAACATGGCGACTTCAAGGCGCTGCAAACCCTGCTTGATGATTCGCTGGTCTATATCCGCTACGACGGATCGGTGTGGACCAAGTCGCAATACCTCGCCAGCTTGAAAGACACAACATCGCAGGAAGAACAAGGCGTGAACGAATCCATGAACGCGCGCGTTTTCGGTGATGCCGCCGTCGTCACCGGAATTTATCGTGTAAAGGGAACCGAGAAGGGCAAACCTTACCAGCGCCGCGAGCGCTTCGCCGATACCTGGATTTCACGCAACGGCGTCTGGGTCTGCGTTACCAGCCAGGTGACGCTGATTAACCACTAAACGCCCAATAGTCGCCCTCCATCTTTCCAACGAAGAACCTATTGCATTTTTAGCCGTTTAAACTCCCAACCGTTTTGTGTGGAGCCTTTCCTCTCTATCCAACCCCGCGGAATTCTTATAGAATTCATCCGCTGTTTACGTGAGATTCCCTATGAGAAAAAGCGCGTGTATTTCGTTGATGCTGATGTTCTGCTGCACCATCTCTGCTTTTGCGCAAAATTACAAGGTTCTTTACAGCTTTCAAGGTAACAGTGGAGGTGTAGACGGGGCGGGGCCAGTAGGTAATTTGTCCGTCGACAATGAAGGAAATCTTTACGGCGTTACGCAAAATGGTGGACTCGGTTCCGGAACGGTGTTCGAACTTTCGCCAAATGGTGATGGAACGTGGACAGAGAAAATCATTTACGACTTTTGTTCAAATTTCGTCAATCAAATATGTATTGACGGCGCCGAACCTTTGGCAGGGCTGGTTTCAGATGCAGAAGGCAATTTGTATGGGACAACATATGTCGGAGGATCATCGAATTGCCGCGTTAATGGAAGCGGCTGCGGAACGGTGTATGAGCTTTCCCCACCCTCAGCTCAAGGTGGCACATGGACACTGACGACGTTATATAGCTTCTGTTTGAAGGCGTCAGGTACTTCCTGTCTCGACGGAAACTTTCCGGTTGCCAGTTTGTCGCTTGATGCTTCTGGCGATCTTTACGGCACTACGTCCCAAGGAGGCGCGGGAAATGCGGGTGCTATTTTTAAACTATCATCAGGCCAGAATGGTTGGACAGAAAGTCTTCTTTACAGTTTTTGCGAAGATGGAAATCCACCAGTTTGCCCGGACGGTTATTATCCTCAGGCTGGTGTAACCTTTGATGCAAGTGGCAATCTTTATGGCACCACGAGCCAGGGTGGGGACATTCGGGGCAAGGCTGAAGGAACTGTGTATAAACTTTCTCCAGACAAAAATGGATGGACCGAAGTTGTCCTCTACGCGTTCGTTCCGCCTTTTTCTAAAGGCGAGCATCCCTTAGGCAATCTGAGTTTTGACGCCGCTGGAAATTTATATGGCACAACCTCGTTTGGGGGTCTTGCAAATGGGGGAAGTGTATTGAGATTAAGCCCAAAAGGAACTGCCAAAATTGTTGTATTTAATGGCTATGACGGCGCGAGTCCGCTTGCAGGCGTACTTGTTAATCCCAAAGGAAGTACGATTTACGGTACCACCAACCTTAAAGGAGCTTATGGAGGAGGCAACATATTCAAAATCGGGCCAACAGGGATAGAAACCGTTCTCTACGACTTTTGTCAGCAAGATAGTTGTGCGGACGGTGTCGCGCCCGGAGGTGGGTTGGTCTCAAATGGCAATAACGTGCTTTTTGGAGCGACCGAACGGGGCGGAACCGCCGGCTATGGCGTCGTCTACCAACTCACGCCCTAGCTCTCCAAGTACGCTTCCACCCACTGCTTGATCTTTCTTCGCCGCTCGTCCTGCTGGTCGAAGCGAATGCCAAATGTCCCTTTCGCCTGATTGCGCCAGCTCACATTCGCCTTCACCCAAATTCGGGGCAGGGTCAGCAGCGCGAACGAAACTTCCATCGCTTCACCCGCGTTCAATGTTTCTGCCATCTTCAGCGACATTCCGCCCGAGCTGATTTCTTTGCTCGTGGCTTTGAACTTCTTTTCGCCGATGGCGATGTCCACTTCGGTGATGATGGGAATACGCACGTAGCGGCGGAATTCATGCAGCACCAGCATCTGCGTGGAGCGCACCAGCTTGAGCGCGGTCTGCCGTTCCAGCGGTTCGTTGAAGACGGCGTTGATGCCATATTTCGAGAATTTCATGGCATCCTGCACGCTGCCGCCGACGCCGTAAATCACCATGCGGTTGTTGGAGGGCGAGCTGCGAACCGCGTCCATCACGGTTTCCGCCCCGGGCGTCAGTTTCACGACGCAAGCCTCAAACTTTTCTTTCTTCAGGCGGTCGGCTGAAAGGCCCGACACCGCCACAGTCTCAATGCCAAATTGGCGGAAGCACTCCGACAGAATGAGCCGGGATGTTTCTTTCATATCTACGAGTGCGGCGCGGGCGTTGGCTTTCCGGTTGGGGATTTGGGTTGCAAGGGTCATTTCTAGGTTCTGTCCTCGTTCTGGTCGAAGTGGTCTGCCTTGAAACCCTATTCTGGCGCGCCTGACTCGGCATGGCAAAGGCGTTTTAGGACAGGGTGGGAGTACCAAAGGGCAGTTACTTGAGTCGTAGAAGGGACTATGCCGAGCGGTGCTTGCGCCCTACAACTGCTTTATAAACATTGTCATTCCGAGCCGGCTTGAGCCGCGAGGAATCTGCTTTTTCAGCGCGCTAAAAGCAGATTCCTCGTCACTTAGGTTCCTCGGAATGACAATGTGGATGGAGATATACGAAAGACGTGTACTTATTCCGTCCAGCGCTTGAAGACCAACGCGCCGTTCGTCCCGCCGAAGCCGAAGGAATTCGACAGAGCATAATCAAACGTCGCTTTGCGCGCGACATTCGGAACAAAATCCATGCCCTCGGTCACGGGGTCTTGATTTTCCAAATTGATGGTCGGGGGCATGATTTGATCGCGCAGCGCCAGCACCGTAATGCCCGCCTCCAGACCGCCCGCCCCGCCCAGCAAATGGCCGGTCATAGATTTCGTCGAACTCACCGGCGGGGTTGTGCCCTTGCCAAAGAAATTGCGGATGGCCTGAGCTTCCAAATCGTCGCCAATCGGAGTCGAAGTTCCGTGAGCATTGACATAGCCGATATCGGCCGGCGTGATGCCGGCATCGCGCACCGCATTCCGCATGACGCGGAATGCCCCTTCATGCTCCGGAGCAGGCTGGGTCATGTGGTAAGCATCGCCACTCATGCCGTATCCAACCACTTCCGCTAGAATTTTGGCTCCGCGCTTTTTGGCAAATTCCAGTTCTTCCAGAATCAAAATGCCCGCGCCTTCGCCGATGATGAATCCATCGCGGTCTTTGTCCCACGGGCGGCTGGCTCTCGCCGGTTCGTCATTGCGCGTGGAAAGCGCACGCATGGCGGCAAATCCTGCCACGCCGAGCGGCGTGACCCCCGCTTCCGTGCCGCCGGCAATCATAACGTCGGCATCGCCGCGCTGAATAATCTTGAAGGAGTCGCCAACGGCGTGTGCGCTGGTGGTGCAAGCGGTTGCCGTGGCTTCATTCGGTCCTTTGGCCCCATATTTCATCGAAACATGGCCCGCCGCCAGGTTAATGATGATGGCGGGAATGAAAAAAGGAGAGACCTTGCGCGGCCCGCCATTGAGCAACGCGGCATGCTCACGCTCAATCACGTCGAAACCGCCAATGCCCGAGCCGATGAATACGCCCACCTGCTCGGCATTTTCCGGCGTAACTTGCAGGCCGGAAGCGCGCATCGCTTCATCGGCCGCGGCCAGCGCCAGATGAATGAAGCGGCCCATCTTTTTGACTTCTTTTTTCTCGATGAAGTTCAACGGGTCGAAGTTCTTCACTTCCGCCGCAATCTGGCAGGCATATCCCGTGGGATCGAACTGCGTGATCCGCGTGACGCCTGACTGCCCCGCGAGCAAGCTTTTCCAGGTTTCTTCGCTGGTGTTGCCCACCGCGCAAATCAGTCCGATGCCTGTTACTACGACCCGTCTCGACAAGCTACTTCCCGCCTTTCGCGTGCGCTCCGATGTAGTTGATCGCATCCTGCACGGTGCGGATCTTCTCGGCGTCTTCATCCGGGATTTCGATTTCAAATGCTTCTTCGAACGCCATGACCAGCTCGACGGTATCGAGTGAGTCCGCGCCGAGATCGTCCACGAAGCTGGCGTTTTGCGTCACTTCCGCCTCGTCCACTCCCAACTGCTCTACGATAATCTGCTTTACTTTTTCATCCACCGCTGCCATGTCTTCTCCTTGGGGTACGAAATTTGGGGTACGAAATTTGTTTACGAAATCTGCGCTGCTGAATCCCGGGTTGCCGATTTGGAAATAATCTTTTGATGACAGGGAACAGACTACCTAAGTTTAATCTTTAGCCCTTTTTCCCTTCGCGTGCTTTTCTACGTATTCAATGGCGTTCTTCACAGTTTGCATGGCTTCGGTGTCCTCATCCGAAACCTGAAAATTGTAGGCTTCTTCGAGCGCCATCACCAACTCCACCTGATCGAGTGAATCGGCGCCCAGGTCGTCCACAAAACTTGCGTTTGGCGTGACTTCACTTTCATCCACGCCCAGCTGTTCGGCGATAAGCAACCGCACTTTTTCTGTCAGTTCCTTGCTGCCAGATGCCATTTCACCTCGCCTCCGACTTGAATGGGACGAAACACGTAGTGTACTGGGGTTCAGCGGCTAGTGTAAAGAAAAGGCCTGTTAATTTCTCCTGCATCAAGTTGAGTATAAAAGCATTACGCTGTGATTGAATCCTACCCGTAGCTTGTCATTGGGGTCAATCGAAGCACCAAGCATTTACACTAATCGCCATGCGTGCCGTCGTACAGCGGGTTCGCCGCGCCCAAGTTACGGTGAATGGTGAAATTACCGGCCAAATCAGCCGTGGACTCCTCGTGTTCCTCGGAGTCTCATCGGGCGATTCTGAGGCTGACGCCAGTTATCTCGCCGAGAAAATCGCTGGACTACGCATATTTCCCAGCCAAAATGAAGAGGAAAACGGCAAAATGAATTTGTCAGTAAGCGATATCCGCGGCGGAGTTCTCGCCATTTCGCAATTTACTCTTTATGGCGATGTTCGGCGCGGCAAACGGCCTTCTTTTGATTCGGCTGCGCCGCCCGCCGTCGCGCGTCCGCTTTATGAATATTTTGTGAATCAAGTCCGCGCCACGGGTTTGATCTGCGAAACCGGACGCTTTCAGGAAGACATGCAAGTCGAACTCATCAACGATGGCCCGGTCACCATTCTGCTCGACTCCTCCAAAGCGTTCTGATTCTGCCCGCGAAAGCCCGTTCCTTCGCGCCCTCGCGAAGGGGCGGGTAAGTTAGAATTTTCTCAATGCGTACCGTCTTCGACTGGAACCTTGGCTCCCGCATCATTCCTCTTGGCAAACGAACCGTAATCATGGGCGTCCTCAATGTGACGCCAGATTCTTTTTCCGACGGCGGACAATTCTTCAATGCCGAGAAAGCTGTCTCTCACGCACTGCAAATGCTCGACGACGGCGCGCAAATCATTGACGTCGGCGGAGAGTCTACCCGCCCTGGTGCAAAAGTTGGCCAAGTGAACACCTCAGTGAGCGCCGCCGTTACGGAAAAAGCCGTTACGGAAAAAGAAGAGCTGCAACGCATTTTGCCTGTAATCGCCAACATCAAAAAACAACGCCCGCAAGCGATCATCTCTGTGGACACTTACAAATCCGCCGTGGCCCATGCTGCCGTCGCCGCCGGAGCGGAAATCGTTAACGACGTCAGCGGTTTCACCTGGGACCCGGCCATGCTCAAGACTTTGGCCCCGCTTTCCTGCGGCGCAATTCTCATGCACACCCGCGGCCGCCCCGCTGAATGGGCCGAACTCGGCCCCTCGCCCGACATCGTCATGCAAGTCAAACGCGAAATTCACACCCGCGCCGATGCCGCGCTTATGGCTGGAATCAAGCGAGAACGTATCGTTCTCGATCCCGGCTTCGGATTCGGCAAGCGCATGGAGGAAAATTATCCTCTGCTAAAGCGCTTTCCCGAATTTCATTCGCTTCGTTATCCCATGCTCGCTGGAGTGTCCCGCAAATCTTTTATCGGACGAGCTCTTGCCCGTGACGGCAAAGACGCTGCCTTGAACGATCGTCTCCCCGGCACCCTTGCCGCCGAAACCGCATTGATTCTGGCGGGCGCACACATCATTCGCGCGCACGATGTTGCCTCCAGCGCTGCCGCCGCCAAAATCGCCGATTTGGTTGTCTAGAATGCTCACGTAGGGACGGCCGCCCTCGGCCGTCCGGTCGAGCGCAGCTCGACAGCGTCTACGGACAAACCACCACACTTGTCATCCTGAGCAATCGTCATTCTTGGACGAGTCGAAGGACCCGAGCATTTCTTCGTGAACCTTCGTGTTCTTCGTGGTCAAGAACTTGTTCTCGGAAGTCCTCATCGTCCCGAAACACGAAGTCCGAGAATCTGCTTTTCCGCCTCCCCTGATTTACTCTTAACCCATGCAGGACTTCGCCATCTCCATCATCCGTACCTTGCGCGAACATGGGCACTTGGCTTATCTCGCTGGCGGATGCGTCCGCGATCTCCTGCTCGGCCGCGAACCCGCCGACTACGACGTTGCCACCAGCGCCACGCCCGACGAAGTCATGCGCATCTTTCCCGAAACCTACGCCGTCGGCGCGCAATTTGGAGTGGTGTTAGTTCCCGGAAATTTTTCCGTGCCCTCGACGGTGAAGTCCTACCACGCCGGCATGATCGAAGTTGCGACCTTCCGTTCGGACGTCAGCTACTCCGATGGCCGCCATCCCGATGAAGTCCGCTACACCAAGTCTCCCGAGGAAGACGTTCAGCGCCGTGACTTCACAATCAACGGCATGATGTTCGATCCCATGCCGAACGAAGTTCTCGACTACGTCGGCGGCCAGAAAGACTTAAAAGCTCGTCTCATTCGCGCTATCGGAGATCCTGAGAAACGCTTCACCGAAGATAAACTTCGCATGATGCGCGCCGTCCGTTTCGCCGCCCGCTTCGATTACGCCATCGATCCCGCGACGTTCGTTGCTATCCAGAACCTCGCACCGCAAATTCATCAAGTCTCTCGCGAACGCCAACGCGAAGAACTCACCAAGATGCTCACCGAAGGCCAGGCCTCACGCGCTTTTCGCCTGCTCGACGAAACCGGACTCCTGCGCGAAGTGCTTCCCGAAATCTCAGCGATGAAAGGCGTCGAACAGCCGCCGCAGTTTCATCCCGAAGGGGACGTGTTTGTACATACATTGCTTTTGCTCGATAATCTACCGCCGAATCCTTCGCCCACTCTTGCCTGGGGAGCGCTCTTGCACGATGTCGGCAAGCCGCCCACTTTTCGCATCACACCTGATCGGATTCGCTTTGACGGCCACGTCGATGTTGGCGTCAAAATGGCCGAAGAAATCTGCCGCCGCCTGCGCTTCTCCGGCGACGACACCGGGCAAATCGCCGCGCTCGTACAAAATCACATGCGCTTCGCCCAAGCCATGCAGATGAAAGAGTCCACCTTCAAGCGCTTCATTCGCATGACGAAGTTCGACGAGCATCTTGCGCTTCATCGCCTCGATTGCCTCTCCAGCCACGGAGATCTGAGTCTTTACGACTTCGTCCGCGAGAAAATTGCTTCGATGCCGCCAGAAGCCATCCGCCCCGCGCCGCTCATTACCGGAGACGACCTCATCGCCCTCGGCCTTGCGCCCGGCCCGCGCTTCAAAGAAATTCTTTCGTCCATCGAAGATGCCCAACTCGAAGGCAGCCTTAAAAACCGCGAAGAGGCTCTTGCGTGGCTAAACCAGGAGTTGGCGAGAAAGTAATTCTCGCCATCTTGTCATTCCGAGGAGCGCAGCGACTTTCTTCGTGAACCTTCGTGTTCTTCGTGGTTAGTTTTTCGCGGCCCTCGCCAGAAATAGGCTTTCAGCCAGCGTACGCACTGTTATGTTTTCCCCTCTAGGGCCGTTGGACTCTATCGCCGCTCCTCGCATCCGCAGTACAATTCCGGCGATTTCTTGTGAGGCTCATGATGAAGTATGCGGTATGGCTTTTCGTCCTAATCTCCACTCTCGGCTACGCCCAGCAATTCTCCGTGATTCATTACTTCGCCGGACCTCCCGCGGATGGCTCTTTTGCCGAGGGCAGCCTCGTTTCCGACCCGGCGGGAAATCTTTACGGCACAACTTCCAGCGGCGGTTCGGTCACCTCGCAGACCTGCGTCAATACTTTTTATAACGGTTGTGGAACGGTTTACGAACTCTCGCCGAACTCCGACGGCACCTGGGCAGAACAAGTGATCTATAACTTTTGTTCGAACGATGCCGGTGGCAATTGCCTCGATGGACGTCAACCCATGGCGGGTATGGTCCTCGATTCAGCCGGCAATCTTTATGGCACCACCGCGCAAGGCGGCAATGCAATCTGCAACTTTGGTTGCGGAATTGTTTTTGAACTCTCCCCGCCAGCCGCGCCCGGCAGTGCCTGGACGGAAACTACGCTTTATACCTTTTGCTCCGTGGCCAACGGCACGAACTGTCTGGATGGAAGCAGCCCTTTCAGCCAGCTCATATTCGACGGCGCCGGCAATTTATACGGTACGACAGAACAGGGCGGTTCCGGCATCTATGGCGGATTTCTGGGCAGCGGCGGCACTGTCTTTGAGTTGTCTCCGGGCGCAGGTGGTTGGACGGAAACCGTTCTCTACAACTTTTGCTCCGTTGGAGAAAAAGGCTATTGCCAGGATGGCTGGACTCCCACGGCGGGCATGACTTTCGACGATGCCGGCAATCTTTATGGCACGACTTCCATGGGCGGCACCAAGTCTGACAGCGGCGGAGGAACGGTATTCGAACTTTCCCCCACCGCGAAGGGATGGCAGGAAAGTGTGCTGCTGCGTTTTCCCATCAATCCGCCTTACTTCTACGGTCCCGAGGGCGGGGTGAGCTTCGACGCAAAAGGAAACTTGTACGGCACGGTCACCTTTCAGTTTGGCGGCGGATTTCGCCTGAGCCCCGACCACATCGAGCGAACCTTTCACCTTCCGTCCGACGGTGCCAATAGCCCAACCGCCGGCGTCTTTGTGGATCGCAAAACCAGCAACGTTTACGCCACCGCTTCAAGCGGCGCGCAAGGTGGAGGCAGCGTCTTCGTGGTTGGGCCGCGCGGCAAGGAAACCGTTCTCCACACATTCGTCTGCACTCCTTACCCGACTTGTCCGGACGGGGCGCAGCCCGATGGGGCTTTGATTCAGGGAAAATCTGGCAATCTCTATGGAACAACCTTTACCGGCGGAAATACTTTCTTCGGCGTGGTCTATCAAATCGCTCGGTGATTTTTGCAACTCATGTGGGGACAGCCGCCCCCGGCTGTCCAGTCGAGCGCAGCTCGACAATCCATCCCTGTGTCTCTTGGACCGCTTCACTTCGTAAGTGCGAAGACCGTTCCGCAGCCCACGCTACCGTTGATCGAACAGTCTCCATCGCCGCCGTCGGCGGTCGTGCCAAATAAAACCCCTCTCTTATCAAGAAGAAGAGCGCCTTGCGGAGTCTCTCCATCTCCATCGAAGTTGGAGAAGCTGTAAAGAGTAGTCTCAGTCCACGTGCCGCCTTGCACGCCCGGCGGAGTCAGTTCGAATATCGCTCCACATCCGTAGCTGCCGCAGTAGATGCTCCCGCCGCCATTCTGGGCTGTACCGTAAAGGTTTCCATTACCATCTGCAATCAGACCTGCCACCGGTAAGATGCCATCAGTTGTGTCTTCCACAAAGCGGTGGATGATGGAATAGACTCCCGCGGATGTAATCTGAAAAACAGTTCCGCATCCTTGACCGCCGCATCCTGAGTCTCCACCTGAGCGCGTCGTCCCGTACAACGCACCCTTATGGATGGTGACTGCGCCAAAAGGATATTTGCCGTCGAAGTTTCCCTCAAAAGTGTGAAGCGTTGTCTTGCGCCAGTTGCCGCTTTGGGATGGCGAAAGTCGGAACACTGTGCCGTCGTAAGCACCAGTTGTTCCATAGAAATTCCCCTGACTATCAGGAATCAAACCACTTTGGGGGTTGCAGCCATCTTGTTTATTTTTGAACGCGTAGAGAATAGTCTCTGTCCATTCACCATTTCCCGCAGGCGTTAATTCGAAGACTGTGCCGCAATTCCCGCCTCCGCCGCCGCTACCTGCGGTGCCGTAAAGATTGCCCTGTGAGTCCAGAACCAAAGTGCCTCCCGGAGCTGCATCGTCTCCGTTGAAAGTCCAAAGAATCGTTTCTGCCCATTGCCCTCCTGGGGAAGACGGAGGAGACAGTTCGAAAATTGTGCCACGGCTAGAGGCGCCTCCCTGAGAAGTCGCCCCGTACAGGTTGCCTGCTTTGTCGAGAACCAAGGGCCCGGATGGAAACTCACCATCCGTGCCGCCTGTAAACTCGTGCAACAACGTTTCCTTCCAAGCAGCGCCTTGCGATGATGGCGGTGAAACCATGAGGACCATGCCGCATCCAACATTTACTTGATTAATCGCACAACGGGGTAACGCACCACCATAAAAAGTTGTTCCATAGAGATTTCCTGCCGCGTCCGAAATTAGAGCTGCTTCTGGAATCGCCCCATCACCTTCAATCGAAGTGAAGCGATGCAGAATATGTTCCGTCTGCGCATTTGCGGTGGTGATAACAAATATCGCCGTGAGAGTTGCTGGCAGCAGATGGCAGATCAGTTTTCGTAAGGCTTGCTTCATGGATGAACACTCCTCTTTGCGGATACAGCCAATTCATGCCCAGGGATAAACTGCGGTTGAAAGTGGTTTTCCGGGCGGAGAGAATTATATCCTGCCATTCACGGCATTTTTACTCGTCAAAACGAATAGGGCCGTTGGACTCTATTCCTGTCTAGCGGGATTCTTGTATAGTGCAAACGCCTCTTTGGAGACGCGAATGAGAATGACCGAGAGATTCTTGCTCTACCCCGCATTGATCGCGCTGTCTTGCAGCTTGGCGTTTGGACAGAGCTACAAGGTGTTGTGGAGTTTTGGAGGTTCGCCGAACGACGGACAATGGCCGCTCGGCAATTTGATTGTTGATAAGTCAGGAAATCTCTACGGAACGACTGTGTACGGTGGCAACAATCCCCAACCTCAAGGTTGCTACTATCTTGGATGCGGAACAGTTTTCATGCTCTCGCCAAACGGAGATGGAACGTGGAGCGAAGCAACAATCTATGAGTTTTGTTCCGATATTAGCGGATTTCTCTGTCTGGACGGTTCATTTCCGCAAGCTGGCTTAGTGATGGATGCGGCAGGCAATTTGTACGTAACTACCTCGGGTGGTGGATTGTGCACCAATTCGCCTGGATGCGGAGTTGTATTTGAACTGTCTCCGCCAGCATTACTGGGGGGAAGTTGGACTGAGAATACTATCTATAGTTTTTGCCCAAGCGGCGGATCGTGTCCCGACGGCGCAATTCCGTACGCTCAGTTGGTTTTTGATTCCTCTGGAAATCTCTACGGTACAACTAGCGAAGGGGGAACAGGTCAGTGGTACGGCGGAACCGTCTTCGAGCTTTCTCCGAATGGCAATGGAGGTTGGGCGGAAAGTGTTCTCTACAATTTTTGCGCGACTGGACGCTACAACCATTGCGTAGATGGAACGTTACCCAAGGCAGGCGTGAATTTCGATCAATCGGGCAACCTATACGGAACAACCAGCCTTGGAGGCACACCCCGAGGTGGAGGCTCTGGTGTTGTTTATAAACTCACTCCGAGCACCAACGGTTGGTCACAAAATGTGCTTGTGTACTATGAACTTGGTGGCAAATATGGAGTTCCATTGGCATCTGCTACCGTGGACGCAAACGGAAATCTTTATAGCACCATATCGAGTGGCGTCACTACGTTCGGTGGCGTATTCAGAATTACCGCTAGTTCACGTACGTACCAAACACTACCTTTCATCGGGCCTAATGGAGCTACTCCAACATCAAGTGTTTTCGTGAATTCGCACACTGGGTTTGTGTACGGTACGACGACACAAGACTCAAATAATTTTGGCGGAACAGTTTTTAGAGTCAGCCAGCAAGGTAAACAGAACATCCTTTACACCTTTTGCCAGCAAACAAACTGCACGGATGGGAAGGCACCATTCGCAGGCGTGATTTCGGACAAGGCTGGTAATCTCTATGGCACCACCAAAGAGGGTGGGGCAAATGGCAACGGCGTAGTTTTCGAAATTACACCGTAAGTGATCACTCTGCGTGTTCAATGGTATATGAGGCTTTAATTCCCAAAACGGGAATGTTTACTCGTCACATCGCTGATCTGTGGAAAATCTTGTCAAGCCCCTTTTGCGCCGCGAAACGAGTTAAATTACTGAATCCGCACCAAATATAAAGTTCAAAAGCGTGGCGGGTTACCCCCCTCCAAAATGCTATGCTCGAAATATAGAGTTCAGCAGAAGCATCCGTTTGCCGGAGTCGCTTTTCTTCGTGAACCTTGGTGTCCTTCGTGGTAAAGGTTTCCAGAATGCATCGAGCCATCGGCAAATCATCAGAGCGGGAAATGGTTTCTGCCTCATCGGCGGCTGCGCCGGTGATTGCGCGCGCCTTACGGCGTGCGCCGGCAGGATCGTCTCCGGTTTTGGCTTGGCCGCTGGTCTGCGGACCGCGTGTGGCTGAGCGCACGAATGCATTGAGCTATGCCGACGGCGTTCTGCAAGTGCGCGTCCCCGATGCGGGATGGCGCGCTGAGTTGCGCGCCATCGCTCCGCAATATGTGGCCGTGATCAATCGCTACACCGCCGAAAAAGTCGCTCGCATCGAATTCGTGATCGCGTAATAGCAACAAAGAACCGGGCTAATACGTTAAAATCATGATCTTAAGCACCTGCGTCTTCTGCGCGAATCTGCGGTTAAAGGTTTAAAAATGAAAGTTACCGAAAAAGACGTCAGCTACGTCGCCGACCTCGCCAACCTGGAGTTGACCGAGGATGAGCGCACGCGGATGGTCCGCGATTTGAATTCGATTCTCGGCCACATTGACAATTTGAATGAACTCGACACGGCGAACGTCCCGCCGATGGCGCAAGTGTCGGAGTTGTATGGAGTTGACCGCTCGAAAACCGGCTGCGAGCGCTTTATGTACGCCAGCCGTGAAGATGTAATTGAAGGCCTTCGCAAGTGCCTGCCGCATGACGAGGCGCTGGCGAATGCGCCCTCGAGTGACGGCACGTACTTCAAAGTTCCGAAAGTGATTGAAAGGTAAGACATTCACTGCAGATGGACGCTGATTACGCACGGCAAATTTTTATATCAGCGTGCATCTGCGAAATCTGCGGTAAAACGATTTTGACATGAACCCAAACGGACTCACCATCGACGCCGCCCGCTCCGCCATCCAGGAGCGCAAGGCCACTGCGTTTGACTTGGTTGATGCGCATTACGAAAAAATTGCGCACGAAGACGAAAAGATTGGCGCTTATTTAACCCTCTCGAAAGAACGCGCGCTCGAAAAAGCTGAGCAGATTGATGTGCTTGCGCGCAAAGGCGATCCCTTGCCGCCGCTCGCCGGTGTGCCAGTGGGAATCAAAGACGTTTTATGCACGCGCGGCGTGCGCACGACCGCCGGATCGAAAATTCTGGGGAACTTTATTCCGCCGTACGATTGCACGGCGGTCGCACGCATGGAATCGGCGGGCGCGATTGTTCTCGGCAAGTTGAATTGCGATGAATTCGCCATGGGCTCGTCGAATGAGAACTCGGCATGGAAGCCGGTGCATAATCCGCGTGATTTGAGCCGCGTACCCGGAGGATCTTCTGGAGGATCGGCAGCAGCGGTTGCCGCTGACATGGCTGTGGCGACGTTAGGCTCTGATACGGGCGGCTCGATTCGCCAGCCGGCGTCTTTTTGCGGTGTGGTGGGATTGATGCCGACCTACGGCCGCGTCTCGCGCTATGGATTGATTGCATTCGCATCGTCGCTTGATCGCATTGGCCCATTTTCGAAGAACGTGAAAGACGCGGCGACGGTGTTGGGAGTAATTGCGGGGCGCGATCCGATGGATTCGACTTCCGCGGAAACACCAGTGCCCGATTACGCCGCCGAGTTAAACAAAGGCGCGCGCGGATTGCGCGTGGGTGTCGCGAAAGAATATTTCGGAGAAGGGCTCGACGGCGAAGTGCGCGCATCGGTTGAAGCGGCGATACAAAAGCTTGCGTCGCTGGGATGCGAGATCGTACCGATTTCACTGCCGCACATGAAATACGCGATTCCGGTGTATTACATCATCGCGACCGTGGAGGCATCATCGAATCTGGTGCGTTTTGATGGCGTGCGTTATGGCTATCGCGCAAAAGATGCGAGGACGTTATCGCAGATGTACCGGCGCACGCGCGACCAGGGGTTTGGCGCAGAAGTGAAGCGGCGCATCATGCTGGGGACGTATGCGCTGAGTGCGGGATACTACGACGCGTATTACTTGAAAGCGCAACGTGTCCGAACTTTGCTGACGCGTGATTTTGAAGAGGCTTTCAAGCAAGTGGATGCGATCGTCACGCCAACGTCGCCGACCGCAGCGTTCAAGCTTGGCGAAAAATCGGACGATCCGCTGGCGATGTATTTGGCGGACATCTATACCGTAACCGCCGATCTGGCTGGCATTTGCGGGATTTCGATTCCGTGCGGCGAGACGAAAGAGAAGTTGCCCATCGGCATGCAGATTTTGGGCAAGCATTTCGATGAGAGCACGATTCTGCGCGTTGCGCACGCGTACGAGCAAGCAGGGTAAGTACTTTTACCGCTGAGCACGCGGAGAGCGCCGAGAAAACAAAAACTAAATTTCAAGAGCAACTGAGGCCTGGCGAATCCGCCGGGCTTTTTATTTTTCAACTAGAAACATTACCGCAGATAACGCAGAGATCGCAGATTTCTGCGCCTTCAGCTTTATCGGCGGTGAATCGCAGATAAGGAGCAAAACATGAAAACGAAGAAAACAAATGGCGTATTGGCGTTAACGCTGGCGATTTCGCTGGCGGCGACGGGATGTTCTTCACAAT
Organism: Terriglobia bacterium; assembly: GCA_021325035.1. Taxonomy (GTDB): domain Bacteria; phylum Acidobacteriota; class Terriglobia; order Terriglobales; family Acidobacteriaceae; genus JAJPHW01. Next base: position 23,982 of record JAJPHW010000178.1, read on the forward strand.
GGATCAGCGTGGCGCTGGCGGATTTGCCGGTGTTGGTGCAGATGGCGTTGAACATCGCGACATTCACGGAAACAGCACAGGGAAAAGTAATCAGCGCGGCGGACCAGGCGGCTATTCAGAATATTTCAAGCGAGGCTAGCAAAGACCTGAACTTGTTGCAGCAGTTGTATGACGAGTACAAGGCGAATCCGAGTGATGCGACGTTGCAGAAGATCACGGCGGCGATTGGCGTGGTGCAGCAAAATTTGCCTGCGTTGTTGCAAGCGGCACACATCAGCGATGCAGCACTTGCGCAGCAAGTAGCGGCGGGAGTGAATCTGATTTTGACCACAGTGGAGAGTTTTGCGGAGTTGATACCGTCGTCATCTTCATCCTCTTCATCAGCGTCTTTATCAACAACCGGAGCGGCGAATGTTCATGCGCAGGTAACGAGGCAGGCGACGGCAAAGATTCCGACCCCGGCGGAGTTGAAGCTGAAGTGGAATGTGGGAGTGTGCGGAGAAGCGAGTTGTGCGATTAAGTGAGTGGAACCACAGAGGGCACAGCGGAAACACTGCGTCAATATCCCCACCCTGTCATAACGAAGATGACAAGGGTGGGGCGCCCGTAGAGTTGAAATGGTTAAAGAAATATGAAAATTAGAGTCGAAAGGCCCTATGTACAAAGATTGAGGAACGATATAAGATTTCCGCGCATCGAGAGTCGGGGAGAAAATCCCCGCGCAAAGGAGTCGAGTATGCGAGGCTCTCAGAGTCGTTCGAATCACCCTCAAACATCCCAACAACTTGATCATCAACTTGGCAAGTATGCGTTGGCTGCCGCGGCGGCGGGCGTGAGAATTTTGGCTTTGGGCACGCCATCCGAAGCGGAAGTTGTTTATACCCCCGCTCATCAGACAATCCGTCCGAATACCACGATTGAGTTGGACCTCAACAATGACGGCATCCCGGATTTTGTCGTGAAGGACATAGACAGCCACAGCTTCTTCAGCACCTTCGGACACATGTCGGCGCAACCTGCGGCGTCACAAAATGCAGTTTGGGGGCACACGGTTTCCGGCCGGGCTTATGCGTCGGCGCTTTTGCCAAATGCATTGGTTGGACCCAACGGACAATTCCTGCCCGGCGCGGGATTGATGGCAGACACCTCGTTTCTAGGCGGGGCGCGGCACAAACCCGGACATCCGCCTGCATCGGTAAGTTGCACGGCCCCATGGGCGAATGTGATGAACCGTTACCTGGGATTCAAATTTATGATTTCTGGCGAAGTTCATTTTGGATGGGCGCGCCTGAGTGTAGTCTGCCCAAAAGATCACATCGAAGTTCTAGGTCTTCTTACGGGGTATGCGTATGAAACGGTGCCGAATCGTCCGGTACTGACGGGAAGAGAGAAGGGTCAGGAAGATAGTGAGATCGAACCCGGGAGTTTGGGAGATCTGGCTCGGGGAGCGCGGTAAGTGGTCCCGCCCCTTGCGCCAAGGACGCACAAGGAACGGGGCACCCAAATTGGCAATTGTTGCAGGAGGTATGACGATGAGAAAACGCGAACTTATTACGGTTCTGATGGTCTTAATGTTTGCGATAAGCGCGATGGCGGCGACGGAGCAAGTGCTTTACACATTTAAAGGCGGTGCAGCCGGGGCGTTTCCGTCTTCCAGTCTGGTAAGGGACGGCAAGGGAAATCTGTATGGCACCACTTCGAGCGGCGGCAACCTCAGCGTATGCACAAAAGGATTCTTCACTCCGGGATGCGGAGTCGTTTTCGAGCTTTCGCTGGTCAACGGTTCTTGGCAGGAGAGTGTTTTGTACACATTTCAGGGAGGAACGGATGGCGCAGGCCCTGGGGGGAATTTAGTTTTCGATGCTGCGGGAAACTTATTCGGAACTACATCCAACGGCGGTTCGACGAGTTGCGGCAACGGGCTGGGTTGCGGAACGGTTTTTGAGTTGTCGCCGCAAGCCGATGGAAGTTGGAAAGAAACAATTCTGCATGTGTTCGGCGGCCAACCGGATGGAGCTTTTCCGGCGGGGCTGACGCCGGACGCTTTGGGGAATCTCTACGGCGTGGCCACGAGCGGAGGCGCGAATGGGCGGGGAGCGGTGTACGAGCTTTCAAAGCAATCGGGCACATTGAAAGAAAGCGTGATTTACAGCTTGAGGGATTTCGAAGTGCAACCAAATCCAGGGCTGGCGTTCGACAGCGCTGGCAACCTATACGGAACATTTTTTCAGTTGTATGGTTGTTTCGGTTCTGCCGCCTGCGGCGCTGTCTTTGAATTATCGCAGGCGAATGGCATGTGGACAGAAATGGATTTGGTGGATTTCGCAGGCGGGGGGAATGGCGGCGATCCCATGGCCGGAGTGATTCTCGACAGCGCTGGAAATATTTATGGAACGACTGCAAAGGGCGGAAATAACTATGGCATTGCGTATGAACTGAAACGAAGCGGCAGCAAGATTCAAGGCGTAATGCTGCACAACTTTTGCAGTTTGAATAACTGCGCGGATGGCGCGGTCCCTTTGTCGGCGCTGGCGGCAGATGCGAGTGGAAATTTCTACGGGACAACTTCGACGCGCGGGACGGCATGCAGTTCGTGCGGAACGGTGTATAAACTGTTTCGCGGGAAGTTGGGATGGGAGGAAATGGTGCTGCACAGCTTCAGGGGCGGGACGGATGGATCGTATCCGACGCAGAGTTTGATTTTAGATGCGCAAGGCAATCTTTATGGAGTGACGTCGGGGACGGAAGGAAGCGATGCTTTATACGGGACGGTGTTTGAGGTCACGCAGTAATTTTTGAATGCACAGGTTCTTCGTTGGGAGTTGTTCGCAATGCGAACAACTCCGCTTCCTCAGAATGACAAGCAAATTCTATTGATCCCACTAATTCTTTGAAGAAAAATGAAAATTAAAGTCCAATGACCCTATGTACAAAGGCTCATAGGAAAAGGATGGTGCGCGAATACGAAAGCCGGGCTGAAGTCTTTCCTTTTGGAGTCCGTATGCGGCAATCACGCAATCAATCGCAGACCATCAAATCCTCGTTATGGTGATGAACAAAGATGGATGCTCTTTAAGATGCGACTCGAGACAGTCTAGAAGTGAAGGCGTGCAGTCGTGGAAGCGCGAGTCAAAAGAGGAGAATTCGCCTTCCATGGCAGTGGCCCTAAACTCTTCGACCGTATTTATAGGTCCTCGCGCGTGGCTAAGAAGTACCTCTATTGCATCAAGCAGAACCTGCTGATGGCAGCTAGCTCCAAGAAGTCCCAACGCTTTGACGGTCTCGTTCAGATACTTCGTTCCCCGATTCTCAAAGTACTGGAGATGACCTCCATTTTGCATTTCGCTCTCATAACAAAAAACAAGATGGGCTGGGCGTTGCTGCGGTTCTAACTGGCTATACTCTGAAGCAATTAGATACACATACGTGTTCCAGAGAAGCGATGGATCGGCATCGACTGCTTGCCTGGTCAAAACGCGTTTCATATCGTGATCCGCAACTTGTTATTTTCTGCGCCAGCGGATGCCCTCTTTGGTGATTTCGACGAGGATGCCGGCGGCGGTGAGTTCGCCGCGGATGGCATCGGAGGATTTGAAGTCGCGGGATTTGCGGGCGGCTTCCATCATGGCAATTTTGGCTTCGACGTCGGCGTCGGAGAGTTGATTGGCGGTCGCGGCGAGGAGTTCCGGGGCAATTTCTCTGCCTTCGATTTTTGCCCAAGCGACGATGCTGTTAATTTTGGCGGCGTCGTCATCTTTTAAGACGGCAAAGACTGCATCGAAGGTATTCATTACATCCAGTAATGGTTTTTGGTCGGTGTCAAGCTTCCAATTTCCGGCGTTGATGGCGGCGTTGGCGACGCGAACCATCTCGAAAATCGCGCCGATGGCTTCGGCGGTGTTGAGATCATTGCCGAGAGCTTGCATGAAGCGATCTTTGGTTTCGGCGGCAAGCGGCGCGAGTGAAGTTGCATCGGGCTTCGTACTCTTCGGTGGATTGCTTACCAAAGCATAGAAATTGCGGAGACGCTCGACGCTGGCGGTGGCTTGCTGCAATCCGTCAAAGGTGAAATTGAGCTGGTTCCGATAGGGAACGGACGTCAGCAAAAAGCGAATTGCCGACGGCTTGTAGCCTTTGAGCACGAGGTCGCGCAGCGTGTAGAAGTTGCCGAGGCTCTTCGACATCTTCTCGCCTTCGACGAGAAGAAAGCGCGAGTGAAACCAGAAGTGAGCAAAAGGCTTGCCAGTCAAGCCTTCGGACTGAGCGATTTCATTTTCGTGATGTGGGAATATTAGGTCTTCGCCTCCGGCGTGAAGGTCGAAGCTTTCGCCGAGTTCTTCCATGGACATGACAGAGCACTCGATGTGCCAGCCGGGACGACCGGGGCCGATCTTGGTTTCCCAAGAAGCTTCGCCGGGCTTGGGCGCTTTCCATAAAGCGAAATCGCGGGCATTGTCTTTGTCGTATTCATCCACGTCCACGCGGGCGCCATCTTCCATTCCGGCGAAGTCGCGCTTCGAGAGCTTGCCGTAGGGAGGAAATTTGGCGATACGGAAATAGTAAGAGCCATCTTCGGCGCGGTAGGCGAGGCCTTTGGCTTCGAGTTCGGCGATGAATTCGGCCATTTCCTGAATGTGGTCGGTGGCGCGAACAAATTGCGGCGGATCGATATTGAGAGCCTTGCTGTCCTCAAAAAAAGCGTTGCTGAATTTGTCGGTGTAGTGGCGAACGGCAGCGATGTCAGGCGAACCGGCGTTGTGGATGATTTTGTCGTCGACGTCGGTGATGTTCATGACGTAGTGGACGCTGTAGCCGCTGAGCTTGAGAAAGCGGAAGAGGATGTCCACGGCGACGAAGGTACGGAAGTTGCCGATGTGGCCGTAGTCGTAAACCGTTGGGCCGCAGGCGTACATGCGGACTTTGCCAGAATCGATGGTGCGAAAGTCTTCGACGGTGTTGGAAAGCGTGTTGTAGAGGCGAAAGGGCATTTATTTACAGGGATTAAAGAATGTTCATTCTACGGGAGGGATGAGGGGTGGGGTCAAATGGGTACGGGAAACTAAGTTGTTTCCTTTAGGTAGAAAAAGTCTACCCAATACAGATTGCTTCCGATTTTCAAGGCTCAACCTCTTAAATATTTTAGCGTGGCCGTCGATTTCTGTTTTTCCAGGGAGGCGTTCGTGAATTCCATTCGGTCTTCATTACTGGTAAGTCTTGTTTGCACTCTGACAATGGTGGGTTTCGCTCAGACCTTTAGCGTTCTGCATAACTTTGAATTAACCGACGGGCAAAATCCAGAGGGCGTACTGGCAGAAGACTCGGCGGGAAATCTGTACGGCACGACGTTGTTCGGCGGTGAAGTCACCCAAGACAGCATTGGCTATGGAGTGATTTTCAAGCTTGCGAAAGGCAGTGGAGGCTGGAAGGAATCGGTTCTGTATCAATTTTCCGACGGATCGGATGGGTCGAACCCTGAAACAGGATTGATTGCCGGGCCGGGTGGCAATGGCTTTGGGGCTGCGTCGTTTGGCGGGATTTTTACTGGCGGGTTCTGTCCTGACGGTGGCTGCGGCACGGTTTATGAGATGGGCAGGGACGGTAAGTTCTCCGTAGTTTACGGCTTCACGGGAGCTCCCGATGGGCAACAACCATTCTCGTCACTGCTGAAAGCTGCGGACGGCGGGATGTATGGAACGACCGAATATGGCGGGACGCTGGATTGTCCGTTTAATTCGGCGGGTTGCGGCACCGTGTATGAAGTGGACGCGAACGGGTCAGAAAAAGTGATTTACAGCTTTTTAGGACCGGATAACAGTTCGGATGGCGCGAACCCATTTTCAGCGGTGGTGCAGGATGCAGCCGGTAATCTCTACGGCAGTACGGTTTTCGGCGGGACAGTCAACAACAATTTGTGCTCGCCAGACGCGGGTTGCGGAACGATCTTTGAACTGAGCCCGAACAGCAATGGAACTTGGACGGAGACTGTACTTTATCGCTTTCAAGGCGGCGCTGACGGGAGTTATCCCGCAGTGAGTTTCTTCAATGCTTCGGATGGAAGCATTTATGGGACGACTCCTAATGGCGGGAACGTTTCCTGCGGCGCAGGAGGATGCGGCACAATCTTCAAACTTTCGCTGTCGAACGGAAAATGGATGAAGACGGTCCTTTACGAGTTCAGCGGCGGCGATGGTGACGAGCCCATCAGTCCGCTTGCGCGTGACAGTGCCGGCAATCTTTACGGAGCGACGGCCAACGGTGGAAATTGCACATACTACACACTGGGTTGCGGCGTCGTATTCCGCCTCAGTTCCGCCGGCAAACAAACCGTGCTGCATGAATTCACGGGCAATGACGGGCTGTTTCCCGCGGGGAGCGTCCTGCTGGATGAAGCCGCGGGCGCACTTTATGGGACAACCACGCAAGGCGGC
>JAJPHW010000054.1 GCA_021325035.1 Terriglobia bacterium
CCAATCCCAATCAAACAAAATTCCTGGAGATGCTCAACTTGCGGCAGGGCCTGGGAAGAAGTAAAAGGCGCATAAAGGAGATACTGATGAGAGTTGATTGGTTCGCAAAAACAGTTTTGCTGGCAATCGCAATCTTGCTCGGTGTAATCGCTTGGCGTCTTGAACCAACACCTCCAGTTGTAGAAGCTCAATTCAGCGAGGGGCGAGCAGTTTTTGTGGAGCCGGGAGTTTCCATGCTTCGCGCACCCGACGGGAGCCGCCAAGTCCTGGGCAAGGTCATCGTTGACTTACGAAACGGCAATATTTGGGGATTTCCTACTTTAACGCAAGACCCTTATCCCTCCGCGGGAACGAACACAACTCCGCCAACTTCGCATCCATTTTTGCTGGGCAAATTTGCGCTGTCGGATATGGATAAATAGCTTTCTCAAACTGGAGATTTATCGAATAACGCGGTAGAGTAACCGTTCGCCTATGCCTGACAACCTCGTTGCCAACAAAGAAAAAGAAGCTGCCGGACGCGCGGGCGCTACATTCGTGCATGATGGCGATGTAGTCGGCTTGGGCACAGGCTCGACAGCCGCCTACGCAGTGCGCTTTCTCGGCGAACGCGTGCGAGATGGGTTGAAGATTCGTGGTATTCCGACTTCCGTACAGACGCGCGATTTGGCTGTGAGCCTGGATATCCCTTTGACGAATTTTGACGAAGTGCAGCAGATTGACATCACTCTGGACGGAGCGGATGAGTTCGACCCCCAGCTGAATTTGATTAAGGGCGGCGGTGGCGCACTATTGCGGGAGAAAGTTGTAGCATCCGCATCGAGAAAAGTTGTAATTCTGGCGGACGCGAGCAAGCGGGTTGAGAAGTTGGGTAAATTCCCGCTGCCAGTGGAAGTAATTCCCTTCGCTCAGGCGCTGATTGCAAGAAAGATTGCAGACTTAGGCGCGGTCGTGAAAGTAAGAATGGCCAAAGATGGATCTGTTTTCGTGACCGACGAAGGACATCACATTTTAGATTGCGGATTTGGGCCGATTAACGATCCGTCGGAATTGGCGCGCAGATTATCGGATACGCCCGGAGTCGTCGAACACGGACTCTTTATCGGTATGGCGGATGTGGTGCTGCTCGCAAACGGCGATAGCGTGCAGGAGCTTCACAAAGCATAAAACCAGATCTCTTGGCAGTGCTACTTCAAGAAACAATCTCTGAGAGTGCGGCAAGCAGCCGCTCTACTTCCTCCAACGTGTTGTAGTGGGCAAGGCCGATCCGCAAGAAGCCTCCGTCTTTCTCCACGTCAAGCTGCTCGGTCAGATTGATGGCGTAGTAATTCCCATCCCAGGTGAAGAACCCTCGATTGCCGAGTTGTGTGGCGAGTTCAAGCGGAGTATGCCCACCGATACGCACAGCAATCGTCGGGCAACGCTCGGCAAATCGGCTGGGGTCAGAAATTCCGTATAGCTTCAAAACGGGAATTTGCTTCAGCCCGGTAATCAGCTTCTCCATCAACCCGCGTTCGTGAGCTTGAATTGCGTTAAATGCCGCAAGAATGGCGCTTCTCCTCGACGTAACAGACGAATCAACATTTCGTCCGAGATCAGCCAAGTACTCGACACATGCGCCAATGCCGGCAATGCACTCGTGGTTGAGCGTGCCCCACTCCCAGCAATTCGGGATTGCATTTGTATTAGCTCGAACTTTATAAGGCTGAAGCCGCTTGAGATGCTCGCGTTTGCCAAAGAGCACGCCCATGTGAGGCCCGAAAAATTTATACGTCGAGCACACAAGAAAATCGCAATCGAGGGCTTTCACATCAATCGGGCCGTGGGGAGCATAATGCACGGCATCAATATAAGTAAGCGCGCCAGCTCGATGCGCGAGTTGAATAATTTCGCGGACGGGATTAATCGTGCCAACCGCATTTGAAGCCAGTCCAACGGCAACGAGCTTCGTGCGATACGTAATTTTGCTTTCCAGATCTTGCAGATCCAGGGTGCAATCCGCTTCGTTGATTTCGGCAACTTTAATCGTCACGCCCAGTTCTTCCAAGGCCTTCCAGGGAGAGAAATTGGCGTCGTGGTCGAGCCGGGTTAGCAGGATTTCATCGCCGGCCTTCAGTTCTCTGCCAATGGCCCGGCTCATCGCATAAGTCAGCGCGGTCATGTTCGCGCCAAAAATAATTTCGTCCGGCCCGCAATTCAGGAAATCTGCCATAGCATGCCGGGCTTCGGCGATTATGGCATCGCTGCTGCGGCTGGTGGCGAAGGCCCCGCATGTGTTGGCATTGTTGTTTGCGAGATATCCGGAAATGGAGTCAATTACGCGCTGCGGAACTTGAGTTCCACCGGGGCCATCGAGAAATACGGCGGGCTGGCCACTTACTGTTTGCGCGAGCGCAGGAAACTGAGCACGCGCCCATTTCAGGTCGAGTGCAACGCTGACATCGGATTCAATCGAAGGCATGGTGGTTCTATTCTAACGATCAGCCCATCATGGTCGCGTGCTCGGGATGGATCTTATAAATCACGCGGACTTCCCCGGGCCCTCCATAAGGGTATTTGTCCACCCCGAGGTACTTCTTCGCCATCTTGTCAATGTGTTCGCTCGCACCCTGCTCTGTGATCTCGACCACACGACCCCGAATTTCCAGATAACGATACGGGTTCTCAGGATCAATCACGGCCAGTGAAACCCGCGGATCGCGGCGCACATTGCGATCTTTTTGGCGCCCCTTGGCGGAATTAAAAATCACATGATCGCCTTCCAGATCGCACCAGACAGGCGTCACTTGCGGTTGGCCGTCAGGCATAATCGTACCCAAACTAGCAAACGCACGTTTACTGAATAGATCGCGGTATTTTTCGGGAATTACTCCAGACATTGAGCCTCCTTAATGCAATGCGCGAGTGAACCCAACCGCGATTATATCCATATTCGCGGAGCCATGGGCAGCTCTTAAAATAAATCCGACTTACATGCTAGACTTTTTCATCAACGGATAAAACCATGAATCGTCCATTCTTTAAACGAATCATTTTTGGCTGCTTTTTGTTCGGATTGGTTGTCACGCTGTGTAATGTTCGATCGGCAAAAGCAGCCGACACTCCTGAACACTACCCACCGACAATCGTGTTCATGACCGACTTTGGAGTTGTAGATGACTCCGTCAATATCTGTAAAGGCGTAATGTATTCCATCGCGCCTGAAGCGCGAATCGTTGATCTCACGCATGAGGTCACACCCTTTTCAATTCTGGACGGCGCACGTTTCCTCTATGGATCAAGTGCATATTATCCAGCCGGAACGGTGTTTGTGGTGGTAATTGACCCCGGCGTTGGCAGTACCCGCAAAGCGGTCGTCGTGAAAACCAAACGAGGTCAGTACTTTATTCTTCCCGATAATGGCTTGATGACATTGGTACAAGACCGCGATGGCATTGAGGCGGTTCGCGAAATTACCAACCGCGATTGGATGATTGGCGCAGCCTTATCTTCGACCTTTCATGGCCGCGACATCTTCTCGCCGGCAGGTGCACATTTAGCTCATGGTGATGATTGGACAAAAGTCGGACCAGAACTTGACGTGAAGCAACTTGTCCGATTGAATCTCGTTGCTCCGAAGCTCGACGAAAAAGGATTAAGCGGTGAGGTAATCGCAACCGACGGGCCTTTTGGCAATCTTGTGACCAATATCGACGCGGAAGATTTTATGAAATTGGGCTTTGCCTGGGGTCAGCAAGTAAGAGTAACCATCGGAAAACAGACTGTGGTCGTGCCACTGATGCACACTTTTAGCGATGTGCCGTTGCATCAGCCTCTGATTTATATCAATTCGCGGGGGCGGGTAGCTCTTGCTCTGAATCAAGGGAATTTCGCCAGAACTTATGGAATCACCCCTCCGCAGGAATTTTTTGTTCCCAGGGCAAAGAATTAAACATTCACGAAGCCGGAACGTCGAAGAGAACGTCTAAGTTATCTTGAGAGGGGCGTCTCATGAAATACGTAAAAGAAACGGCGCGCACTTGGCGAAGCCATACTGTATTGATATTGCTGTTGTTTTTTTTCTGTTCACTCGCTGATGCGCAAAGCTTTCGCGGATCCATTCGCGGCAAGATCGTGGACCCGAATAAAAACGTGCTCGCAGGCGCTAAGATCAGCGCAAAAAACTCAGAGACGGGCCTGGTTCGTGAAGCCATCACAGGGGACGACGGCGCTTACGTCCTCGCCGAATTGCCAGCTGGAAAATACACGCTCGTGGCCGAATTCGCGGGCCTTTCGCCCGCGGCCCAAAATATTGTCGTCAACGTAGGCTTGGATTCAACGGCGGACTTCGACCTAACAAAAGTTGAGCAACGTCTCGAAGAAGTCAGCGTATCGGGCGAAGCGCCCGTTGTGGACAACACACGGGATGTTCTGGGCGAAGTAGTTGATCAGAAGCTTGTCGTGAATCTCCCTCTCAACGGGCGCGACTTTGGCAAGTTGGTCGCGCTGGTACCGGGCGCAACAGTTGAACCTTCCGGCGTCGCCGCGGTGCAAAGCGGGTTTGGGCAGTTCAGCATCAATGGCAACCGTGACCGCTCCAACAACTACACGCTCGATGGAACAGACAACAATGACCCGTTTTTTAATAATTCTGCTTTAAATCAGACAGGAATAGGTGGCGCACCCGCGTCTTTGCTTCCGATTGACGCAATCCAAGAATTCAACCTCCAATCGCAGTTTCCCGCGGAGTACGGCCGCAATAGTGGCTCCGTGGTCAACATCATTACAAAATCAGGAACCAACCAATTCCACGGAACGGCATTTGAGTTTTTGCGCAACGACGCGCTTGATGCGAGAAATTACTTCAACCGCGATCCTGCGCCGAAAACCGGCTTTCAGAACAATCAATTCGGCGGCTCGCTCGGCGGGCCAATCATCAAGGACAAGACATTTTTCTTTGGCGCATACGAAGGCCAGCGTGAGCGCGTGGGATCCGATTTCACTTTCTTGGTTCCGGGCAACGATCCTTCGTTGCCAATGAGTTCTACGGGCGTACCTAACCAAATCATCGCCGCACAAAACATCGCGCTCACTAACGGGGTTACTCCAAGCCCAGCGCTAACAAAACTGCTGACAATGTTTTTCCCTGCTCCTACGGGTTTCAACGGAACTTCGGGAACGGTTGCTGGAACAGTGAAAGACAAAAACGATGTAAACAGCCTTATCGCAAAGGTAGATCACGCACTAAGACAGAACGAACAAATCACGGTACGTTACGCCTTCGCGCAGAGTACGCAAGTATTTCCTCTTGGCGGCTTGGGTGGGGGCGCTGCTTCGCGTCTTCCTCAGTTTGCGCAGACTTCACCTACGCGCGTGCAAGTCGTCTCAGCCAGCTTGTTGTCCACACTTGGATCTCACAAGATCAATGAAGTTCGCTTTGGATATAGCCGTTATCGCACTTCATTTTCTACCGAGGACGCCAATTTCGACCCCAACTCCATCGGCTTGAATTTTGGGACGGGGCAACTCAGCTTGCCGGAAATTGATTTCGGAGGCAATCTGGAAAACCTTGGCGCCAGCGCATTTAGTATTCCACGAGGGCGCACCAGTCAAAGTTTCCAGATACTCGACAATTTCACCTGGCTTGTGGGCAAACACACCATCAAGTTTGGCGGTGAAGTCCGACGCATTTCGATCGATAACTTTAACAATAATCTCGAGCGTGGGCAGATCGAGTTCGGCACATCCGGCCTTGCGACAAATGCGGTGGTAGATACTCTTGCCAACTTCTACCTTGGTTCGTCTTACAACGCGATCGCAGACACTGGTAACACGCAGCGCACCACTTACAACAACGGATTGAGCTTCTTCGCGCAGGATGATTTCCGCTTAGCTCCCAACTTCACGCTGAATTATGGATTGCGTTGGGAGTATTTTGGGCCACTCAGCGAAGCGCACAATTTGCTCTCAAATCTTGGTCGTGATGGCAATTTGGCTCTTGTTGGCGCCGATGGTGTTAAGGGCGCCTATGCGCGCGACCTGCACGATTTCGGTCCCAGAGCCGGGTTTGCGTGGAATGTGTTGCCGAAGACCGTGGTGCGCGGCGGTTACGGAATTTATTACGACTACATTCCGCAGGACTTGCTGATTGCCAACTTCACGAACTCCGCTGGCCTCGTGACCAATCCCATTGGATCGCAGCCTATCTATCCTTTGAATTTCAATCAGGGCGCATTCAATGGAGCCACACCTGGGCCTGTGTTTACCTCATTCTCAACCCCATGCCCGTGCGATATCTTTGTAACACCTCGTCATTATCCAACGCCGAATACACAAAATTGGAATTTCAACATCGAGCAGGAGCTTTCGCAAAATTTCGGCTTGCAACTCGGCTACGTGGGCAGCAAAGGGACACATCTCGTCCGTCTGCTCGATCTCAACCAGCCGGACTACACTGGTACGCGCCCGAATCCGAAATACAACGCGATTGATTCTCTTTCTCCTGTCAGCAACTCCAACTACAACGCTTTTCAGGCAACATTGCGCGCGCACAACTGGCACGGACTCTCTGGTTTTGCCGGGTACACCTTCTCCAAGTCTCTGGATGATGCTTCCGACGGAATTGACTACAACTTCGCCACGGTCGCATTTCCGCAGAATGGATACGATCTGGCAGCCGAACGAGGGCCGTCGAATTTCGACACGAGGCATCGTTTCACGGCGGCATTCACATACGAGATTCCAAAGTTTAACGGTCCTGACCGCTTGACCCGGGGCTGGCAACTTAACACCATCGTCACCGCCCAAAGTGGCCGTCCAGTGCCGATTGTGAGTGGCGACGATACGAGCGGAGAGTTCTTCGATCAATTCCCAAGCCCCTCGAATTTCCATCAAAGACCTGATCTGATTCCGGGAGTCAATCCGATTAATTCCAACTGGGAGTCGGCGCCGGACACGATTGGATACTTGAACGGAAATGCCTTCGCACAGCCGCTTGATGCGACTGCGGCCAACCCGCAAGGGAGTTTCGGCAATCTGGGCCGGAACGCGATTTATGGCCCACGTTATTGGAGCGCGGATTTTGCCGTGGCGAAAAATACTCCGATTACGGAGCGCGTGAATCTTGAGTTGCGTGCAGAATTCTTCAACATCTTCAACCATCCCAATTTTGCGCTGCCCAACTTCTTTATATCGCCGGTATTTAATGCAGATGGATCGGTGAATTCCGGTGTATCTCCGAATCAAGGTTTGATCACACAAACTCCAGATCAAGCGCAAACTAATCCCGGGCTTGGCGGCGGTGGACCCAGAGTCATGCAGTTGGCTGCGAAATTTCGTTTCTAAGTTTGGCCGGAAATATCGCTTTCGATGGAAGGCAGGAGCGCGTTAATCAACGCCACAAAGTCGCGCTGCACTCGCTTACCAGTTTCCAAAACTTCTTCATGATTGATAATCGCTCCGGTTGTTCCAGCAGCCATGTTCGTCACGCAGGAAATCCCCAGAACTTTCATTCCCATGTGACGGGCAGCAATCGTTTCCGGAATTGTTGACATTCCCACAAGATCGGCGCCAATCGTCCGCAGATAGCGAATTTCTGCCGGTGTCTCATAACTTGGGCCAAGTAAGCCAGCGTAAATACCCTCTTGCAATTCGATGCCCAGCTTCCGCGCAGCCGTTCGTGCCATATCACGATATGGCTTGCTATAAGCTTCCGTCATATCTGGAAAGCGCGGGCCAAATCGCTCATCATTCGCCCCCATCAGAGGGTTCGTGCCCTGCAAATTAATGTGGTCTGAAATCGCGACCAAACCACCCTGTTGATAAGCGCGATTAATACCGCCCGCGGCGTTCGTCAGAATCACTGCTCGAACTCCCATCCTCCCAAGCACGCGTATCGGAAACGCCACATCTTTGGCTGAGTATCCCTCGTAAAGATGCACTCGCCCCTGCATTGCGAAAATCGGGATGTCTCCCGCTTTACCGATCACTAGCCGCCCCGCATGGCCGATTGCGGTTGATTGGGGAAAGTTGGGAATTTCGGCGTAAGGAATGGAGCTCTGGCCGGATAATTGGTCCGCAAATGCTCCAAGTCCCGATCCAAGAACAACTCCGATCTTTGGACGCAGGCCCGACCGAGCAAGGACGAACTGCGCAGCAGCTTCGGCGAGATTGAATTCGCTTGTCATGAAAACACCAATCAATATTTCTTTTCAAACTCGGCGAATTTCGCTTCCAGCTTCCATTGCATCTGGGCACGCTCGTTCGCAGCTAAAAACTTCCCACAACTTGCAGAGAGTTTCAGCGCCGAGGGTTTGTCCGTCGAACATGATGTAACCGGAATAAAGCGCCGGGCATCACGCCACAAGCTTTCTCCCGGCAGAAAACTATGTTCGAGGGAATTACGCGCCATGGTCTTTAAATCGCCATAAGAGAGATCATAAGTCTCTGCGGCTCGCTCGTACTCGTGAGTTAAATCGGATCTGGATACACCCTCGTCATCGGTAGCCAGAGCTATGGGCACGCCTGCACGGCGATATGCCATAAAGGGATGCTCGTAGCCCTTCACACCGAGAATCTCGTCGTTCGAAGTCAAACACGCTTCGACCAGGATATTGCGTTGCGCCATTTCATGCAGCAACCCGGCAGCATCATCCTCACTCATCAAATCCACGCCGTGGCCGATTCGCTCGGCGTGGCCCAACTCGATGGATTTGCGAATATGGGAACGCATCTCGGACGGAGAAACGAGTGGGCGCGACAATTCCCCCGCATGAAGAGTGATGTGCACAGTTGGATAAACGCCATGCAAATAATCCAGCATGCGCATGTGAAGTTCGAAGTCGTGCATGGGTATGTAGGCGTCTTCAGGCATGACGAGATTGATGCCAACGAAACGTGGGTCGCTTTTCGCCAGCTCAAACCCCAGCACCATTTGCGTGAAGACAGCTTCGCGGGGAAGGCCTCGCAGAACCTGGTACAAATAGCGCACACCCACTTCGCACCCTGGATCGGCATGCAGAGCTCCGCACCCCAAGTCCGAACGCATGGTGACTTCGTCGGCATCGAGTTGCATACGTGTAGCTAAGGCGACATCGGCCAGGCCATTGTTCAGTAGCCAATTACGCATACTCGAAAAATCACCGTTCCACGTCAGCTTCGAGCCCAGTTGTATAGCCTGTCCTCCGTCTGCCGTGTGCATGAGTTCGATATACTGCACGCGATCATGAGCGGCCTGCTGAAGCGCTTCAGCGAGCGCATCCCCGACGTGGTGGTGGGTTGCTAGAGAGAATTTTCCGAAGGTCGCGAAAAAATGATCATGGCCCGATTCGTGGCCCCGCTCCCAGTTGCGCATGGACCACGCATCAACAATCGAATTGTAGAGATCCTGGTCCTGATATGCACAACTCACCGATGGCTTCGTGCCTTTGGCGCAAATATCATCGCAGGGGGGCGGCTCCAGTTGTGCGGCAGAGCGATCAACACAGAGGCCATCGTTCGCAGCCCAATTGATCAGATTTTCTGCATTTAGCGCGCCAGCCAAATGATTGTGCGGATCCGCGCCTTTCGGCATCTCTCGTAAAAACGCTAATAGTTGTGGAGGCTGTTTGCGGATGGAATCAAAGTAGTGTACGGTTCGCTGCGTAACGGCTGGCGACTGCGCCATCGCTGGAATAGTTAAGAAAAGTCCGGCAAGCAAAACTGCGATCGCTTTTCCCATGTTCTGTACCTTCAAGGCAACGCCCGAGAATTTTACCCGATAGCATAGCTTCATACGATGACTAAATACTGCGTGAACATCTTGATTTGACGCGGTTTTCGCCGGAATTTTCACAGAAGCTTCCCTGTGCAAGTGGAGATTCAGACCCCGTAAATATGGAAATCCCTTTAATAATTTTTGTTCCTTCGGCCGCTGTCACGCCTCTTGCACCAACTCCGCTGCATACGGCTGTGAGTGCCTTGCACTCGACTGAATCCAAAGCAGATATAATCGCTGATTTTTCATTGACTCCAAAAATGAAAGGAGTAAAACAAATTCGTTCGTTGACAACTTCTAAAGTTTTCCCGGTTGGTGCAGCGTCCGGGGCTCGAGCAGAGTCACACTCGCATCGGAAGATGACGAGGGAGGGCGAGCAAGGGTCTATAGCAAAGCGCTGGTCGAGGCGAACAAGAAGACCTGTTAACGGCAGGATAGAGTTCCGAGGCGTTGAAGTGGTTTGTCCGGTTGGCGGTGAGCCC
>JAJPHW010000170.1 GCA_021325035.1 Terriglobia bacterium
CACGCCACGCGCCAACGCCGCCATGCGCTCCTCGCTGCGCAGCTTGCGGACGCGGTAAAAAGTGTAAAAACTTATCGCGGCGAGTGGCACCGCGAAAAACATAACGACTGCTGCCAATCCTGTGAAATCCTCGAACATTGTGCCCTCCCGTGGGCGTTCGTTGCGCCCGTGATCAAAGGTACGGAGGGTAGGAAAAGAAAGTTCCGGGATTTTTGGGAAAAACAGGTTAAAGCAGGTTCCTCGACTGCTTCGCTCGGGATGACACTACTTTGCTAGTCTCCCGCGATCTTGCCTCGAATCACAACCACCGATGCCGCTGGAATACTGAAGTTCGTATTCATATCAGCCTTAATCTGGTTATGAAGAATTGGTCCGTCAGGATCGGCATTGCCTTCTGAAGTTACGACGACCGGCCTTTCCGCGGAATTTTCCGCGTGCTGCATAAAACGGCTCTTTGAGGGATGCCATGCATATTGTCCACTGCCAAAAGTCGATATCGAAACCGGGCCGGTAAACCACTTCGAGCTGTCAGTTGCGTCATCATCAAAGGAAATCTTGATGCTATGCGGCGTTTCCTGATCACGATTGACCAGCATCACCGACCATTGCCCATCCGGACGCTTTAACGCATAGGCCGTAACCAGCGAATGCCCTGCGCCATCTTCCACATCGCTTTCGGCCGGGAACATGACATGCTCGCTTTTACCCGGTTGGACCCATTCGAGATTAATTAATTGCGAAGTAAAGAACTGGCCTAGCTCCTGCTGAATCTGGTATTTCGAATCGACAGTGAATAATCCAAACGTTCCGGGCGAGTCGTTGCAGCCATGCTCCATTTGCAGGGGCAAATAATGAAAGAAATAAAGCGCGTTGCCACCTTCATTCAAAAAAGATCCGACATAGTCCGCCAGCCAGACGGCAGAGAACAAATCCATGTAAGTTTCACTTGTGGCCGATGACAAATTGCCTTCCGTGGTGAAGATGGGTAGATTGGGCGGAAGTCCATCCTCACGCCAAGTTTGCATGATGTGACGCATCAGTTCGGGTTCGTCATACAAACTGCCCCAGGGAATACGGCACGGATCATAGGGATAATGCTCAAACGAGAAGAAAGCAAGATCGTTCATGCGGCCGTGAGCGCGAAGATAGTCGAGAAAACGTCCGAGCCATGAAACTTTCCCGTTGGCATCGGGCCAAACTTCGATGTCTTTGTTGACGCCCTGAAATGACGGGCCACCGAGCTTTAGATTCGGGTCAACTTTATGCAGAGCGGTCGCCCACTGGATGTACAACTCGGCGTAATCTTCAGGCAGCATGTACTGGCCATCTGCCTCTTCACCCATTTCGACGTATGAAATGGGATAGCCACGCTTTTCTATATAGGCGATTTCCGCTGCGGCATTATCGGGTGTGTCGTAAAGCATGGCAATCGGAATCATCGCCGGCAGGCCACGCGTGACGCCGCTGGTATAGAAGAAATCGAATCCAACTTGAGTTTGCTTGGTAGAACCGATGTTCGAAGGCTCATGCCACGGATCAACCGACGAGCAATACGTTGTGGTCTGCTCCTGGTCGGGCGTGTGGCGCATCACATCGTGAAATGCTCCATCTTGAGTGACAGTTCCCGCATAGATTTCGCGAATCGCATAGCCAACGCAATTTCGTGGATCAGATGGCCCATCGGCATCGCAGGTATTCGATGATGCCGTCATGAGAATGCGTAAATAACGAACCGGCACGCTGGTAGGGTTGAGAACCACGGTCGCAACTCCGACCTTGCCATCTTTTACGATGCCTTGGGGAAATGTCTGCCACACTCCCTTTGTCTGCGTTCGAATCGGTTCTTCTCCCGTCCAATACTGAATCACGTAATTCGTCGCATAAGGTTCGGCCCAGGCGATGCGAATGGCATTCAGTTGTTGTACCTGTGCCAGATCAATCACGACCCATTGCGGATGAGTTGCATCGCTTTCACCTGTGAAGTGCTGTGTCAAATAAGGATTGCTCTTCCAAAAAGTGTTGGTATCGCCGTCGGTGAGGCGCGAGTAGCCGGAGTTGTCAGTGCCGTCGTTGCGGGTAAATCCGCGGCGGGGAAGACCATAGCCGTAGGAGTAACGAATCGGTTCGCCCAAGTTTGTTGATCCGGTGAAGTAGCCTTTGCCTGCGGGATCGCTCCAGGTCCCTGTCGGGTTCCAGTGCCATGCCTCAACCGCCAGCTCAGTATTTTGCCGGTAGGTAATCGGCTGCCACCCCGATTCCAACGTACGTCCGAGATTCGGCTGGATGAGATCAACATCGAAAGCCGCTGCCGGGATGCGATCCACTCCTGCCCCTAAAGTCTGATTCGGTACAAAATGGTTCGTCGCATGAGCAGCAGTAATGTCGACAACCACGCTTTGGCTGAAGGCAGTAAGGCTAAAAACTATGGCAAAGGATAGAGATGGCAAAAATCGAGGCAAGTTCATTCTCCCGGCGCGTTCTTGAATTGTAGAGCTTGCTTTGTAGAGAAAGATTTCCAGCTAGTTTGCGTTCTAACTTTCTCCCGTGCGTTGAGAGTCTATCGCTATTGAATCGTTTTAGTAAAGAGTTATCGTGGCAAACATGAAATCGTCCAAATTTAAGATTGAGTCCAACTCCGCATTTCAGTAGTATCTTGTCACTCAATTACTTAATCGTTCCCGGCACGATATTTAGACAGGAGCAAGCATGAAAGGTTTTTTAACTGGAGCCATCGTCGCAATCGTTGGAATGTTTCTGGCCCTCTACATCTATTTTGCTGCTGGTTTCGCTCCGGTAGCAACCAATGCGCCGATGATGCCGTTTGAAAAAACATTCGCGCACATGGCGCTTTCATCACACATTGACAAAGAAGCTCCCAAGAATGTTCCCATTCCATTAAACGAAGCCAACTATCTTGCCGGTGCCCATGCTTATCTAGACAACTGCGCCGTTTGCCACGGGGCGCCGGGCAAGCAGCCCACCGCTATTGCTCGTGGAATGTTTCCGCATCCGCCGAAACTCATGGAAGGCACAGGCGTGACCGATGATCCGGCGGGAGAAACTTATTGGAAGATTGCCAACGGCATCCGGTTGACGGGAATGCCCGGATTTAAAGACAGCCTTTCTGAAACGCAAATGTGGCAGATGGCGGTGTTGCTGGCGAACGCGGACAAATTACCACCTTCCGCGACCGCAGTTTTAATGGGCCAGAACGAAGCCGCACCGCCACCGGCAACGCCCCTGCCTGCAACTCAGCAGCCGCCAAGTAAATAATTTTTAGCAAAAGTTTGGTACTCAGGTTCGCCTTACTTTGGCTAACTTGGGGGAAACAACTTTGCAGAACAGAAATCTGCCGCTCCAAATTCACAACCTGTCTCTTAACTCTCTTCTGAGAATTTTTCCGGACGGAGTTCGCGGGATGGCACTGACGAAGCGTACTTCACGCGGCTGCTTGTAGTGCGATAAACGGTCAGCGACAAATCCGCTAAGTTCGGATCCGAGCTTAGCGCTCAAACTAGCCTCGTCCCGCAAAACTATGAACGCGACGGGGATCTCGCCACTGGCTCCATCCGGTCGCCCGACAACGCCACAATCGCGGACTGCTGGGTGTTCCATCAGCAATGCTTCCACTTCGGCGGGAGCGATGGGAAAGCCTTTGTATTTGATCATCTCTTTTCGGCGGTCCACTACGCGGAAGAAATTATTGGCATCACGAGTGACAATGTCACCCGACCAATACCACCCATCCCGCAGCACGGACGCAGTCACCTCCGGTTCCTTCCAATAGCCGCGCATAAATTGCGGCCCTCGCATCACCAACTCTCCGGGCGTGCCTGCTTCAACATCGTTGCCCGTTTCATCGACCACCCGGCACTCGGTTTGAACCAGCGGATGGCCGATGGAATCGGGAAGGTACAAATCCGGTTCCAGATAACCGAGATGCGTCACCGGTGCCGCCTCGGTCATGCCATATCCCTGGCATACGGGAATGCCTGTGAGATTGGTAAACCGGCGGGGAAGCTCTGGAGCGAGCGGCGCTGCACCCGACTTGACCCACTGCAAATTGTGTTCCCGCGGAAAGGTTCCAGCTTCGGCGCTCACGCAAATAGCATTCATCGCCGGAGGCACCAGCGACATCATGCTGATGTCTTCTTCGATTATTAATTCGCCGAGGCGCATCACATCAAAGCGCGGCATCAACACGAGGGTCTGCCCCAAGATCAGCGCGGGATTCGCGACCACATTCAATCCGTAGATGTGGTAGAGCGGGAGAAAACAAAGAATCTTGTCTTCCGGTTTGAGCGGTGCGCAGCGCGGGCCGAGCAGTTGAAAAATGTTGGCCACGAGGTTGAAGTGCGAGAGCATTACGCCTTTGGGCAGGCCGGTCGTGCCGCTTGAGTAGGGAAGCGCGCCCAGAGTAACTTCCGAGCTAGCTTCTGGCTCAGGCAACGCCGCGGGGGATGCGCGCAAAAGCGAAGCAAACGACTCCGCTCCCGCTGACGGAGTACGCGTCGTATAAACACGCCGCAAATCCGGCAATTCTGCAAAAGAAATTCCTTGGAGCAGTGGCCCATCGCTTATTAAAGCAACCGCATTCGAGTTTGCTAATTGAAAGCGAACCTCGCGCTCCCGATAAGACGGATTGAGCAAAGTTGGAATCGCTCCAGCCAAAGTTATGGCGTGGCAGGCAACGCAAAATTCCCAGGAGTTGGGTAGGAAGATGGCGACAACTTCGCCTGGCTTGATCCCCGCTGCTACCAGCCCACGAGCCAGTCCATCAACGAGCTCGCCGTAATCCGCGTAAGAAATCCGTCTTCCGCAAGACGAATCGACAATGGCAGTTTTCGCCGCATTGCGACCGCACGACTCAAGAACGAGATCGTGTAGAAAATGATTTGTCGGGTCCGCGTAGAGTTCCGTCCGCAACATGCGGAGAAAATTCTACTGCAACTGCGAGCGGCTTCTTTAGGGAAGGATTGAGAAAGGTAATCTAGCTGGCTAATTTGCGCAGAAATTCTTGCTCGGTCATTCGGTACTTGAAGGCTTTGCGGCCATCAATAAAAACCACGGGAACTTCGTCGGTGAACTGACGCCGGAGCTGGTCATCGGTATCCACGTCCACTTCACGCCAGGAGAATCCACCGCGCCGGTGCAGTTTGCCGATCGTCTCTTTGACAATCTCGCAGAGATGGCAACCCTTCCGCGAATAGACAATGACTTCACGGGGCTCCGTCATGGGCTCAGGCTAGCACGAAGGATATAACCCTTCCAATAAGTATTTTACGGAGAGCGCAGGGCTTCCCGGTGCAGTGGTCAGACCACTTTGCGGTTTACAATCCTGCCATGCCTTCTTCAAATTTGAAACCTCTACATGGCAAAACTGCCCTCATCACCGGCGGCGCGAAGCGGCTCGGTAGGGCATCGGCGTTGGCGCTGGCCGAAGCCGGAGCCGATGTCGCCATCACCTTCCGCAATTCGGCCCAAGATGCGCAAGCCACGGTCATTGATTTGACCTCGTTCGGCGTGCGCGCCGTCGCCCTGCGCTGCGACATCACCGAGGAAAAGAGCGTCAAATCGGCCATTAAAGAAGTGAAAAGGGAACTGGGCGGTCTCGACATACTAATCAATAACGCCGCCAACTATGAGACGGCCAACTTCGAAGACATCACGGTCAAGCAATGGGACGCGATTTTTGCCTCCAATACCCGTGGGCCGTTTCTCGTCTCCCGCGAAGCCTTGCCGCTCCTCCGAAAGCGAAAAGGGAAGATCGTCAATATGGGATCACTCGGCGGTCTGCGTCCCTGGGCTACGCACGCGCATTATTGTTCCTCCAAGGCCGCCGTTCACATGCTGACGAAAGTGATGGCAAAAGCCCTTGCGCCTGAAATTGCCGTGAACTGCGTCGCTCCCGGGATGATCGATTTAGGCGAGAAAGCCGCTACTTCGTTCTTCAAGAAAATGGCCAAGCAAACGCCTATGCTGCGCAATGGCACTGGGGAAGAAATCGCCGCTGCTGTTCTATTCTTTGTTACCGCTCCGCACTTCATTACCGGCCAAATTCTCGCGGTGGATGGCGGCATAGGACTTTGATTTGTTTACGTTTTCCTGTATCGTGTGCCATTCCCGTTTCATCTGATGCCATCGTGAAGAAATTCTTTTATATAGTGCTTTTTCTCAGCGTGAGTTCGGCGTTGCTCGCGGCGCAGCAGGCTGAAAACGGCCCGGAAGCCGGCGGCCACGACATCGCCATCTGGACTGGCGGCGGTCATTCCGTCCCCGGCGGACGCGGCGATACGGGTGCATGGAACGTTGGCCTGCGCTATGGATGGATCATCACCAACCCGCACGGGCCTGGGTTCTTGAAGGGCCGCTTCGAATATGCAGTGGATGCGATTCCGGCGTTTCTCATTTTTCAGCCTGCAAATACCTCCTATGGCGCTGGCTTCAATCCCGTGAACTTGAACTGGACTCTCGCCACTCACGGGTCTTTTGCTCCTTATGCCGAACTCAGCGGCGGTGTGCTCTACACCAACCACGACGTTCCCACCGGAACAAATTCTGTAAACTTCATGCCGTCTCTAGCTGTCGGCACGCATATTCTCGGCGAGAAATATCACTGGACGGTCGAGCTGCGCTATCTGCACATTTCTAACGCCGGATTGAGCGTACCCAACCCTGGGATCAACACCGTGCAGGTGCGCCTTGGCATCGGGCGCTTTTTCAAGCGCTGAAATTTAACAAAAAAATCTCATCGTCTGCACTGGAATTCTTATATATTTATTACAGCCACGGCGGGGTTCGATGGCGGAAGCAGCACTGCTTACCGTAGACCCCGATAGCCGGGGCTCCTTCCTAAAAAGCGGCTCCGGACTTCCACCATGGAGCTTGCCTCATGAAAAAATCTGATCTTCTGCACACAACCGTTAACCACTATGACATCAAGGCTGTGAACGTTGTCCCCATGATCGAAATGATGGAGACGACCGCGTTCCAGGCCCGCAACCTCGCCCGCGCTGCGCAAATCGTCGATGAAATGGTGGGCGACAAAGATTGTGGCATTATTTTGACCCTCGCCGGCAGCTTGATTTCTGCCGGACAGAAGGGAATTATTCTCGACCTTATGCGCTCGAATATGGTGGACGCGATCGTCTCCACCGGCGCGAATATCGTGGACCAGGATTTCTTCGAAGCGCTCGGTTTCCGCCACTATCTCGGCTCACCGTTTGCTTCTGACAATCAACTACGCGAGTTGCACATCGACCGCATCTACGACACTTTCATTGACGAAGACGAACTTCGCATTTGCGACGACAAGATGCGATTGATTGCCGAATCGCTGGAGCCGCGGCCTCATTCCAGCCGTGAGTTCATTCATGCGATGGGCAAATATCTCGACAATAATTATTCGAAAGCCGACAGCATCGTGCTCGAGGCTTACCGCCGCGACATTCCCATTTTCGTGCCGGCATTTTCCGATTGTTCGGCGGGATTTGGACTCGTTTTCCACCAAGTCTCTCGCCAACAGGAAGGTAAACCCTATGTTTCGATCGATTCGGCGGCGGACTTCCGCGAACTGACGCAGATTAAAGTCGAAAGCGGCGTGACCGGTCTGCTCATGCTCGGCGGCGGCGTGCCCAAGAACTTCGTACAGGATATCGTCGTCTCCGCAGAGTTTCTCGGCTACGAAGCGGACATGCACAAGTACGCTGTCCAGCTCACTGTGGCTGATGAACGCGATGGCGCGCTTTCGGGTTCAACGCTGCGCGAAGCAAACTCTTGGGGCAAGGTTGATCTGGCCAAAGAACAGATGGTCTTCGGCGAAATCACCGTCACTTTGCCGCTGATCGCTGGCTATGCCTATCACAAAGGAACCTGGAAGAACCGCAAGGCCCGCAATTTCGCAAAGCTATTCTCGAAGCCTTCGACGCTCAAGGCTGAGGGATACGCAGAGTTAGCCGTAAAGTAACCCCTAATCATGTAAGGGCAGGTGTCCTCACCTGCCCTTACGCAAAAATCTTTCTTCCCTTGTTAGCGCTTAAACTGTGCGCATCGTCTCTACTACGGCTCGTCGTATAATTGGCGTCTCCGTTGAGCGCACGCGTTCAACAGGCAAAAAAGTTCCCCGGGGAAAGATGGCGCACGAAGCAATCCTGAACGTCTCGCGAGTATTCGGGTTCGAACACACCGGGAAGCAACGCAAGAGTCGTGCGCTCGAAGACTTGACGACTCTCATTAGCACGTCTCTTACTCATTGTCTGATTCTGTGCGGCCTCCTGGTCGCGGTGGGGCAGGCCCAGCAGCCTTCCAGCGCAAATCCTTCAAGTTCGCCCGGAAAGTCCATCCCCGCGCCGGCCATCTCTCCGCAAAACAAGAGCGTTCCCGCTGCAAGCGACCGAGTCGTACTCAAAGTCGGAGACGCGCAGGTCACAGAGGAAGAATTCGAATCCCGGATCGACGGCATTGAGCCGAACGCCGGAGACCCTCACAAGGAAGGCGCAACCGACGGCTCGACAGAGAAAGATCGCCGACGCCTCGGTGACGACTATGCTTCCGTACTCATGCTTTCGCAACAGGCCCTCGCCGATGGGATCGAGTCCTCGCCCGAGGTTAGCCGGAAGTTAGCCATCGCCCGCATGCAGGTACTTTCGGACGCTGAATTTGACAGGCTGATGCGTCAGGCCGAACCTAGCTCCGAAGAAATCGGCCAATATTATTCTGCCCACGCGTCAGATTACGACCAAGTGCAGATGCGCAGGCTGTTCATTTGGAAGGTGCGAGGCAAATCGCCCGACCAATCAGCAGACAAATTAAAAGACGAGCCCGCCCTGAGCTCCCAGGCTGCGAGGGAACGCGCAGATCAGATCCGTCGTGAATGTGCCTCTGGAACCAGCGAGAAAACAGTGGCCGCCAACCTGCTCAAGTCGGGCGATGGCCTGCTTGACCCTGACCCTCTCATCTTTGCCCGCGGGCAACTTTCGCCAGCCATAGAGAAAGCGGCGTTCGCGCTTAAGGATGGTGAGTGGTCTGAGGTGGAGGATACTCCGGCCCGCCTGCTTCTTATTCAGTTGGTTAAGCGTGACCGTAAAACGCTTAGCCAGGTGTCTCCGCATATCGAAAAAGAGCTGCAAGGGCAAAAGATGCAAGCATTGTTGGACGATTTGAAAAGGAAATCCGGTATCTGGATGGACGAACAATATTTTGGGACCGCAGTGACACCTCTCCCGGACGCACAGCGTCGCACTTCTGATCCACAATCTGAGCTGCAAAAATCAGCAACAAAGGCGGAAAGCAACTAATGACGAACAACAGAAGTAGACTGCTCTGTAACCTTACGTTTCCAGTTTTGTTGCTGGCAGCGTGCGTGCTTCAACCATCGGTAGCTCGGGCCCAAGTGACTACGCTTGGCGTGGACTGTTCGAAGATCAATGCTCCGGCGCTTTTGATGCAGGACAACATGCGCGCCGGCTTAATTATGATTCAATGCGGGCTCGTGCAAGGCGGGCAGCCCACGGCTGGCAGAGCGGAGCACAAACTGGCCACTGCCCCCAACATCGCCAATGTTCTCGTCAGCAACGGATCAGATTGCAATAGCAACGAGGATATGTGCGGGAGCGAAAGTATGGTCGCGGCCAGCACGGCGGATAAAGGTCAAACCGTCGTGGTGAACTACAACTCCAACTACGTTAGCGACTCATCGAACTATTCGGGCGTGTCCTATTCAACCGACGGTGGGGTGACTTTTACCCAGATTCAACCTTCGCCATTTGCGACTAGCCATGGCGCTAACTATGGCGATCCGCTGGTCGTTTTCAATTCCAAACAAGGCAAGTTCTTTGCCGGTGACTTGGTTTCGGGTGATTGTGGCGGCCAGGGCATTGGCCTATGGACATCTACGGATGGCAAAACCTGGACGACCGGCGCCTGCGCTCATGTCGCTTCGTTTGATGACCGCCCGTCCATGTGGGCAGACAATGAACCGAGCAGCGCTACTTACGGCCGCATGTTCATCTCTTGGAATGATTTCGACACGACCTGCGGCGCGGGTGGATGTCTTTTTGTGACTCACTCGGACGACGGCAAGACTTGGAGCACTCCGGTAGAAGTACAAA